>NZ_CP126159.1:0-300000 GCF_030127145.1 Halobaculum halobium
GAAGACCTCCGGAAGGCGTTCGATCTGGCACACGAGGACGCCGACTTCTTCGCCACGCAGCTGCGACGCGAACCCGTGATGCGAATCGCCGCCGGAAGTCGCGACTACTACTCCGTCGGGTCGCGCCTGAAAGAGGAGACCGGCGAGGACGATCTCAAGGGGAAGCTCAAGCGACGCTCGACGCACGGAAAGCTCTCGCACGGTCAGTTGGAGGAGGCGATCTCGGTCGCCGCGACGTCGGACGTGATCGGCTACCTCCAAGGCGAGGGACTCATCATCGACATGGACGGCGAGTACCTGGTACGGAGCGCGCTCGACGAGTTCGCCGAGAAGCTCGGCGACGACTTGGGCGACGACGTGGCCCGATCGTTCGACGACGCGGGCAACGTGATGCCGACCGGCGAGTACAGCTCGCTGATCGAATCGGAGATCGAGGTCCGCTCGAACGTCCTCGCGCACGTCAGATCCAGCGGAGCGGACATCGGCAAGCGCGACGTCATCGAGGCCGTCCAAAGCGAGTACAACGACGACGCTGCCGATCCGCACATCGACGTGCTCGATGCCCGCAGCTTGGCGGTCGCCGTCGAGCCGTTCGAGCAGATGGTCGAGGCGCGAGCTGAGGACCTCACCCGTCCGCTGCTCCAAGACCTGACGGCCGCGACGGCGGACTCGCTGAAACAGGAGCTCCGCGAGTCCATCGACGACCTGCACCTCACGACGAGCGACGCCGGAAACGCCTACGCCCGCACGCAGGTTCGCGAGCGCGGCGAGGAACTGATCGACGAGCGATTCTAACCACCCGCAGCCACTGCCCCTACCACATCCAATGCGATACACCACCTTCGACGAAGACGAGGAGTCCGGAACAGTCGTCGCGCGACCCAAGAGCCAGACCGACTCGGCGGTTCGATTCGAGTTCGGTTTCGCCGAGTGGGCTGACGAAGACAGCGGCAACTGGGAGGAGTTGCTCGCCCATCTCATGGAAGAGGTGCTCGGCGGCGAAGAGCTCTCCATCGACCAAGACGGCAACGCGGTCATCGACGTCAACGAAGCCGCACAGACCCTCGCAGAAAGCGACCACGCCCGCAGCGAGGACTCGGCTCGCGCCATCATCGACTACCTCGGGCACAACGACATCGTCTCGATCGAGAGCTCCACCGTGACGGTCCTCCGTCCGCCACACACCTACGACGAGGACGAGATGGACCGGGCGGTGAAGATGTACAGTAACTGGGCGGCGGCCTTCGACACGCTCACAGAGCGGATCGAAACGGCGGTCGGCCGGGTCGAGGAGGCACAAGAGCGACTCACCTCACGGGCCGAGGAGACGACCGACGTGACCGAACACCTCCAGAACCTTCGAGAAAAGCGCGAGGAGTACAAACAGGAGATGCTGTCGGTCGCCGGCGATCGCGATATCTCAGACCTCGAAGAGGAAGAGCGCCGGAAGTTCGATCACGCCCGCGAACAGTATTACCACTACGACAACCTCGTCGAGCAGGAGGAGAAACAGGGCGACACGATCCCGAATCCGAACCCCGACCAGATGGACCTCGGGAGATCATCGATCAGCTCGAGTCGACGAAAGACCAGTTCTCGATCGAACAGGAGCGCCTTCGCGATCGGATCCGTACGCAGCAACTGTGGCCGACCGAGGCCGTCGCGGCATCTGAGCAGTTCACAAACGTGCTCTCGGCGATGGGCAACGTCGTCCCGAAGCAAGAGCGGATGGAAGAGGAGGACCCGCAGAACTTCCTCGACGACCTCCGCGGCAACTCCGACGAGATGGAAAAGTTGAACGAGTCGTCTCAGGCGATCACCCAAGAGGACGCCGGGACGGAGACGATCACGGAGTCGTGACGATGTCGGCCGGGATCCGATCGAGCGGCGACGCGGCCGCGGTGGTGTGCTCGATCCGCCGACCCGCGGCGCGGCGAGGCGGGAGGTAGCCGCGTGACACGTCCCGTTCGCGCAGAACCGTGGGTCGAGCACGTGGCAGCCATCGAGGAGACCAGCGAACGGATCCTTTCGTGGACGTCGCCGCCCGAACCACGGGAAGTCTGGGCAGCGATCGCTTCGTTCGACGGGTCGCTGCGCGGACTGGGGACGCTGCTTGCGGACGCGTTACCCCTCCCGGTACCCGCCACAGTCGACGACGGACGCGTCGCCGCGGCAGTCGAGCAGGTGATCGGAGCGGCAATCGACGGGGAAGAGCCGCCAGCGGAGGCCGTCGAGACCGCGCGAGCAGCGAATCGGATCTCCGTCGGCGACATGGACACACCGACTGTGCCCCTGGCGACCGTCGGCGAACCGGTCGCGAACTGGTTCGTGCTCGTCCCCGTTCTCACCGATCGGCTCGAACGAGCCGCGGCGATGGTCGAGCGCGGCGCCGGACGAATGGAGCTGTACAGCCGCGACGACTCCGCGGCCGCGTTGTACGACGTGGCGGGCGCGCTCCAGGACACCGTCACGACGGTCAGGAACGTCGCCACGCGGACGCTGTGGGTCAACCCGCCCGACGGGTTGATCGACGCCGAGGACAGGCGGGTTCGCGAGTACGTGACCCGAACGATGAACGCTTACAACCCAGTCGCATGACGAGTGTCAATCTCACGCCGATCACGAAAGAAGAGCAGCCGACCTCCCACGTCACCGTGGGAAAGAGTAAAGTCGGGTCGCGGGCGGAGATCGCCCGCGTCCGCCACGCCGGCCGCGAGGCGTTCTTTCGAGTCGACACCGAGGAGGACGGCTTCGCGTCCACGATCAAGAACAAGGTCTATCTGAACAGTAACGTCGCGACGCTGTTCGGGGGATCAACCGAACCAACGACTTCTACGTGGACACCGACGTGTCGCTCGGGAGCGTCAGAGCCTGCAAGCGCGCGACCATCTACGCCGAGGGAGTAAACGAGGAGGCGTTGACGTCGGCGCTCGCCGAGCGACAGTTCCTCTTGCACCCCATCCACGAGGTCGTCGATATCGGCGGCGAGCGCGTCGAGTTCGTCGTCGACGAACTGGAGCCGCGCGGGACGACCCTCCGCGTGGACGAGGACACCGAGTTTGTGTTCCTCGATGAGCCGCCGGCGAGCACGGGCCCGCCGGCGGGCGCCGGGGACGGGACCGACGCCGATGGAGCGCCCGGCGGCGACGGGTCCGGCGGGGGCGGCGCCGCGGGCGACGAGGAGGAGGCCAACATCGACATCACCCCGCAGAACCCGACGACGAGCTTCGAGGAGGACGTCGCGGGACTCGAGGAGGTGAAGAACACCGCAGAGATGATGCTGTCGCTGTTCGAGCCCGACGTCCGCGACGAGGTCGTCGAGCGCTACGGGGAGGAGTTCGCCGACCGCGGCGGCGGCATGATGCTGTACGGCCCCGGTTGCGGGAAGACGCTCGTCTCTGAGGCGATCGCCTACGAGGCGAAGCACAACACCGACATCGAGGACAGCTACGGCGAGGTTGTCTTCCTCGAGGTCCGCGGCAGCGACGTGGTCTCAAAGTACTCCGGCGAGTCCGAGAAGAACGTCCGCGCAGCCTTCGAACAGGCACACGAGGCGGCCGGCGACGGGTTCGCCGTCCTCTTTTTCGACGAGGTGGAGACGCTCATCCCGGACCGCTCGGACGACATCCAACGCCACGAGCGCGCGCTGACGAACGCGTTCCTGCAGGAGATGAACGACGTGGAGGACAACCTCCTCGTCATCGGCGCGACGAACATGCCGTTCAGCATCGACCCGGCGGCGACCCGTCGATTCCCGATCCAGCAGTTTATCCCCCAACCCGACGCGGCCGTGATGTCTGAGGTGTGGCGCACGTCGCTCGGGCGTATCAGCGAGGAACTTGGCGAGGAGGCCATCGCAGAACTTGGCGAGGCGTCGGTCGGATACACCCCCGCGGAGATCGCTGACCGCATACTCGGCTCGGAACTGCAGCGCGAACTCATCGAGAGCGTCATCGACGGCGACGCGATCACGCCAGACAAGGAGTACCTCATGGAGAAGCTCGAGGAGTCCGAGCCCAAGACCGTCCGGCAGTACGTCTCCTCGACGATGAAACAAGCCTCGGAGCTGGAAGGATACCCGGAGATGAAGCGCTACCTCGAGGAACAGGCTCAGCAGATCCGCGAGGAGAACGCCACGAGTGCGAACGCGGCCGCGACATCCGACGGCGCCGCAGGCGAAGAGGGATCGGCCGCGTCTGGGAGCGACACGGAGGCCGAGTAGCCGTGGGTGACGCGGGCTCGGACCCGGATGATTGGGGCAGTGCGTCCGCCGATCCGGAGTCGGACGAGTGGGGAGATCAATCAGACGGCGACTCGAGCGGGCCCGCAGACGCCGGGGCCGAGGGCGAGTCGAACGCGACTGCGCCGACAGACACAGCGGAGACAGCGGACGAACCGGCCGAGACAGAAGCAACGGAGTCGACGAGGGGATCGGGCGACGACGACACCACGCGCGACGTCAGCAATGAAGTCGGAGCGGACGCCGACGACCCTGAGGTTCCCGAGCGCTACGTTCAGGTGGACGCCTTCGACGTGGCGGAGGTCGCGGCCGCCGATGCCGGCGCCGGCGCCATCGCGGTCGCGACCGCAGACGGCAGGGTGTCGCTCATCACGTCAGGCGACCGTCGCCGCGTCGCGCGCAAGGACGGCGTGATCGACGTCGCCGTCGCCGACAGGGTGTACGTGCTCAGCGGTGCAGAACTGGAGGCGTTCTCGCACGCGGGGAGCCGAGTGTGGGGCGTCGACGTTCCGGACGGCCAGTCGGTCGACGCCGACCCCGACGACGACCGGGTGTACGTCCGGACCGGCGACGGAGAGTTCGTCGTCGTCGAAGGACGAACCGGCATCGAGGCCGGCCGGTTCGAGCAGCCCCACGCGGATGTCGCCGAATCTCCGGCTGTCGCGGCAGCCGACGGTCGCCTTGCGGTCGCCTCGTGGTCCTTCCTGACGGTGCTCGATTCGACGGGCGAACAACTCGACGAACAGACGCTATCGGGCGCGGTCACCGACGTCGGGTTGCTTCCCGGACGGGCGGTTGTCTCCTTGAAAGACGGCCAACTCGTCGGCTACGAGGGTGACGACTGCCTGTGGGAGATCGACGGGGACGTCTCCTGGCTGGCTGACGCCGGCGTCGCAGCGCTTGCGGCCCGTGTCGCCGGCAGCGACTTCGCGGTCGACGCCGACGGCAACCGCCACCCACTCGACGGAGTGAGCGGTACGCCGATCGCGGCGACGCCGTCGCTGGATCTGGTGTGTACGGTCGGCAGCGGGACGGCGACAGTGTACGCCGCCGTCGGCCGAGCCGACGAGTCGGTCACCGTGACCGTCGAATCGGAATCGCTTCGCCCCGCTGACCCGACGGTGGTGCTCGCGTTCACGAACGAGGGCGACCGCGCAGTCGAGGTCGATGCGACCGTCGACGCCGATGGCGCCAGCGTCGCTTCCTCGACCGTCTCAGCTACCATCGACGCCGGATCGACCCAGCGGCGGCGCGTCTCGTTGGGACCCTTGTCGGCCGACGAGGTGACCGTCACCGCCGCGGTCGGCGACGCGTCGACCGAGAAGGTCCTGGAGGTCCAAGAGGAAACGACTGCGCTGCACGTCGAATCGGTCCTCCACGGCGTCGAAGACGGCGTGCTGTCGGCGGCCATCGACGTGGAAAACGACGGGGATACGAGCGTAACTGGGGTGACCGTCGGCGAGACGACGGTCGGGACACTCGATCCGGGCGAGTCGGAACGGGTCCCGCTCGAACAGGACCTGCCGAGCGGCGCAGTGACGGTCCGGGCGGACGGCGTTGACCCGCTGGAGACCGAGACGACCGTTCCCGCGACCCCCACGGGGATCGACATCGAATCGGCGTCCAAGGGTTTCCTCTCGGTGACGTTGCACAACGACACGCCCGTCGCCGTCGACGATCAAGTCACTGTCGAGGGCGTCCCCGACGACGACGGGTCCTTCTCGATGCCGGTGTCGATCCAGGCGAACGGCGCCTACCGCCTCGCGCTCCCAGTCGCGTCCGCCGGCGAGCGCTCCGTTACCGTCGAAACGAGTGGTGGGCGCGTCTCAGAACGGCTCTCGCTGACTCGGTGTTCGCTGCTTCAGGACGACGCAGACCGAGGCGCCGCGAGTCGAGGGAGTTCCGGCGGCAGCGCCCACCGCGGAGCTGCCACGTCGCGGTCTCGATCGACTGCCGACCCGCAGTCCCACCGCGGCGACAGCGGGTCCGTCCCGGTGTCCATGGACCGGCAGTATCCGTCAGCCGACCCCCGGCGAGGCGTCGTGTTCGAAGAGCGGTTGGTGGTGGCGAACGAATCGGCCGAGCCCGTCGAGTTCGAGCTCCGGACGGACGACGGCGCGTACGCACAGCGGCTGAAGGTCCGCGCGAACGGGCAGGCAGTCGGCACCAGATACCACGTGCCACTGGAGTCGACGCTGTCGCTCCCCCGGGTGGAACTCGATCACGGGGGACGAACCGTCTCAGTCCCCGCGACCGATCTTGCGGTCGAGGACGGCGAGTTGGTCGCGATGGTCACCTGGCAGCGGGCCGACGACGGCGACGGGGGTGAGCTCTCGGTGAACGTCGAGAGCGACGAGGGAACGTGGGAGGTAGAAGAGGCTGTCGTGGGCGGCGAGCCGTCTGCGCCCATCGATGCGAGGGTGTCTCCCGACTCGCCGGCACACGTCACGGTCGCGACCCCATACACGCTCGATGGTGACGTGGCGAAGGCGTTCGTTCGTGCCCACCGGGTCGACGGTGGATCGACAGAGGGTGAGGTCCGCCAGATTAACACCCTCGTCGTGCACGAGTCGACCGTAGACGGGGACAGTGACCGCGTGGACGATCTGACGGTCGCGGTCGAGCCCGAATCGCGCGTCGAACGCGGGTTCGGTTCGGTGTTTCTCTCGGTCTCGAACGACGGATCGCGGGCAGTGCGCGGCGTCACGATCAACGCGGACGGCCCACACGTCGAGAAGGCGATGTACGCCGACGGGGACGACGGCGAGACGGTTGCCCCGGAGTCCTCGATCCGGTACCTCGTCGACCTCGAGGGCGTCGATCCGGGCGAGGAGGTCGTCGTCAACGCGGAGATCGCGGCCGGCGAGGCCACCACACGGGCGACCGTCACGGCGAACGCCGACGACGAGGCGGCCGTCGCCTCGGACGACTGGACCCTTGACGTCGAGACGGACGAGTCACGGCTACCGTCTCGGCTCTCGACGCAGTACGAGTAGTTCCGAGCTCCGAGAACGGGTAAGCCACGGTAACGGGGACGGATCACTCTCCAACGCATCCGATCGGCGGACGGTTCGACAGTTCTCAGCCGGTATCGTCGAGTGTCTTGAACCAGTTCAGACGGCGTACACTCACACCGTCGAACGATCCTGGGTCGAGTGAAGGCTGCGATTGCGGGTCAGATGTGACGATGCACCCGTGAGTTCCTCACGTAGACATCTGTGTGAGGAACTCTCCCGTCGTGGCCGCTTCGGCGTCCTGCACGTACGCGTACGTGCGGAAGGCGACGCGCACGAGCACCAACACAACGACGAGTCCATAGGCTCCGATCGCTCCGAAGAGCCCGTATCGACTGATCGTCAGGCGTTCTTCGACTGTCGCCGCACGGTCGGCGGCTGTGCTCGCCTCGTCGGTCGCCCCGGCCCGCTCGAACCCTCGACCGAGTCGTCGTACCGACTGTTGATCTGGTCGACCTCTTGGAGCACCGTGTCCGTGCGCGCGGGATTGAACACGAGCGGATAACCGGCGAGCACGAGGGTCGCGTTCGAACGGTATCCCGCGTACGCGGAGTCAGCCGTCGCACGGTCACTTGCAGCGTCGTCGACGAGCGACCGGTAACGCGCCGACGCGTCTTCGTAGCTGGACTGATGTCGCCGTTCGGCCTCCTCGTCGCCGGTGTAATCGGCGAGTTGCATTAGCGCCCGGTGTGCCTCCGCCGACTCGATCGCCGATTCGTTCGCCTCGGCGACACCGGTGTAGTGCTCACGTTGGGTAGATGCGGTGGCCTCGAACGCTGAATCGGCCGCCGCGACGCCGCCCTGTGCGGTCGACCGAAGCTCGGGCTGCTCCAGCGACCCGGCGTACTGTCGCATCAGGTCCCGGGCGACTGCCGCCCTCGCGAGCGATCGCTGTGCCTGTGCGTAGCTTCCGTTTTCCTGTGCCGCCCGAGCGGTGTCGATCGAGTCGACGAACAGCAACGTCGCCCGTCCCGCGGCGAGTCCTCGCGAGAGGTCAGAGCCGGGAACGTCGGCGTCACCGCGGAGGCGCTCCTCCATCGACAGGAGCATGTCGTTCATCGGTCCGGCCGTGTCGGCTTTCCACTGCTCCTCTGAGTCGTACGCGCCGAGTGGTTCCGTGATACGATCGAAGCTGTACGGCTTCGCCGCCGCGGTCACGGTGACCGTCTGCGTCTCGACGCCGTCACCGGAAATTCGGAAGCGCCAGCGATACTGCTGGTACAGTTCCGCCTGCGTATCGAACTGCAACGCGACGACCATCGGCTTGACCTCTCCAGCCTCGACGGTGCCGCTGGGTCGGCTGACCACCGTGAGCCAGCGGTCCGGTCCGTCCACCTTCTCCACCTGCAGGTTCTCGATCGACTCGAAGCCGAGCCGCTCGGCCACGTCGATCGTCTGTGTGCGGTTCTCGGTGATCGTCACGTCGCCGTACGTGACGGAGTCGGCCACCGCTAGGTCGGGTTCCTGTGCGATCGTCACCGTCCGCGTGATCGTCTGTGTGCCGGCGTCTTCCGTCCGAACGGTTATCTCGACGTCGTACTCGCCCTCCGGCGTGTCGTCGTCGGCCGAGAGCGACAGGGTCGCCGACCCGGTCGAGAGGCCGTCGACGGTGTTCGGAAGGTCCGAAACGTCGGCTGTGATGTACTGACTTCCGGACGCCATCGTCGCATCGGCGCTCAAGACGTTCATCTCCAGGTCGCCGGAGTTGACGATGCCGACCTCCTCACTCGCTTGGAACGTCGAGGTCGAAGCTTTGGGTTCGTCGAACGGAATATCCGGGTCGGACGCCTCGACGCGTTCGAGGTTCGCGGGGTAGATCACCCGCCCGGTGACGGTGAACGTGTAGCTGGGCGCGTCCTGCGCCTCGGGCGTCACCCGCACGTCCCACTCCAGGTCCTCGTGTTGGTCCGCGCTGTCGCGGGCGGACATCGTCGCCGAGACGGTGTCGCTGCCGCCCGGGCTCGTGGTGGCGTACTGGAGGTCATCGAAAGAGACGCTGCCGTCCGTCTCCGCGCCGATGACCTCGACGTCGAGCCCGTCGAGGCCCTCGTTCCCGGCGACCTCCTGGATCTGGAAGTCGACAGTGCTGGAGGAGCCAACGAGCACGTCGCCGACGTTCACCTCGTCGTCGGGAACCGAGACGATCGGCGGCTTCACCACATCGACGGAGACGGTCACGTCTCGGGTGTTGCCGAGGTTGTCCTCCAATCTCATCGTGAAGCTGTACGATCCCGCGGACACGTCGTCGTCTGCGGTGACTTGGATCTCCACGTCGCCCTCGTCGTTCGCGTCGATCGTGCCGGGGATCGACTCGGTGTCGACGGAGAAGCCCGAGGGAACGTTCGAGAACGTCGCATCGGAGATCACCATCGCCCCCTCGCCCGTGTTCGGGACGCTCACGTCGAAGGTACTCGACTGCGACTGGCTGTTGGAATCGTCGAAGACCAACGTCGGGTTCCCGGCGTCAGGGAAGCCGAACTCGGGGTACAGTACGTCGACGTACACGTCGAGTCCCTCGGAGTGGGACGCGGCACCCGAGATTTGGGCCGTTCCGGAGTACGTCTGCTCGCTGACTTCTCCGGTCACGATCACATCGTACGTGACCTCGTACTCCGCTCCGGCGACGGCGGTCCAGGAGCTGGAACTCCCGCCGCCACCGCCGCCGGCGTCGATCCGATCCCACGAGTCGAACTCGAAGACGACGTTCCCGTTCGCTCGGCTGATCTCGTCGGTCGCCTGGACCGTTCCGTTCGAGTCAGCCGTGAACGTGAACGAGAGCTCGTCGGTCACCGTCTGATCGGTGAGCGCCGCGTCCGTCTCGACGGTCGTAGAGACGCCGAGGGCCGGCGTCGCCGCGCCGAGCGCGACGACGACCGTCAGCAGGACCGCGAGGAACGGGACTGACCGCGTCCGGCGGCTCATTGGCCCGGCACCTCCACTGGGTCGCGCGGAACGATCTGTCCTACCTTCGAGCCGTCGACATCCTCGGCCCACGTCGCGATCCGCCAACCGAACGCGGCCGCGACGAGTCCGACAATGAGGGCGTACACGAGCGACAGTATCGTCGCGGCCACCGACAGCGAGAACAGCGCGTCGCTGGTCGCGGTCTCGAGCGTGTTCGCACGCTCGCTCTCGGCGTCGAGGCCGTGCTTCTCGGCCAGTTGGACTGCGACGCCAGCGTCGGCTGTCGCAGAGCGCGCGTCGGTGTAGGTGCCGAATACGCCTGGACCGAGCGTCGTCATGGCAGCGACGGGCGACCCGCACGCGTCGCCGCAGTCGTCGACGAACGCGCCGGCGGCGGTTATCGACGACTCCATTCGCTCGCGGTCGGACTCGTAGATCGCTCGAATGCGACTCGCCTCGGCGCTGACGGCCGAATATCGGCTGCTCGCCCCGGCGGCTTCAAACGCCGACGCGGCGCTCTCGAGGTCTTCGAGTTCGTCCGACGTGTCAGTCGCCTCGCGTGATCGCTCATACAACACCTCGCCGCGTTGGCGGTAGAACCGCTCGAGGCCGAGGCGTGCCAACGTCGCGTAGTTGTCGCCGTCCGCCGCTTCGAGCTGATCGATCGCTTGTGCGGTGGCATCGGCTCGCTCGAGGCTCTCATCAGTGCTGTCGTTCTGCGCGGCGCGATAGGCCGCGGAGAACTCCTCGAGCACGGTCACGACCGCGGCCATTCGCTCGCGGTCGGCTTCTGTGAATTCGCCCGTCTGTACGTCTGTGACCGCCTGTCCGCGCATCACCTCGAATTCGCTGTACGTCGACAGCGCCGGCGAGTCCTCGTATTGCCGCAGCTCCGCGAGGAACTCGTCGGCCGTCTCGGCGTCCGTCTGGGTCGCCCCGACGGGTACCGTGCCGACGACGAGCAGGAGACACACGGCGATCGTTGCGATCGGTGGGGTAAGTTGGTCGGATAACATGGTCAGTACATCGTCCTGTTGAGTCGGTCGAGCAGCCGCGGGTGTTCGAACAGTTCCGTCACCGCCTCGACGAATCCAGCGACTGCGAAGACGAACGCGGCGTTGCGCACCTCATCGGACTCTCTCGTCTCGCGTTCGTACTCCCGGAGTTCTTCGAGGACGTCGCCGGCGGGCGAAATGACGTTCACCTCGCTCCGTTGGTCCTCGACGGTCGATTCAGCTTCTGAGAGCCGCGATTTTAATTCCGCTCGCTGGCCCACGCGGTCGGACGCCACAAGATCGAAGAGGTCGTCGAGGTCGTAGTCCGCCCGCCATTCCTCGGAGACCCCTCGCATGTCGGCGCACGCGCTGAAGAGGTCGACGTTGTGTTTCGTGTTCATCGCGTTGTCGACCCCCTCGACGCAGCCGCGCCCAGCCGATACCATCGCGTCGACGACCGGGTCGGGATCGATGCTCGTCTCCGCGAACCGGATGCCCGACTCAGGGACCCGTTCGGCGGCGTCGGCCAACGAGCGTGCGACGCTGGCGTAGTACCCGTGAACGGCTGAGTCGAGTCGCCCGCTCGGGACGAGTTCGTCCGCCTCGCTGCGCAACGCCTCGATTGCTTCCCGCTGTGTCGCCGACAACTGGTACTCGAAGGGCACGTCCAGTGTGACGGCCACCGTGTCGTCCTCTGGGACCGTGACACGCTGTCGTACCTCCTCGAACGGTGCGGCATCGACCGAGCCGACGAGCGTGTACTCGCCCGCCGGAAGGCCGACCGCGTCGCCGCCCTCGTCCGTCGGGTTCGACTGCTGGAGCCGCTCGCGCAGCCACTCGTCGTCGGTGTCCAGACTAACTTCGACCGCGTCGGTCGGATCGCCGCCGATGGCGGTTTCGACTCGGAGCGTCCCGGTCTTCCCGACGACGCGCAGTTCAGACGGGAGGTCGTTCGGGTCGGTCACCCGGCGCGTGTCCGGTTCGTATCGGTCGTGTTCGGCGGTCACTTCTACGGTGGAGGCGGTTACCGGGAGCGTCAGCGACGCCCGCCCGTTCGCGTCGGTCGGCTCGGAGATCCGCTGACCGTCGAACTCGGCGGTCACGGTCGCACCCTCCACCGGCTCTCCCGTCTCGTCGATGACGCTGACGTGTTTCGTCACGGGTTGGAAGCTGAGCGTCAGTCGTTCGTCGAGCAGCTCCGCCGTCTCGGTGACGGTGGCCCCGTTGTAGGAGGCGGTGAACTCGTACGGTTCGGCCTTGAGCGTCCACGTGACGATCCCGCCGTCGACGGCCTCTTCGCGGCCGCCGCCGTTTCGATTCACGCCGCTGGTCGATGCCGACGACTGTCCCGTCGGGCGCGCGGTCAGGTACACCTCCTCGGAGAGCTGCTCGTTCGCGAACCCGTCGGTGATCCGAACTCGCACGTCTCGCGTCTGCTGTGTGGCCGCGGCCGACCCGCCGGCGCCCGAACCGCCGCCCATCGACTGTCCGACGGCGTATCCGACTCCCAACACGAGAAGCACGATCAGCCCAGCACCCAGCCCGAGCGTGAACTGTCCGAAGGGGATGCCTCCCGAGGAGAATGGCAACAGGGACGACTCGTTTCCGGTAGATCCGTTCGCCGTTCCGTTCGTGTCGGGCGATGGATCGGTAGCCGGCTGGAGCGATGACAGCTCACCGCCGTCGCCGACGCTGACGGTCGTCGCCGGCGCGTCGGCAAACGCGACGACCATCCGGTAGGAGCCGGCCGGGTTCAGTTCGGATTCGTTCGGGAGCCCGGACAGTGAGAGCGTCGCGCCGTCGACCGACGCGTCACTCATGACGCTGACCTCACTCGATGTAGCCAGGAGGACGAACGAGACAGCACCACCGCTGAACGGGCCGTCTTCGAGCGACACGCTACGGTTCCCTTCGTTGACGGTCGCGGTGTTCGGATCAGTGTCGTTGTAGGTCGGAGACACCACAGACGACCCCGCAGTTGTGACGTCGACAGCGACGCTGTCGGCGCCAGCGAGGTACTCGTTCTCGACGGTCACCGACGTGACGCCGTCTGTCTCGCGTGCGGACGTGGTGGCTGCGTACTCGCCGTCCGGTCCGGTCGTGGTGAGGTGAACGCCGTATTCAGTGCCGCCGACCAACAGCGGCGACTGGACCGTCACGCGCCCAGGGGACACGAGGACTGTCGCGGGGCGTGCCGCGTCCGCGAGCGACACGTCCGTATTGCCCGAGAGCGACGGGCCGCCGTCGGTAGCCGCGAGCGTCAGGGTCGCCGGCGGGGTCAGTAGCCCGGTAAACGCGTCGTTGCGGTCTATCGTGACAGTACCGTTGTCGAGCGTCGCCGAGAGCGTCGCAGAGCGACCGTCGCCGGCGGCGGTCGCCGCCAGTTGGAACGACGACCCGTCGAGCCCGGCGGTGTCGTTCGTCGCCGTCAGGGTGAGCCGTCCGCTGTCGTCGAAGGACGCGCTCGCTGCGGTGTCGAGGTGCCGGAGGTCGACGCCCTGTTCGGTGAGATAGTCGGTTCCGTTGCCGCCCTCGGCCGAGACCGTGATCGTAGTGTTCGCGAGCGGGAAGTCGGGGAGGTCACCTGACGCGATCCGGTAGCGGTACACGTCGTTCGAGTTCGGATTTTCGGCCGTCGTGGTAACGGTGTCTTCCCCGCCGGACGACTCGAACAGGACGTTCACCGCCGACTCGTTCCCGACGCGCTCGGCATCGAGTTCGAATCGGAGCGCTCCCGAGTCCGCCTGGCTGAGATCACCGGCCGCCGTCACCGTCCCCGACTCAGTCAGCCCGTCGGCCGTACTGCGCCAGGCGCTGCGACCGTTGCCGCGGCCGTCGCCGGCCCGGCGACGAGTCCGATCGCGAGGAGTGCCACGAGCACCGACTGAAGCGTCTTCGTTCCCATTTCGATCACCTCGCGTTTATCGACACGTAGCGTTCGAGGTTCTCTGACAGGTCGGCGACGTGGGCCTCGGAGATGGCGTCTTCGGGCGTGTTGCCGAGTTGGCGAGCCGCCTCGACGTTCTGCTTGTGGGTTTCGAAGGCGTCCCGCGAGTGATCGAGCAGCGGGTTCAGATCGAACCCGCCGAGCAACACAAGCACGTCGACGTCGTTGCCGCGGGTCTGCTTCGGCGTGAGCGTCGTCATCCCGACGGCGCCGCCGATGTCGTTGTCCCGCTTCCACTCGCCGAACGCCGACTGGATCCCCGTCTCCGTGATGTCGCCCGACTCGATGAGCTGTTCGGGCGCACGAACGACTGCGTACGCCGCCCGCGAGGTCGTCACGTCCATCGGGACGAACGTCTGCTCGGCCGCGCGGTCGAACATCAGTTCGTACTCGAGCATCCGTCCGTTGAGTCCGGTCGCGACGGCGGGCGTGAAGTGGTACGCCCCGATGTTCGACGGCTGGGCGACGTAGTCCTCAACGTCGATGACGCCGCGGGCCTCGCGCCCGGCGCTGATGAACAGGTCGATCGCGGTGACGATCCGGTCGTTGACCGCGTCATAGCTTCCTTGGGTCCCGTCACCGTCGAGGTGTGAGTTACTCGCCAGCAACACCATATCGGCGTTCTGCTGACCGTCGCGTCGCATCAGGAGCCTGGACAGCCCCATCACGGCGTTAAACTGGCGCTGTGCGGGTTCGTCGTAGTACGGCCACGCCGCAAGCGCGACGTGAACGACGCTGTCCATCCACGGCCGGAGGTTCGACGCCTCAGATCCGCCCGACAGTTGCTCGATCAGGTACGGGATCGAGCCGTTGCCGGTGCCGCCGCCGAGCGTCGTCATGTGCATGAACGCGTCGGCACCCGTCATCCGCTCTTGAATGTCGCCAGTGATGAGGTCGATGTCCTCGCGGGCGCACTCTTCGCCCGCGATGAAGTTGTTGCCAACGCCGCGCTTCGAGCCAAACACCGTCGTGTACTCGGAGGTATCGTCGAGTGACGCCCGCTCGATGGTGTTCAGGATGTCCGCGCGGTTCGTGTTCAACAGTGCGATCCTGTCGTCGATTCCGGGATTTTCCTCGCGTGCGAGCAACTCGGCCGCGATCCGGCCGCCGCCCTCCCCCGACGAGATAACCCCCCAGCGAGTGAACGTGTCCGCCCGGGACATCAGGCGCTCACCCCGGTCTCGTCGGCGTCGACATCCACGTCGAGTTCGCGCAACGTCGTGCGGATGAGGTCATCTGAAGCCGGTACCGAGAGGAACTTCCGCCGCATTTCGTCGTATGTCATCGTATCGCCGTCACTCAGGTTGTGGGTCGTGATCGTGTCTAGGCGGGACCGGAACTGGTCGTGGTCGTACACGAGGACGCGCCCGTCGTCAAGCGCCGCCTCGTGGCCCTCCTCCTCGGCCCATAGCACGAGCAGACAGGGGACGTACTCGTCGGCAACCGGGATGTCCGACTCCGGCGTGAGGTACTCGTCGGCGGCGAATCCGGTCTCCAACTTCGGCGCCACCGTCGGGAGTTGGCTCCGCACGTCCTCGGCGTTCCCGCCGCAGACGCGTTCACGGAGCCCGACTTCTTCGAGCACGAGTTCGACGGACTCGTCGTCGGCCACTTGGATCGTTTCCGCTTGGTCGGCGAACTCCTCGGTCGGGGTACTCCCCGACACCGTGTACTCTCCGTAGGGGACATCCTCGAACGTCGATTCCGTGGCCACGTACGTGCTCGCCGTCTCGCGTTCATCGACGCCGTCGCCCGATAGCTCGATCACCAGTTCGTGTTCGTCCCCGGTCGAGGTCGCCAACTGCGCAGTGACAGTTACGTCGAACGACTCACCGCCGCCGTCGACGACGACGGCTGGCACCGACGGATCGAACTCGACCTCCGACTCCCCTTCGGCGTATAGTTCGAGGAACGGGGTCGGATCGCGGACCGGGAGGTCGTCGCCGGTCACGCGGCCGTCCGTTCGGATCCCCTCGTCGATCCGGTCTTCGACCATATCGTACGAGTCGGCCACCGACGCTTTCGTCTCTGCAGCCTCGACCGCTTCCGTCAGCTCACCCGCGGCCGCGAGCCACTCCTCGCGGAACGCGTCGAGGTCCTCCGTCTCCCGTAGTCGCGCCTCGAAGTCGGTTGCGACTGCCGGCGGCGCCGTGTAGAAGCCGACCGGCACGTTCGCCTCGCGGATCACCTCGACGTCGGTTTCGAGCTCCGTTTCCAGCGTCGCGACGACGCTCGTGGCCGCGCGACGGACATCCTCACCGACCGCGTCCAGTTCGTCGCTGGCGAGCGCCGAGTCGATGCCCGCGAGCGTCTCGCGCGCCTCTTCAACCGTCCGGAGGTCCTCGTCGGCCGCGTAGCGGTCGACGTCGACGGAGTCGATCGTCGACAGGAGCTTGTCGATGCTCTCGCGATCGGCGGTGAATGCCGCACTCACCTCAGATTCGGCGTCACCCTGGGCGTCTGCGATCGCGGCGCTCGCCCCGTCCCAGTCGGCGTCCTCGATACACTCGCGTGCGGTGTCGAGGTGCGACTCGATCCGCGCGGCGTCGCCGTCGTACTCGTCGACGGTCGCTTCGATGCGGTCGACTGCGTCCTCGAACACTCCCGCGGCTTCCTCGCGTGCCGTCGAGACGGCCCGCTCCGTCTCCTCGGGAGTCGCGCCGGCGGGCACGTTGTCCGACGTCATCGAGATCGGCACCCCGGTACCGTCGAGGACGGACTCGTTCACCGAGCGCGCCCCCTGCCGGGCGTGTTCGATCTGCGACCGTCCGAACTCCGCGAACGATTCGTCGCGGTCGTCGGCAAACGCGCTCACGTCCGCTTGGAGCTTGTCGAACTCCTGGACCCGGCCGGGCGAATCGACCGAGATCGTCGCCGCCGAGACGTCGACCGCGACGCCGGCGTCCGCGAAATCGTCGGCGATCTGGCGTGCCCGCGTTTCGAGTTCCCCGGGTTCCCATCGGTCATGGGTAGCCGTGAGCCCGTTGTACGTCGTCAACTCGGTTCGAAACGCCTCGGCGGCCGCGCGGGCGGCTTCCTGTACGAAATCGCCTTGGCTCGTGTTGTCGCGCGTGAGCACCCCGCGGACGTACAGTCCGATAGACGCGACGACCGCCAGAGGCGCGCCGACGCCGATGACGTACACCCCGATCTGTGAGCCGAAATAGAGGAACGAAACCAGACCCACGAGTGCGGTCGCGAGAACGATACCACCGATTCCGAGTGCTGCCTTGTACTGTCGCTTCATAGAATCACCGCCAGGAGGTCACCGCCGCCGAGGACCGCGCCGGCCGCCGCCGTGAGCAGCGCCACCGCGCCGACGGCCAGCGGAACCGCGATCTGCTTCGGGCTGTACTGGGTTGCCGTCGAGACACCGCGGTCGATCTCGATTTTCTCTAACGTCCGTCGGGCGAGGAAGTATCCCAGGCCCCCGCCGACGACAAGTCCGCCGACCAGCGAGCCGACGAGGACAAGCCGGACGGTGTTTGCCGCGCGTTCCCCGCGCTGTTCGAGCGCGACGAGATACGCCTGCAGGTTCTCGCGAGTCGTCTCGCGGGTGGCCGAGCGCGATGTTCTGACGCCGTCGATCACCGTCCGCGCGTCCTCGGCATCGCCCGACTCGGCGGCAGCGAACGTCGCCCGTTCGAGCTGCTGGCCGGCGGTCGTTAGGTTGGCTTCCTCGATGGTCGCCAGTCGGTCGGCCGGGTCGGTCTCGAGCGCGTTGTCGTCTTCGGCCGCCGCTGCGAGCGCTGCCGAGGCGTTTCTCATGGCCGAGCGCCGAGTCTCGAAGGTCTCGTTCGCATTCCGGTACGCCTCCAAATCCGACTGAGAGCCGAACTGGAGGGTAACTGGCTCGCCGTCAACAGTTGTAGTGGTCGCGTACCCCTGCTGGATACCGATCGTCGGTCCGCCAAGGTCTGCCTTCTGCGTGACCGCATCCGCGAGTGCGACCGAGTCTGCGTCGGCAGTGGCGCGGACGACGACGCTCTCCTCACGCTCCGTCTGAACGTCGATACCCTGTACTGCGCCCGCGTCGAAGCCCCAGGCCACGTCGTACGGCTCGGGCTCGCCGCTGGAACAGACGTACAGCGTCAGCGTCGTCTCCGGGTACACCGTCGCGTCTCCGACGCGGTCGTCAGTGTCGTAGTAGGCTACGAGCCGGTTGTCATCAACGCCCGCACACGGTGCGTTCGGGCTCGCGGCCGCCGCGGCGCCGGCAGGTCCGACTGCGAGCGCGACCGCGAGGAGCGCTACCGTGAGCGCGACGCCAGTTCGCGTGCGGGTCATCTCAGCGCATCCCCCGGTTCCGGTACGCGAACACCGCACCGCCGATGGCGCCGACCCCGACGCCGAGGCCGCCGCCGAGAAGCGCCGGCGAGAGGGGAAGCGACGCCATGGATACCGCGGCGTTCGTCTCCTCGTGCTGACTTGTGATCTCGTCGGTGAGCGTTGCGATCGTCGGAGTGTCATCGGCGGACTCTTGGGCGAGGCCAGGCGCCGCGAACACGCCGCCAAGCAGGATCAGTCCGACCGCGAGAAGCAGTGCGACGCCGCGCGTACTGTCGACTCCCTTCACGGCGTCACCCCCGCCGCGTGCTCGGCTGCGAGGTCTTCGATCTCCGACAGCCGAGAGATGTCCTCACGAGCGAACGTCAACAGCGTCGTGAACGACGCGAGGTTCCGCTTCGTTAGCGTCATCCCGATGTTGACCTCTGGGCAGTACGAATCGAGCAGTCCCCGGATCACCGACACCTGGATCCGGTAGTCATCGTCGACCAGGTACGGCGCCGGCGCTCGAACCTGCCCGATCGCTTTGACCGCGTCCGCTGGACTCACGTCCTCGACGCTACGCTTCGAGACGGCCAGTCGAGAGAGCGTCGCCCCGTCGACCGATTTGCGCCCGATGAACGGAAGGAGATAGCCGGGGAGCGAGCGCGTCATCGTGACCGATCGGCCGAGCGTCGCGTAGCCGACATCACCGTCGTCGAGCGTGAGTGACGTGACCACGTCCTGCAGGTCGATGACAGGTGCGTCGAGATCGTCGTACTCGCCGGGGTTGATCCGCTCGAGGATCGGCCCGGAGATGAGGTCGACGATGGCCGAGGCCGCGTAGTCGTTGTACTCGTTGAACCGCCCTCTGCGGCGTCCTCGTACGCGAGCCGCTGGTTATCGATGAGGATCACGCCGTCGACGTGCTCCTCGAGACGGTCGAGCCCGTAGATCGCGTTGGTCGCCTGTCGCGTGGCACTGGGCCCGTCATCGCCCGTCACTTGGCCCGCGGTGTTCGGCAGCACCGCGACGGCGATGATGTCAGTCGAGGACCCGCCGTACTCGCGGATCGCCTCCGCGAGATGCGGTGCGATCCCGCAGCCGGTGCCCCCACCCAACCCGAGGAACAGGAACGCGAACGGCGGTGAGCCGTCGCCGAACCGCTCTTCGTAGGCGTCGACCAGCTGCGGCTGCTGGCCGGCGAGTGCGGCGTCAGCCTTCTCCGGGTCCCGGCCGAATCCGCCGGTCACCTCTTCTTCGAACCCAGCCGTCGTGCCGGGCACGAGTCCGCTCCCCTCTGAGACACCATACCACGCCTCCCGTTCGATATTCGAGAGGTTTTGGAGGTCCCGTATCGTCGAATTGAACGCGATTGGCGTGGCCAGCTGGGCGACCCGCTGATGACTGAACACCGAATCCACCAGCGAACACCCGGCCTGACCAGCGCCGACAAAGAGATATGGCATTGTCTACCTGTGTCTGACTTTTGGTAACGTCGACATAACTCTACCGTCACCTGTACACATTGCGATAACTGGAGTCGTGATCACCCGCGGAGTTGTCTGAGCATCACGCTGTACTCGTTCCGTTCGTACAGCGCCTCGACATGGTCGAGCAGGTCGTCGGTCGCCGTGGCGATCCCCTCAGCACGTGCCCGCTCGCCAGCCATGAGTGACTCGCGTGCGCGCTCTTCTAACGACTCCGTCAGCGACACGAAAAACATCGGGATGCTGTGGTTGTGGTCGGTCCGCGAGTCGACGTACCGCGTTCTGATCTCTTGTCTGCGTTCTTCCAACGCGTCGACAGCTGCACTAGCGTCGTCGGCCACCGTCCCCTCGGGTGCACTATCAGCGGTCGGTCCGTCCGTCTCTGCGGTGCTATCGGCCGTTCCCGATTCGAGCACCGGGACCAGATCGCGTTCGTAGAAGGCGACCTCCTCACGGATCGCGTACGGGACCACCGTGTTGCTTTCGTCCGCGCGCTCCAGCATGGCGTCGAGCCGGTCGGCGCGGTTGTCGAGCGCGTCTGCGACGGGGCCGTCGATTCCGGACACTGTCTCCCCGAGTGACTGGACCCGGGCCGACACGTCGGCGGGGTCGACGTCGACGGTGAGGTTACGCACCGTTGCGGCCTCGTTGAGCGCATCGACGCCCGCACGGAGCGCGTCGGCGACCTGCTCGGTGTCGTCGCTGGCGACGCCGTCGAGCAGATCCCGCGCCGGCTCGCACTCGGCACGATTGGTACCGCGGACGCGACGCGCCGCCTCCGCACCCGGCGCGTCAGCGGCGGAATCGGAGTCGGAGTCCGCGGCGGCCTCCGCGAGGTGCTCGATCCGATCGACCAGCGTCGCATCCCGTTCAGGGGTGGGGGAATCGGTGCGCTCGAGCGCGCGGTCGACGGCGACACGCGCATCCTCGATCTCCGTCGCCGCCGTCTCGTCGCCCCGGTCGCCCGCGGCTTCCGCCAGACGGGCCACGTCGGCGGCGAGGTCGTCGTCGACGCCAGTCAGTCGACCGGCAGTCCGATCCGGGTCACCGGGTTCGAGCGCGCGGTCGATATCGTCGGTCGCCTCAAGGCGCTCAACGGCGGCCGCTATCGCCTCTCGGAGCGCCCCTTCTCCCGTGGCCGACGGCGTCGCGAGCGCATCGAGCAGCGCCGCGGATCGATGCCCCGTCGGTCGCTTCGATCGCGACACGTCCTCTGCGACGGAGGCGACGACGCCGTCGTCCTCGGATCCGCCCGCGGCGTGACTCTCCGAGGCGGTGCGATCGATGCTGAGCTGCCCTCGATCGACCAGCGTCGCAAGCTCCCGCGCCTTTGCGGCGGGCGGGGCGTCGTTCTCGACGCGGCCGTCAGGGCCGGCGATATCGGCGGCCGCCGCCAAGCGGTCCATCGACTCCGCGAGTTCGTCGAGCGTCCGTTTTACGTCGCCCTCGGTCGGGCGGGAGCCGAGACGATCGGCGATCGCCTCGATATCCGGGTCGTCGGAGCCGCCGAACAGGCCCATGAACACGGCCGCAATAGGTGGTCCCGACATGGGTCACAGCATGTTGGACCGGCCGAGGCAGTCGAACAGCGGCTGCACCTCGTTCCACACGTCGCGGATGTCCTCCGCCTGCACGCTCTGGCCCTCGTCCTTCAGGCGCTTGGCGTGCTCGTACATTGACTCCAGCGACGGCATTCGGGGGTTCCACAGCGTCCCCCACATGAACACGTCGTCGAGGTACGGGATGACGAGCTGGTTCACCTGCACGTCCACGGTTTCGACGCCCGAACGAGTGCCGGCGTCGAGGAACTCCTCGCCGTTGAGGATTTCCTGGAGCGTCCCGTCGGTGACGTACTCGGAGATGTCCGACATCTGCTCCTCCGGCCCGTAGATCATGAAGTTGCCGCCCCACGCCGTCGAGGGATCGAAGTCCGCGAGCCGGTTTTGCAACAGCGTGTTACGCGCGAGCAGTTCGAGGCTGGACTCCGAGATGTCGTCCGAACGGAGGCGTCCCAGCGCGGGCGCGAGCACGACCGCCGGGCGTTCCTCGGGCGCCATGTCGTGCGGGTACTTGTCTTCGACCAACCGGAAGCTGTCGGCCACGTCGAAGACGCTCCCGCGGATGCTCATCGTCGCATCGCGGTCAGTGAGCTGCGGCGTCGAGGACATGGTAAACGCTTCGAGAAACGCCACGAGCGGCTTATTGAGGTCCGAGAACTCGGGCGGGTTGTACCGGTCGATTCCCTCGATCCGCGGGTGGATGTCGGTGCTCGCTTGGCGGAGGTGGTCGTTGTTGAACGGGATGATCGCGTCGGCCGACCGCGAGATGCGCGACAGGCCGATCACGCCGTTCGTCTTCGCGCGGCCGCCGACGGCGGACTGTTGACCCCTTCCGACGGGATGACGACCGAGCTGAGAATCGCCTGGTCGATGACGAGGCCCGACTCTTGGACCTCCTCTCGGAGCTTCTCGGCGATGACCGGCGTCGCGCCGCACCCGGTTCCTTTCGTGACGCTGTGGACGAGCATCACCGCTTGCGCGTCGCGGATGTCCTGACTCGTCATGTCCCAGCGGTCGCGGAAGGGGTTGCTTCCGTCGGCGAAATCGGCCTCGGCAACCTTCGCGCCGTTGCTCCATCGGTATCCCATCCCGCTGTACCCGTGTTTGCCGAACCCGATGATCGAGTTCGACAGCAGGTCGTTTCGGGAGTACTCTTTCAGCTCCTTCGTGTAGTAAGTCTGTTCCAACTCTGCGATGTTGGTGTTGAGCAGGCCGTAGCCCGCGAGCCCGCCCTGCCAGATTCGGGCGCGGTCCTCGTGGTTGCGCGCGAGCGTGTCGCGGCGCATCAACACGGCGTCGACGATGTTGTTCCCCGCGCCGCCGATCCCGATCAGGAACCACTTGCGACCGTACATCTCGCCGTCGTCGTCCATCGATACCGGGCCGAGGTCATCGGCGCCGCCCGGGTCACCCGGAGCGTCACCGCCCGAGGGATCGGGGCCGTCGGCGTCGGCGACCGCGTCCGCGCCGTCCTCGAACAGGCCCGCGAACCGGTCACCGTAGATGGCTCGGACCGATGGCTGCGCGTCACCGTGAGCGTGCAGCAGGTGTTCTTCGATGGTATCTGTCTCCCAGTCCGCCGGTTCGGTGTAACATATCTCGCAAGATTCGGTCATTTTGTATACTCAGTGGATACGGTTACGTGTACTTTTCGCGGAAGCGCCGGTGCGCCGTCGACATGGATCGCTCGATCGACGCCCCGTCCGCGGGCGTGAACTCGATGAACCCGGGCGGTTCGGGGCTCTGTAAGTCGACGGCCTCGAACAGATCGGACTGCCGCCCGGCGAATCGCTCGACGTTGACGAGCACGTCCGGCGTCGCGACCGCCTCCGGGAGGTCTTCGAGCCGGAACTGGACGATCCGGTCGTCGCCGTCGGCGGCACGCTCGAACTCGCGGAACGCGTACAACACGCCGTCGACGACCTCCTCCGGCGAGGCGACGCGAACCGACTCTCGCCCCGAACCGGTCCCGACAGTGTCGGGCTCGTTCGATGGACCGTCGCGATCGCCGGTGTCGCCCGAATCGAGGTCGTTCACAGCGTCTACTTCGGTTGATGATTCCGACTCGCCTGCGACCGCGTCGTACGTGAACGTGATTCGACCGCCGGCAGCGTCGATAGTCGCGTCGACGCCGTCGTACCCGGCCCTGATGGCGGGAAGGATCGCCTCGAGGTATCCGTCGGGTATCTCCGTTGGGATCGAAACGGTGGCGTGACGAGCGTCGATCGTCGCCTCCAGTGTCGACACCAACTCGGCCGTCGTGACGAGCGTCGCCGCCTGCGTGGCGGCGTCCTCGGCGGTCGACAGCGCGTCTTCGAACTGGCAGTCGTGCAGGGATTCGCGCGCGCTATCGAGTTTCGATCGGACGTCGCGTGCGCCGACGAGATCGGGGTCGCGTCCGGCGAGCAACACCTCGTCGATCCGATCTCGGAAGGGAACATCCATCGCTCCGATCTGTTCGTCGAGCGTGTCGAGGCGGGCCTCGGTCGTCGAAATCGCTTCGACGACTGGCGCCTCCCGCTCGCGGACGTGCGCTCGGACACGCTGCCGGTGCGCGTCGACCGCCTCGACCGCCGCGGCGACGGCGCCAAACGAGTTGGCTGTCCGCGTCAGCGACTCGAGTTCCTCGTCGACGTGATCGAGGTGGACTGCGTCCGCACCGCCTGGGATCGACACCTCGCGGTGCTTCGTCGGGAGGTTGACTGTTCGGTAGCGGTCGCCGTATTCGGAGCTGACGATGAACTCACCGTATTCAGTTCGGATACCGCTGGCGAGCGCCTGCCGGAGGCGCTCGGTGAGCTCTTCGATTCGGGCGTCCGGATCGACGCCGTCGATCTCCGACTCGACGCCGGCACGGGCTGCCTGGGCCGCCTCGCCGTCGGACATCGACCGGATCTCGGCGATGTCTTCGTCAATCCCGTCCAGGCGAGCGCGGAACTCATCGGCTCCCTCTCGAACGTCGCGAACGCCGCCGGGAGCGACGTTCGAGAGCGTTTCGAGCCCCTCGAATCGCGTGTCGAAATCGGTGTTGAACGCGGACCGGCGATTCGCGAGGTCAGCCTCCAGCCGTCCGAGGTCGTCGCCGGTCTCCTCGAGTACTACCTCATTCCACGGGTACGTCCCGACAGCGACCAACTGTAGCGCGGCCGCGCACACCGGAACAGCGTAGAACGCACCGAGCTGGACGAGCGGGATATCAGCCGAAGTCAGCGGTGCGTACACGCCGAAAAACAGCGCGAAGAACAACACCGACGAGAGCGTGGCTGCCCCGTAGGCAGCCTCTCTGTGTTCGACGACCAGCATCGCTGCTCCCTGCGCGGCCCACGCAAGCGCGATAAGCAGGAACAACCCCATTACGACCGCCGAACTGTTCTTGAAAACCACCGCCGCCTCGAACAGCACCGGGATAGACAACACCGGCTCGGCGATGGGCGTGAGTCCCGCAGAGCTCGACGTGTAGCCGAACAGCGCCAACAGTGTTTGCACGAGCGCGATCACGAGGGGAACGCCCGCCGCTCCCCAGGCGATCGTTTGTCCGTGCGCGGTTCTGGCATATACTACCAGCCACACACGGGCACACGTATAAAACAGTTGACCGTATTTTTCGGATCTGAGAGTTGAGAGAAAACTGAGTCTCTGCGGAGTGCTCATCGGGAGCGGCCGTTATTGGTCGAAATAGGCGTCTCCTACCAGTCAGACACGGACCGTTGGTTACCGAGACCGAGCCAATCATGATCACTGGCCCAGTTTTTCTCGTGACACCTTCTCCGTTCAAAATGGAGCCTGTCCGTGCCGAGTTAGAAGTGCGAGATGCACACTGCTCAGCGGGAAAGTTGTCGTACGCCAACCGTCGCGCTTTCATTGACCGGTACCAAGGTGCAGGTATGGTCTCACGCAACTCGGCGGGCGACGGAGATAACTTGGGTGAGGAACGAACCCACGAATCTCTTTCCGACGGGAGCGTCTCCCGCCGAACCGTCCTCTCGGGCGCGGTTGCAGCCGGAGTCGTCTCGATTGCTGGCTGTGCGGGGACAGGGGGCGGTGGCGCCGATTCCGCTCCCGACGCAGTGACACTCTCGGAGGACGCGACGTGCGACGTGTGTGGAATGGTCATATCGAAGCATCCGGGTCCGAGTAGCGAGGCGTTCTACGAGGACCAGGAACCGAACGGACATGCGAACCCGGCACGCTTCGACAGTACGTGGGAGGCGTTCCAGTTCGACTACGAGCGCGAAGGCTGGACTCGTACGTCATTTTACGTCACCGACTACTCGGCGGTCGACTATGAAATCCGAACTGACGGTGACCAGCAGCTCATCTCCCGGCACGTCGAGGCGTCGACGTTCGTATCCGCCGACTCGGTCACGTTCGTGGCCGATTCGGCTGTCGTCGGGACTATGGGAGCCGATCTCATCGGATTCTCCGAGCAAGCAGACGCGGAGGCGTTCCGATCGGAATACGGTGGCGAGTTGGTTACTGCTGACGAGGTGACGAAAACTCTGATCGGTCAACTTGGGAAGTAGAGACCCGTCGATGTACGCACGAGCAGCTGTGATCGCCGTCGCGCTGTCGGCACTGGTGTTGGGCAGTTCTTTCGCCGTCCCTGTCGGCGTCGGCGATTCGGTTGGTCCGGTGCCGTTCGAGGACACCGTATCTCTCGGAATGACCAGCACCACGCTCAGGGCCGCCGACGCGGAGGGAGTAGCGTTACCGAAGGTAGAAGTGTTCTACGCGGAGTACGAGTACGTGATCGGGTACTACGGGGTCGAATCGTATCTCGCTGAGCACCGCCGAACCGGCCACGACCGGCAGTTCGGGCAGCCGCTGGCGGTGTTCGTAACCGATTACGCGGGAACGAACGTCTCGCTCACCGAACGCGGCTATCCCGTCGTAGACACGAACACGGACCCGTCGTTCGTGCGCGCCAGTGATGCGTACGTCGTAATCGGGAGCGAGGCACGAACCGCGACGGGGTCTCTTGCCATGCCGTTCTCCGATCGTGAGGCCGCCAGCGAGTTCACCGAACGCTACGGCGGCGAGGTGATCCCCTGGGATGGCGTCGACGAAGCGGTTGAGGCCTCCAACCCGATCACCCGCGAGCGCTACGAAGCGACTGTCGACGAGCGCATGCAGTGGGCGGATCGTGCGGTCGAGGCGACACGGCCGCTCCGTGAGCGCCCAGTTACCGTGACGGTGGGCGAGGACGTGCCGACGCTACAGGCGGCGGTGGAGGCTGCGCCGCCGAACACCACAGTGTTGCTGCCGCCGGGTGAGTACGCAGTCGATGAGGTCATCGTGAACAAGTCGGTCACGATCAGAGGTGCCGGCGTCGCAACACACATCCGCGGCGACGGTAACGGATCGGTCCTCCACATGAACGCGAGTCACGCGGCCGTGACCGATCTCCGGATCTCGGGCGTCGGCTCGGTCGGCAGTCCAGAACGGTCCGCCAACACTTCCAGCGATTGGTCGGAATCCGTCGAACTCGCGTACGGCCGCGGAGACGCCGCAATTCGGCTGGACGGTGCCGACGGCGCGCTCGTGGAGAATATCGTGATCGACACGCCAGCGAGTGGAATTATCTCCAGAGCCGCGGATGGAGCTGTCGTACAGAACATCACGCTCCGTGGCGCAGCCGCCCCCGAAAACGGGTTTATGGGCGTCGTTGCGATGTACGCGCCGGTTGTCGTTGAGAACAGCAGCTTCCACGGCGGTCGGGACGCCGTCTACACCCACCGTGCACACGAGACTGTAATACGGAACAACGAGATGGCCGATGCCCGGTTCGGCGTCCATTTGATGTACACATCGCGGACGCTCGTTGCGAACAATGAGATTCACAACGAATCCGTGGGCGTGATCGTCATGACGCGTCCCACCGGAAATCTCGTCGTCGGAAACCGCGTGTCTGCCACGCGCACCGGCATCAGCACTGTCGGGGCAGACTCATACTACGCGGAGAACGTCCTGACCGACAACAAGTGGGGGATGACTGTATCGGGAACCGGCTCGCTGTACACTCGAAACACGATCGTGAACAACACATACGGCCTACGTGGGTCGTCACTGCTACCGACGAATCTCGTGACGCACAATGACGTGGTCGACAATGAATATCCCGTCGACTCGTATCTGGGCGCGTTGCGCGTGTGGACCGTCGACGGTGAGGGCAACTACTGGGGTCGGCTCCCCGGCGCGGACCGCGACGGCGACGGGACCGTAGAACGGCCGTACCGCCCGTCGGGGGCGATTGACAGTCGCCTCCACTCAACGCCCGGCGCGTGGACGCTCGCCCGGTCACCCGCGGTCGCGCTAACGCGGGGGCTTGCGAGTTCTGTTCCCGGGCTCCGGGCAACGGGTGTCGTTGACACGGCGCCGCTGACCGCGCCGGTTCGACCGGACGTGCTCACGACAGTACGCACAAACGAGAGTGACGCTCCCAACGAGACCAGCGCCAACGCGTCCGGTAGTGCCACGGAGGTGCCGACGTGACCGACTCAGTCGTCTCGCTGTCCGACGTGCACATGAGCTTTGGTGACGTGACCATCGTTGACGACTGCTCGGTGTCGATCGAGTCTGGCGAACTTGTCGCGCTTGTCGGTCCAAACGGCTCCGGTAAAACGACGTTTCTCGAACTGCTTACTAGCATTCGACAACCAAATTCGGGGACCGTCTCTCGACCGACTCCGCAATCTCGTCGGCTGTCCGAGGGGACCGAGGACCGTCGCGACGTTGCGTACCTCCCGCAGTCGCCGTCGTTCCGACCGGGATTCACTGCGGCGGAAACACTCCAATTCTACGCGTCGCTGGCCGGGACCTCGGTCGACCCCGAAGCCGCGTTGGGTCGGGTCGGGCTCGCATCGGCGACTGACCGCCGCGTCGGGGCGCTCTCCGGCGGGATGACGCGTCTGCTCGGGATCGCCCAAGCGCTCGTAGGGGATCCGCCGCTTGTCGTACTGGACGAACCCACAAGCGGACTCGACCCCGAGATGGCCGATCACATCTTCGCGACAGCCCGCGACGTCGTAGACGAGGACCGAGCACTCGTCGTCGCGAGTCACGATCTTGCAGGCGTCGAGCGGGTCGCCGATCGCGTCATGGTACTCGCCGACGGCGAGATAACGCTCGACGGATCGCCGGCGGAGCTCCGATCGGAGATGGGCGCGGAAACGCTGCGCGACGTATTCTCCGGATTGGCGACGAGTCGTGATCACGATCGGGTCGTCCCACCGGCGAAGGCGGCGACAACTGACGGTTCGCCACCGACTGACACGGCGGAGTCAGAGGTGTCGAAGCGATGAGTCGCCGCTCGCGGACGGCAGCGGTTTTCGACCGCGAGCTTCGAACGCTCGTCCGAACGCGGTCGTTACTCGCGGTCGCAGCCGCGTTCGCGTTGATCGTGATCGCCGTCGCTGGTGGGGCAGTCGGCGCGCCTGGCGGGTACGTTTCGCTCACGTTGGACTTGCTGACTGTGGTCGAAGTCCTTGTGCCGGTGTTGTCGTTCGGAATCGTGTACCGCTCGATCCGAGGGGACGCAGAGCGGTCAGAGCTCGACGTGATACGGACGTATCCCATTTCGCGGGTGGAGTACGTCGTCGGCGTCTATCTTGGCCGGACGTTCGGGGTGCTTGCAGTTGTTTCGGCGTCACTGGCGGTTGCTGGCGCGCTCGCATCGTTCGCCTCGCCCAGCGCTGCCTCGTTCCTCGCAACCCACTCAGCGGGCGACTCACCGATTGTATTCGTTCGCTTCGTCGCCCTCGCGATGTTGTACGCGCTGACCGTCTCGGCGGTGATCACTGCCGCCTCCGCGGCCGCGCGGACCACCAGAGAGGCGCTCGCGGTCGGTGTCGCCCTCGTCGTAGCTGTCGCCGTCGGCCTCGATCTCGCGATCGTCGGGCTCCTCTCCGGCGGCGTCGTCGGTGGCGGTCTCGAGGCGTTACTCGGAGTGAGCCCGGCCGCGTTCCGCGGGCTCGTGATCGAACTCGCGGTCGCGCCGGCCTTGGCGTCGCCGCCACCGATTCCGGCGGCGTCACCGGCTGTGAGTCTTTTCGGACTTGCCGGCTGGACAGCAATATCGCTGGGTATCGCTTGCCTCGCTGTCTGGCGATAACACCGCTTCGACGATTTGGGTCGACGGTGTTCAAAACGGTGGACACAGCACCATCCGGTTTCGGACCGTAGCGAACCGTGGCTGATCGACACCGACGAACCACCGCCGGGCGCCGGGGTCCCGGAAGTGCTCCGTGACGAGACGAACTCCGCGGGCAGATCCCGTCCCGAGCGCCGAGCGGTTGTCCGAGGAGGATTGGGAACCGACTAACGGTGTACGTGTAGTGTTGGGGCCCACCGTATGAACATAGAACACCAGTGGCTCACCCAGATCACTAACTACTCAGTGCTGCTCATCGACGGCCTGTTGATGTGAGCATTTCACACCTGAACATATCGCCACTGCGTGGTTCTCGGCGGTGGTGTGAGTCTGCTTCGATTCGTAGTCGTCAGATCCAGGCGGTACCTCACGTCAGTTCACTCTCCGACTTCGATCGGAACCCCGATCAAATTACCCCATTCAGTCCAGGACCCGTCGTAGTTGCGTACGTGTTCGTACCCGAGCAACTCTTCGAGCACGAACCAGGTGACCGACGAGCGCTCACCGATCCGGCAGTAGACGATCACGGTGTCGTCGGGATCGATCCCGCGTGACTCGTACACCGCTCGGAGATCGTCCGGCGATTTGAACCTGCCGTCCGGGCGGACGTTCTCCGCCCAGAAGACGTTCGTCGCCCCCGGGATGTGGCCGCCGCGCAGTGCACCCTCATCAATCCCCGGCGGCTTCGTGATGTCGCCGCGGAACTCCTCCGGGAGGCGGACGTCGATAAACACCGTCTCTGGATGAGTGTTGAGCGCCTCGCGTACGTCCTCGCGATATGCTCGCACCGCAGGCCTGGCTGGGGGATCGAGCGTGCCTCCGTACTCCACAGTCGGAGGGGAAACCTGTTCGGTCGTGATTGGGTAGTCGTAGTCAGTCCAGTACTCACGGCCGCCATCCATAATCCGGACGTCGGGGTGACCGTAGTAGGTGAGCTGCCAGTAGAAGTGCGTCGCAAACCAGTTCGAATTGTCGCCGTAGACCACGACGGTCGTGTCCGCGGTGATCCCACACGATCCGAGGAACGACTCCATTTCACGAGGTCCAAGGATATCGTGGGAATCGGCCGATCGAAGGTCGGTCCGCCAATCGACGTCCACGGCGCCCGGCGCGTGCCCGGTCTCGTAAAACGCCGTGTTAACGTCGACTTCAAGCAGCCGCATGTCGGAGTCGGCGGCGGCGAACTGGCCCAGTCGGGCGTCAACCCAATCAGGGCTGACCAGTACGTCTACTGGATACTGTGTCTCTGCCGATGCGTCGGTTCGCGTTCGATTGGCGTCGTCTGGTGGGTTCTCGGCGGTCATAGTTGCTGGTTTGCGAATCGTTTCGCCAGCTCCGCGGTCGCTCGTCGGAGCCGATACGACACGGTCGAACGGGGTAGTTCAAGTTCCTCGGCGAGTTCGTCGAGCGTCACCTCACGGGGCGTTTCGAAGTAGCCGCGGTCGACAGATACCTTCAGGATCTCGCGCTGCTCCGCGCGGATGTCCGCTCGGGAGAGCAGCCCGCTTTCCCAGTTAGTGACCTCGATCAGATGCTTAAACGAGAACGACAGCCCTTCCCCGAGTTTTGCGGACAGCGTGTCATACAGGAGACCGATCTTCGAGTCGTCTTGCACAAGCACGCGCCACCGCACCGTATCGCCGGTCCGGGTCTGCTCGAAGAGGACACCACCGTCGATGTATTTCGCGGCTATCAACGGGACAGCTTCGCAGTAGTCTACCTCAGAAACGTAGGTGTACGTGACCCGCCGCCGCTGTTCCTCAGTGAGGAGGCTCGTCGTTCGGGTCGAATTACACTCCCGACCGCTGATCGACTCGCGCTCGACGGACTCGTCCAACAGCAGGTCGTCGACGGCCGCGAGGTCAGCAGGGTCTCCCGTTACCGATTCCAGCGTCCATAGTTCCGAAGGGTCGAGACACGAGTATATCGCCTCAGACCGCAGCGAATCGCGATCCATGAACAGGTCGACGTACTCATCGGCTCCGGCGTCATACGTTATTTCGAACGTGAAGTCGTACATCAGCAGGTGAGTTTGTGGGTGCCGACCAGCGTCGTCTGCCACGGCTGTGACAGCGGCGATCTGGTGGAGTTCATTGATCGTGTCTCGGTGCGTGAGCCGGTTGGCTCTCGACAACACTCCCGATATGGGTTCCAGAGACGTACCGTGTCTCGTATGGAAGTTCCAAACCCAACCACCGGGGTAGTTGGTGCGCTCCGGAGCCACCTACTGGTCCCCGCATTCGTCGCGCTCGTCGCCGGCGTCGGCGGCGTCGTCTTCGGGTTCTCCCACGACGACGTCGTCACCGCGCTGGGTGCGTTATTGTTCATCCCGAGCGCGTTGCTATTGTTCGGCATCGTTGCCAAGCGCCATGAGATCGGCCCGTTCGGCTCCACCTCACGTCGGACGGACTGACGGCTATCTGCGCTCCGTTCGATGGACTTCAGTTCGGTTCCGCTTCGAACCCCGCGCCTGTACTGGTTCATCAACTGTGTTTCAGAGGCTGAGCAACCACTGCGAGCTGCCTCGGTCACGTTCCACCTCGGATCCGTGCGGCCACGAGTCGGTCGACGTTGTACATGACCACCGCAACTGACCCCAGTATCGTCGCGAGGTAGACGATCAACTGGGGCGGTCCGGAGGCGGCGCCGCCCAGCGCGGCGCCCACGAACCCGACAACGAGCAGCTCTGCCCACGTGATTAGCACGCGCGACAGCAGCAGCGTCCCAACTGGCGAGACACGCTCAACTGTCCCAGTCCTGGATTTATCACTCATATTAGTACGCCTCCTCTGCCGATATCGGCCCGCTGAACGCCGAGTACAGCACGACAAAGTACGTCGCCACGAGCGGCAACAAAAGCGCCGCGCCGATCGACATGAGATTCAGCGGCAGCGTCGAGACGATCGCGTCGGCGACGGTGAGGTTCGCGGCGGGGTCGACGCTCGGGTACATGACCACCGCGACGACCGCAATGAGCCCGTACGTTAGACCCGCAGCTGCAGCGAGCGCAGCGAGGTTCGACCCGCGTCGGAGCGTGACCACGTAGCCGCCCGCGAGCACGATCGAAGCGACGACGAGTCCGATCACCGGTGCCGTCAACAGCGCGTCGACGCCGGCGGGGAGCCGAACTGCGAGGACCCCGAGCGTCAGTATTACCGAGAGCAGATACGCCGCGACTGCGCCGGTACCGATCCGCCGCACGGATTCCGGAAGCGCGCTTTGAGCCTTCAACCGTAGGAACGCGGCTCCGGAGACGACTGTCAGTGCCGTCACGGTAACCCCGACGACGACGCCAACGAGCGTGAATGACCGAGGGCTTCCGGCGAGCCAGTTGCCCGCGAATGCGCCGAGGAGAAATGGCGCGAGGACGCTCCCGGCAACGAACGATCGGCCCCACCAGCGCTGCCACCGTTCGTCGTGGCGCTGTTCGTACATCTCCGGAGCGAGCCCACGGAGGATGAGCGCGCCGAGGATCCCAAACATGAGGAGGTAGTGGCGGCTGAACAGGTTGGCATACACCGACGGAAATGCGGCGAACAACGCACCCCCGAAGACCACGAGCCACACCTCGTTTCCGTCCCAGAACGGGCCGATAGCAGAGAGGACCGTTTCGCGCGCTTCGTCGTCGTCGAGCGTCGCGAATATCGCGCCCGCGCCGAAGTCGAACCCATCGAGAAACAGAAACGTCCCCAGCATAGCGAACACCAGCGCGAACCACAGCTCCGGCAGCGGCAAACCGAACAGCGGCCCCGCCGCGAGCGTCTCGACGCTAGTCATCGCTGGATACCCCCGCAGGAGTCTCCTGGTCGGGCGTCGGATCCGGCATCGACTCGATTTCATCGCTGCCGGGCGGGCCATTCCGGATGATCCGGGCAACAACGTACGTGTACAACGCGAGTAGCGTGGTGTAGACGCCGACGAAGCCGGCGAGCGTGATCGCCGCCTCGGTCCCAGTTAGTCCAGGCGAAACGCCCTCACTCGTCTTGAGTACCCCCTGGATCACCCACGGCTGGCGGCCAACTTCGGTGACGATCCAGCCGAGTTCGACCGCGACGATCCCGAGCAGACTCGAGCCCATCAACGCCTTGTGCAGGAGCCCGTCTTCGAATAACCCACCCGTGAACCACCGGTAGCCGCCCCAGAACGCCAGCAGGATGAACCAAAAGCCCATCCCGACCATGGCTCGGAAGGACCAGAACACGATAGCGACGGGCGGCGCTTCCGAGTCGAAGGAGTTCAGCCCCCGTATCTCCGCGGTCGGGTCTCCCCGCCAGCGAGCCAGGACGCGCCGCCGGGAATCCCGATACCGAACAGTTCCTTCGCTCGCGGGTCGGTTAGCTGACTCAGGTCCGTCGGTATCGCGAAGATGTACTCGGGGACGTACGCCTCGGTATCCCAGACGGCCTCCATCGCAGCGAACTTCTGCGGCTGCGTCTCGTACACGTGACGGGCGTACAGATCGCCTTGTAACACCTGCAGCGGCGCGGTGATCAACAGTGCGACGAGCGCGATCTTGAGCGTCTTCTGCCAGAACGCGATATGTTCGACGGGGTAGCCCCACACGTGGTGGCGGTAAACGTAGTAGGCTGCGACGCCCGCCATGAACAGCGCGACCGACTCGACTGCCGCGTTCTGCATGTGGACGAACATGAACCCAAATCGCGGGTTTAGATACGCCGCTATCGGGTCGACCAAGTGGACGATCGTCTGGCCGTTCTCGGTGGCGACTTCGTAGCCCCGTGGGGTTTGCATCCACGAGTTCGCGATGAGGATCCAAACGGCCGACAACCACGTCCCGAGACCGACCGCCACGCTGGAGATCATGTACAGCCGGTCCGACACCCGCTCGCGCCCGAACACGAAGATCCCGAGGAACGTCGCCTCAAGCATGAACGCCATCATGCCCTCGACGGCGAGCGGACCACCGAACAACTCGCCCGCGGCCGTCGAGAACGCCGCGAAATTCGTCCCGAACTCAAACTCCAGCACGATCCCCGTAACCGTTCCGACGACAAACGAGACCGCGAATATCTTTGTCCAGAAGCGACGCAACTGTTCGTACACGGGATCGCCGCCTCGAACGTCTTTCCACGTGAAGTAGATGAGGAAGGGCGCAAGGCCCATACTCATCACCGGAAAGATGATGTGGACGATCGTTGTCAGGGCGAATTGGAGCCTGCTTGCGATTATGGGGTCGATCATTATTGATATGTCTGGGAGTTGCCGTTACGGTGCTTTCTGCACGAACGTCATAGTTCGGGTCGCTCAATACGAACAACACACTACGGATCGTTAACCACCCGTTTGGCGTAGGACAACTACCGTACCGACGTGATTGTCAGTTGATAGGGCTGCGGTCAGTTCCTTGGTCAATCCCCCCACGCTGAAGCCACACCTCACATTGTCGCAGGACAAACGATCATCCATACTGGGTCCTCCATTGAGCGAACCTATGGACGTTGGGCCACAACTAGCGTTGACTATCCTCATGGGGGCGCTTCTGTTTGGAGTCGCCTTCTGGGTCTCTCGGCTGGAGAACTGGCGGGTTGCATCGACGGCGGCCGACGGCGCCGCTACCGGCGATCGATACGGTCGCGAGAAACCGTCCGGTGTGATCCGGTGGCTTACCACGGTCGACCACAAGGACATCGGGCTCATGTACGGCGTCTACGCCGTCAGCATGTTCGCATGGGCCGGCGGAGCCGCGGTCTTGATGCGTGCTGAGTTGATTACGCCGGAGTCAGATCTCTTCGCGGCCACGTTCTACAACTCGCTGCTGACGACCCACGGTATTGCGATGTTACTGCTGTTCGGGACGCCGATCCTTGCTGCGTTCGGAAACTACCTCATCCCACTGATCATCGGCGCCGACGACATGGCGTTCCCACGCATCAACGCCATCGCATTCTGGCTCCTTCCGTTCGGAACGGTGTTCGTGTTTGCCGGCTTCCTCCCGATCGAGGGACTGATCCCTGCCCAGACGGCATGGACGATGTACCCGCCGCTGTCCGCCGGGATTGGTGCCGGTAATCAGGGGAATGTCGGGGTCGACCTGATGCTGCTGGGGCTGCATCTGACCGGAATCGGCGCGACGATGGGCGCGATCAATTTCATCGTCACCATCTTTACCGAACGCGCCGAGGAGGTAACTTGGGCAAATCTCGATATCTTCTCGTGGACCATTCTAGTGCAGTCTGGACAGATCCTGTTCGCGTTCCCACTGCTGGGCTCTGCGATGATCCTCCTCCTACTCGATCGGAACTTCGGGACGACGTTCTACGCCGTTGACGGAGGCGGCCCGATCCTCTGGCAACACCTGTTCTGGTTCTGGGGCCACCCCGAAGTATACATCCTGATCCTCCCGGCGATGGGGATCATCAGTCTGCTCATTCCCAGGTTCTCTGGGCGCAAGCTGTTCGGATTCAAGTTCGTCGTCTACTCCACGCTAGCGATCGGCGTGCTCTCGTTCGGCGTGTGGGCTCACCACATGTTCACGACGGGCATCGACCCGCGCCTGCGCGGGTCATTCATGGCAGTCACGCTCGCGATCGCGATCCCGTCCGCCGTGAAGACGTTCAACTGGATTACGACGATGTGGGGCGGAACGCTCCGTCTCACGGTGCCGATGCTGTTCAGTATCGGCTTCCTCTCGAACTTCATCATCGGCGGTGTGACGGGCGTGTTCCTCGCTTCGATCCCCGTCGACCTCGTACTCCACGATACCTACTACGTCGTCGGCCACTTCCACTACTTCCTGATGGGCGGGATGGTGTTCGCCGTGTTTGCGGGTATCTACTACTGGTTCCCGCTGTTCACGGGTCGGTGGTACCAGCGCCGTCTCGGGAGAGCGCATTTCTGGCTGACACTCATCGGGACAAACATCACGTTCTTCGCGATGATCCTCCTCGGGTACGGCGGCATGCCCCGCCGGTACGCGAGCTATCTCACACAGTTCACCGACCTCCACCAGATCGCATCGGTCGGCGCACTGTTCATCACTGTCGGGCAGTTGATCTTCCTCTGGAACGTCGTGCAGTCGTGGTTCGAGGGGAAACGCGTCGAGAGCGGCGACCCCTGGGATCTCAAGGCCGACGACGTGTTCACGGAGGAATGGGCGTGGTTCGAACGGCAACGTGAGACAGCACTCACCGACGGCGGCGACGCGGACGGTGAGGCCGTCTCCAACGACGGCCAGCCAACGGCCGAGACCGAGGGCCCGACGCGCGACCGATCAACGGGTGACGACGACTGATGTCAGGTGCGACACCCGAGACGGCCGACGATCGATTCTCCGACGACCATCCGGCCACGTCGGGGCTGTATCACGTGTTCGTCGCGTTCGGCTTCGCCGGCGCCGAGGTCGGCATTGCGCTCGGACTCCCGCTCCTGGCCGCCATCGGACTCACGATGTTCGGGTGGAGTGTGGCCGGGATGCTGGGTGAGACCGGCCTCCTTGAGGCGACCAATCGCGCTCAACATGTCGGGGCCGCCGGGGGCGTGTACGGCCTCGCGGCAGCCGGCCTGGTTGCGCTCGCCAGGCCGGCCGGGATCACGCTCCCGCAGCGTGAGCTCGCCTTCGCCGCCGCTGCCGGTGCACTGATCGCGTTCGCCGGGTACGACGCGGTCCGGCCAGACGGACGCTGACGACTGATTGGTCGCACGGACGCTGATCGTCGATTGGCGTGCGCCAACAGATCCTTTTGGGCATCGGGACCAATAGTGGACGTATGGAAACGCGCCACGCTGTGCTGGCGCTCGTCGCGCTCGTCACGCTGGTGATGGCCGTCCGAGGAGTTGTCGCCGGCCTCAACGGGGACTTCGGGACGGTCGGCCGACAGGTCGGCGTCGGCGGCTTCATCCTCGCGTTCGGCGTAGTATTATACCGAAACTGGGAGGCTGTCGGGTGACTGATCTACGCAGCGTCCGCCCGCGCAACGAGCACGACGCACACGCGAACGCGCGACCACTACTACGACATCGATGAGTGAGACACGACCCTCGACCAGATCTGATGGAACCGCCGAGGAGTTGCCCGACCGACAGGAGTCGATCGCGAGGCGACTCGTTCGCATCATCGGCGTGCAGTTCGGACTCGTGGCCGTCGGACTCCACTTCACGTGGGGACTGCCACGCGCGCTCGTGTACTTCGAAACGGGAACCCTCGCCGACCCGCGGCCGTATCTCTTCGTCGCCTCCGGCATCGCGGTGACGCTCGCACTGCTTGGACTGTACATGGTCCCGGAGTACTTCCCGGAACGTGGGGTGTTCGCGTTCGCCGCGGTCATGATGACGGTGTGGATCGGCGGATACATCTGGTGGCACCTCGGCGGCCACGGCGGTGCGATCCCCGGCGTCGACGGGTACGGGCACCCCGAGTTGGGGAACGTGGCGATCCTATTCTCCGACCAGCACCTGTTCCAGCCGCTGGACTTCGCGACGGTGTCCTCGGAGGTGATAGCGATCACCGCCTATCTGTGGCTGCTGGCGACTGGTGGGTCCTCATAGCTGGGCTCGCTTCTCGAAGGGAACCCGACGGGTGGTCCGAGCCACCGAGACCAACCGGTACTGTCGCTACCGAATCTTGGAGGCTCGACTGGGCTTCGACCGCCGTTCAACTTGCGCGTTTTCGACGACAGACGGCCGATTCGCCTGACTACAGTCCCTCTTCGATTGCCGACGATATCGTCGAGTAGTCGGGTCTGTCGAGGAGAGTTCCGTCGACGAACACGCTGGGGGTAGCCTCTACTCCCCGGTCGAGGCCCGATTCGCGGTCGGCCTCCAACACCGGGCGGTATCGATTGCCGCTCGCGTCGGCCACTACGGTGTCGGGGTCCGCGTCGACGGCACTCGCGAGATCGCGCAGGAGCGACTCGGAGTACGTCGGCGACCCGTCCGACCATCCTTCCTCGAACAGTCGCCCGGTGAACGTGAAGAACGCCTCGTCCCCGACCGTGTTCTGTACCGCTCGCGCGGCGCCGGGAGCCTCCCACGACCAGCGGTCGTCCACCGGGATCGGGAAGTCGTGATGCTCGAATCGTACGTCGCCGGAACCGACGTACTCGTCGACGATTCTCGGCTGGACGTCGACGGCGAACGTCCGACAGTGCGGGCACGCGAAATCCTCGAACACCGCGACCGTCACCGGCGCGTCCTCGTCGCCGTGAACTGGCGTGGGCAGCGATTCGACAGCGTCGGCGGGTACCTCATCGCTCCCGCCGCTACTGCCGCCACCGCCGCCGAGACAGCCGGCGGTGGCGGTTGCCGCAGCCGCAGAGAGCCCGGTGAGGACGGCGCGTCTCGATGGAGAGGTCCGATCGGGCCCGGATATCTGTCGGGTCACACTCGAGAGCCGGACTCCGCGAGCAACACAGTTGTGGTCCGATCCCGGTATTCGAGAGTCGTACCAAACCGTCCGACGGCCCCGGGCGTTCGTCGACGCCAACATCTCGATATCAGGCCGGTAACGACGTTGCACTGCCAAAAGGTATTGTGCACTATTTACAAGACAGATTCTATCGGTTGCAGTGTTTTACTTACTATTCAATAGTACTTAGCCTGCGGTCAGCAGTCCCCAGGCCGATAACACCCTCTAAAGCGCCCTCAAAGAGAATTTTCGACGTGAGCACGGCTATCTCACACGGCACCCTCGGCAAATGGTCTTGGTTGTATTGCGCAATATTTATTATTCCGACTCCCATTGAGTCTCGTGATGGCAGACGAATTTCCCGAGCCGGAGGTCGAGGTCGAATCGATCGCACCAGAGGATCTCAAGAGCCGCATCGATGCCGGCGAAGAGGTCACGCTGCTTGATTCGCGGATGACCTCCGACTACGAGGAGTGGAAGATCGACGGCGAGAACGTCGACTCGATTAACATCCCGTACTTCGAGTTCTTGGAAGACGACATCGACGACGACGTTCTCGATCGGATCCCCGACGATCGGGAGGTAACCGTCCTGTGTGCGAAGGGCGGGGCCAGCGAATACGTCGCCGGCGCCCTGAAGCAGCGCGGCTACGACGTGAACCACCTCGAGGAGGGGATGAACGGCTGGGCGCGTATCTACGAACGCGAGGAGGTCACGGAGTACGACGGACCCGGCTCCGTCTACCAGTACCAGCGGCCCTCGTCGGGCTGTCTGGGCTACCTCCTCGTCGACGGCGACGAGGCGGCCATCGTCGACCCGCTGCGCGCGTTCACCGACCGGTACCTCGAGGACGCCGAGGAACTGGGCGCAGATCTGACGTACGCGTTCGACACGCACATCCACGCCGACCACATCAGCGGCCTCCGCGAACTCGCCGCGGAGGGCGTCGAGGGCGTCATCCCCGAGAACGCCGTCCCGCGCGGCGTCACGTACGCCGACGAGATGACCACGGCGGCCGACGGCGACGAGTTCGACGTCGGCGACGCGACCGTCGAGACGATCTACACCCCCGGTCACACCAGCGGGATGACCTCCTACCTGCTCGGCGGCAGCCTGCTCACCACCGGCGACGGGCTGTTCATCGAGAGCGTTGCTCGTCCCGATCTCGAGGAGGGCGACGACGGAGCCCCAGCCGCCGCAGAACAGCTGTACGACACGCTCCAGGAGCGCGTGCTGACGCTGCCTGAGGAGACGCTCATCGGCGGCGCCCACTTCAGCGACGCCGCCGTCCCGGCCGACGACGGGACCTACACCGCGCCAATCAGTGATCTAAAAGCGCGGATGGACGCGCTCAGTTACGACAAGGAGGAGTTCGTCGAAACCGTCCTCGCCGACATGCCGCCGCGTCCCGCGAACTACGTGGATATCATCGCGACCAACCTCGGCCAGCAGGACGCCGACGACGAGGAGGCGTTCACCCTCGAACTCGGCCCCAACAACTGCGCCGCGAGCACGGACGCAATGACGAGCGACTGATCGCCGGCGGTACCCTGTGACCGCCCAAGTGTTCCCACCCTCTTGACCGACCGCTTCAGCGGGTCACCCCGAATTCCGCTGGTGTGGTCGATTTCCCCCTTTGGGAATCTGACAGTGTGAGTATCGAGGCCAGCTTCCACTCCGTATTCGACCGAGAGTATTGCACAGATTACGAAAGATAGATACCACCCTGAAGTTTTCTTGCACATATGGGATTGGTAGTTCCTTACGACGGATCGACGCTCTCGGACGCAGCGCTCGTCCGCGCGAACCAATTCGACTGCATCCTCGAAGAAGGTGTGACCGCAGTGACGGTGATTCCCAAAGGGAACAGGACATACGCCCGGGATCACGGGTGGATCGGGTCTAATGAGACGTACGACACCGATGTGATCGTTGAGACACTCCGGCAGTCGGTGCATGCCATCGTACCCGATGCTCGCTTCGAACCGATCTTCGTGGGTAGTCACGCGCCGTTCGGAACGATCGCAGGCCGAATCCGACGGTTCGCACGCGACAACGACACGAGCATCGTCTTTCTTGGGAGTGACAACGCCGGGCGGATGGTCGGATCGCTGAGCGTCGGAGGGGCAGTCACAGCGGACAAGACCTACGACACGATGATCATCTCCCAATCAATCCCAGCGGAGATCGAGAAACTCGAGGAGGAACTCCCCTGTGACGAACTGTTGGCTCGCGCCACCGTCGACAACTAACGCCGACGACGCCGACTAACACCGGCAGTCCCGTTCGCTCCGTCCGTCCGTCCCGACTGTTGTCATCCGCCCCTCCGATACGTTCACCGATCGATCGTACAGTCGTGTGTGAGTTATACACGCTGGCTGCCCGCCGAGAGCGCGAAGTTGTCGTGTGCCAACTCAAAACCGATGTGACGCGGTCGCTTGCATCCGCCACGGAGCGATACTGAATGAGCGACGCACAACTCGAGGCCGACGTGACGGTGAACGCGGTCGGATCGTCGTGTCCCGGCCCGATGATGGAACTGATCGGGAAGGTCAAAGACGTCGATCCGGGGACGCTGATCCGACTCCAGAGCTCGAACGAGGGCACCGAACCGGACGTGTCGGAGTGGGCCGAGACGTCCGGGAATGAGCTGGTCGAGGTGGTCGACCACGGCGACCACTGGGACCTGTACGTACGGGTCGATGACTGAGCGCGTCGTCATCGTCGGTGGCGGGACCGCCGGGTCGGTGCTCGCGAACAACCTCGCTGACGAGGTCGCCGCGGAGATCGACGCGGGCGACGTCGAGGTTGTCCTCGTCAACGATCGCGAGGAGCACGTGTACAAGCCGACCTGGCTGTACGTCCCCTTCGGAGAGAAGACGCCCGAGGACGCGAAACGACCACTCGACGACCTGATCGACCGGCGGGTGGATCTGCTGATCGACCGGGTCAGCGCCGTCGACACCGACGCCGAGACGGTGTCGTTCGAAGGGAGCCGCAGCGATCTGGCGTACGATCACCTCGTGCTCGCGATGGGCGCGCAGGTAACGCCCGAGGAAACGCCAGGGCTGGCGGAGGGCGGCCACCACTTCTACGGGCCCGAGGCGACCGAGGAGCTCCGCCAAGAACTCGCGGAGTTCACCGAGGGGCATCTCGTGATGTCGGTCGTCGGCGTGCCGCACATGTGTCCGGTTGCGCCGCTGGAGTTCCCGCTCATCGCGGATACCTGGCTCCGCGAGCGGGACCTGCGCGAGGACGTCGACATCACGTACACCTATCCGATCAATCGCGCTCACGGGATCCAGTCGGTCGCCGACTGGGTCGGGCCGCTGATGGAAGAACGCGATATCAACGTGGAGACGTTCTTCAACCCCGAGCGGGTCGATCCCGACGAGCAGGTCGTCCACACCGTCGAGGGGCGAGAGCTGTCGTACGACCTGCTGGTGACGATCCCGCCACACGACGGCAGCGACATCGTCCGGGACGCCGGGCTCGGCGACGACGGCTGGGTCGACGTCGACCCGGCGACGCTGGAGGCGACACACGCCGAGAACGTGTACGCGCTCGGCGACATCGCGGACCTGCCGACGAGCAAGGCCGGCAGCGCGGCCCACTACGCGGCCACGTCGCTGGCCGACCGGCTGGCCAGCGTCGTCCGCGGTCACCGCCCGACCGCCGAGTACGACGGGAAGACCGTCTGCTTCATCGAGAGCGGCGAGGACGAGGCGACGTACATCTCCTTCGACTACGACGAGGAGCCGACGCCGAAGCAGCCCTCGAAACTGATCCACTGGTCGAAACTCGGGTACAACCAGTCGTACTGGCTGACCGCTCGAGGGGTGTTGTGATGAGCGCGCTCGACGGCGGCGACGGCGGCACGGACGCCGACGCGGAGTCGCTCCCGCCGGAGGTCCGTGAGGCGATCGCGGACAATCCCGAGACCGTCGCTGCCCTGCTGGAGCAGTCGGGGCAGCTGTCAACGCTGCTCGACGCGCTCGCGCTCATCGAGGACAGCCTCGACGATGAGATGGTCGAATCGCTCGCCGGCGACGCGACGACGCTCGGACTGGCGGCGACCGAACTCGCCGACAACGGGACGGTCGAACTCGGCGCGGCCGTCGGAGAAAACGGCGACGAACTCGCCGCGGCCGTCCGCCGCGTCGCGGTGCTCCAGCGGACCGGGACGCTCGACCGACTCACGGAAGTCGCCGACGCGGTCGCGCTGTTGACGGACGCGATGGACGACGAGATGATCGAGACGGTCGCGGCGACCGGCACCTCGCTGGGCGAACTCGCCGACACGGCGACCGACGACGAGGTCAACCGGGGCATCGTTCGGATGCTGGAGGGCGTCGGCGCGGCCGGATCGGCGGAGGCCGAGCCGGTCGGCCCCATCAGCTTGCTCGGCGCCTTGCGCGACCCGGAGGTGAAAGCCGGGATGGGGTATCTCGTCGCGGTCGCCCGCGGCATCGGCGCTGCAGGTCCCGAACCCGACGGATCGAACGACGACTGACTACCGAAGCCACATTCACCATGACAGCAACACGACCGAACGTCCTCATCCTCGGCGGCGGCGCCGGGGGGACGATGACAGCGAACGCGCTCCGTCGGCGCATCGACGCCGACGTGACCGTGATCGACAAGAGCCGGACGCACAGCTACCAGCCCGCGTACTACCTGATCCCGTTCGACTACATGGACCTCGACGAGCAGCAGCGAAACACGCGTGACCTCCTCCACAAGGAGGTCGAGTTCGTCCATGACGAGGTTGTCGGGATCGACCCGGACGAACAGACCGTCGCAGGAGAAGCGGACTCTTACGAGTACGACATCCTCATTTCCGCGGTCGGGAACAACCGCCGACCGGACGCGATCCCGGGGATGCTCGAAGGCTGGAACCGGACGGACTCGGTGTACCCGTTCTATCACGCCTCTGCCGCACGAGCGTTGGGCGACGCTGTCGACGAGTTCGACGGCGGGCGCTTCCTCGTGACGGTTCCGGACACGCCGATCAAGTGCGGCGGCGCACCGCTGAAGCTCACGATGCTGATGGAGGAGTACCTCCGGAAGCGCGGCGTTCGCGAGGACGCCGAGATCGTGATGACCAAACCGGGATCCGAGGTGTTCGGAACCGGACCGAAGGCACCGTACCAGGAACGGATCGAAGAGATCTGGGAGGACCGCGACATCACGTTCGTGCCCGACTTCACCGTCTCCGAGGTCGACTACGAGAACCAGACGGTCCACTCGGAGGAGGGCGACTCACTCGAGTACGACCTGTACGCGCCGGTTCCACCCCAGTACGGCCACGAGTTCGTCGTCGAAAACTCGCCGCTGACCGACGGTGGCGAGTACGTCTCCGTCGACGACAACACGCTCCAACACGAGACGTATTCGAACGTCTTCGCGCTTGGCGACAACGCCGACGTGCCCACCTCCCGGACCGCCTCGGCGGCGCGCAAGCAGTCGCACGTCGTCGTCGACAACGTCGAGCGGTTCCTCGAGGACCGGCCGCTGGCGCCGGAGTACGACGGGTACACCGCCTGCCCGATCCTCACTGAGAAGGGGAAGGCGATGATCGCGGAATTCGACTACGAGGACTCCATCTCCGCACCGGTCGTGAGCCGGCTCAACTGGATCCTCGACATCAACGTGATCCCGTCGCTGGACTGGAACGTCTGGATGCGCGGATACGACCCGGTTCCCTGACATGAGTGAATCACCACCCGACGCGGACGCGTTCGCGACCGCCGCCGGCGGCGATGCCAACTTGGAGGCGTTGGCCGCCCGCGTCGACGCGCAGGCGGATGATCTGATCGCGCTGTTAGACCTACTCACGGTCGTCCGCGGGCTGAGCGACGAACTCGTGCCGGAACTGCGCACGGCCGTCTCGGAGAATCGCGAGCCGCTGGCGGACCTGCGGACCTCCCTGGAGAACGAGGAGACGATGCACCTAGTCGAGCAGGTGGGCGACAACGCCGACGCGCTCGCGGACCTGCTCGATCTGGTCGTCGTCGCCCAGGACCTCTCGGCGGAACTCGTCCCCGAGTTGCGCACCGTCGCCGCCGAGAACCGCGGCGAGATCGCCAAGCTTCGCGTCGCGTTCGAGCGCGAGGAGACGCTGGTGCTGTTGCGACAGATCGGCGACAACACCGACACGTTCCTTGACCTGCTGTCGACGCTTGAGGTCGCGAGCGGCGCCCTCGCGGATGTCGCCCCGGAGGACGAAGCGGCCGCCGAGGCCGCCCGTGAGGACGTGCGCCGCCTCGCGACGGCGTTCGACCGCGCGGAGTCCGTCGACACGCTCGTCGCGCTCGGGGAGAACATGGACACCGTCCGCGGGCTGCTCGCGCTCGTGGAGGGCTTCGGCGACGCCGCCGACCGAAGCACCGAGGAGTACTACCGGCTCGGCACGCAACTGGGCCAGGCCGCCGACGTGGCCGAGCGCGCGAGCGATCCCCGGGTTATCGAGACGCTCGACGCCGGCGCGAGCGCCTTCGCCGACGAGACGGCCGACCGCCGGGTCGGTCTGTTCGGGCTGTTCTCCGCCCTCCGCAACGACGACGTGCAGCGGACGCTCGGAACCCTCGTCGATGCAGCCGAGCGGGTCGGGCGAACGCGCAACTCCGGTTCAGAGTGACGACGCGTTCCCCGCGGCCGTCCGTCCAGCCGTCGCGGTGTCGCTCGACGTCTCGGTTGGCACGCACTCGACCGCGAGAGCAACACCGAAGTACGACACCAGCCAACGCCAGTTCGTGACAGTCGACGAGCGCCAGACGAGGCCCGGGAGGCACCGCGATGGCTGAGAAGGGCCCGATCGATGTAGGAACGTTCACACCGGTGTGGACCGCCGGCTGGCAGTGGCCGTGGGCGGTGGTACTGGCACTACTGCTGGGCGGCAACTTCGTCCTCGCCGCCGATCGGATCTATCTGGGGGCCGCGATCCTGATCGGCGGGCCGGCGCTCGCGGTCGCGGGGGTCCGAGCGGTGAAGCGCGGCGCCGCCGAGGCGCTCGCCGACGCGGAGGCGGACATCAAACGCGCGGCGGTCGCGGCCCTCGACACCGACCCGGACCGGACTCCGACGTACACGATGACCGCCGCCGGCGATTCCGTCATCGGGATCGACGAGTCCAAACAGTACCGGGTCACGGTCGTGGCCGTCGGCGAGTCGGCGTTGACGATCCGCCCGGACGCCGAGGCGAATCTGCTCAACACGAGTTGGACGCTCGGCGCCGACACCGAGGAGCTACCGTACGACCGGATCGTCGGCGTCGACTACACCGACGGGGCGGTGCACGTCCGGTTGACCGACGGCGACAACCTGTCGTACCCAGCCGACCGACGCCCAGACGACTTGCTGTCGGTGATCGAGCGACGGCGATCGGCTGCCGGTGTGTGATCCATTCGTCAGCGGCACAGGGCGTCAGTCCGATAAACAAGCACCTGGACGACTGCGAACCGGCCGGCCTGTCCGCACACGATTTCGACGCGGTCGATCCTCTCAAGAGCACTTCAACGAGACTCTACCCCCACTCGGAGTTCGTGTTCGTCTTCATTGGGTTTGCTGATGACGCGCAGGATTCCGGCTGACCCCTCGAAACACGCTCCCTCGTATGGCAAGACACTGATGTGGTCCTCACAGAGAACTGATTCCTCATCCTTTAGCTGAATCTCGATTTCGAACTGCACACTATCGGGCCCGTCCGATGAGAGAATACGACCAAGATGTGCTTCTGCTCGTGTACCTGTCGGCCGCGTACCCGCTCCCCGGACTCTTTCAGTTCGGTGGTATCGCCACGGTCGAACTCTCGTGGCTGCCGTACACGCTCGGCGCCGAACACGCCGTACTCGTCTCGATGGGTGCGTACGTTCTCGCCCTCGAGGCGTTAGTCACGTCTACGGCATCGGGTTGTGTCAGCCATCGTCCCTCCTCACGACCGGCCTTATAGAGATAGGCCGGGGCGACCCCGGCAGGATGGACGACCGTCGTCACGCCGCGCTTCTCGGCCTGCTCGGAGAGCGTTCGGACCGCTGTCGGATCCCATCCGGCGACTCTCGTCAAGTCATCGCGTCGGACCGCGCATCGTTCGTTCGTGCGTACTCGACGAGCACGTCCACGTACGATGCGAAAGGTGGACACCGGATGCCACTCCCCGCGAGTGCGCGGCGAGTCGCAGGGTTGGCGTACCGTGTCGGGAGCGTGAAGTAGTCGAGCGTCTCCGGCGGAATGCCCGTCACTGAGCGGACCGCCCGCGACCCGAGCAGGCGCTTCCCAACGCCTAGGGTGGTCGGGACGCGAAAAACCTGGGTGTTCGTAGCGTCGGCGAACAGTCGCGTGAGTTCGGGGATGGTCGGCGGATTGGGGTCACAGAGCTGGTAGACTGCACCGGGTTCACCATGCTGGCTCAGGTGGTCGATCGCATCGACCACGAAGTCCCGTGGGACGACGTTCAACTCCGTCGAGTCCGCCCCCGGGAACCACGGGAGCGGAGCGACGCCCGGACAGCGCTGCAACCAGCGCAACACGTAGTACGGACCGTCGTATTTCTCGGTTTCCCCCGTTTCGCTGTGCCCGACGACGATGGCGGGCCGGTACACGGTCGCCGGGAATCCCTCATCCATGCGCTCTTGTACCAGGCGCTCGGCTTCGAACTTCGTCGCCTCGTAGTGGTTGTTGAACGACTGCCCCACGTCGAGGTCCGATTCGGTAAACACGCCGTCGTAGCGGCCGCTCACGTAGCAGGTGCTCACGTATTGGAACTCCTCGACATCACAAGCGGTGGCGAAATCGAGGACGTGCTGAGTCCCGTCGACGTTGACTGCTTCGCCGACCGCTCGACTCACGCCCAAGTCGTACACAGCAGCGAGATGGAATACCTCCCCGACAGCGGCGTGAAGTGCGCTTTTGTCCTCGGCGGTGAGTCCGAGCCCCTGCTCGGTGATGTCCCCTTCGTAGAGGCTGACGTCCGCCCGCCAGTCATCGCCGGCAATCTCGGCCGCGCGGACCTCGGCGGCCGCCCGGTATTTCGGCTGGACGAGACAGTGGACCGTCTCAGTTCGAGTCACGAGCCGCTCAACTAGGGACGCCCCGAGGAAGCCAGGGAACCCCGTTACGAACACCTCCGGGGTGGTCACCGCAGCCACCCCGGAAGTCGCTTGAGAAGCTTCGAGAAACTGCTCATCAACCGTGCCCAGACCCAGTCGGGAAGTGGTCCCGGCCCGATTTGGATCCCCCGTTGGACCGCCACCGTCTGGGCCTCTGTGTACTTCAACAACCCTTCGTCACCGTGTCGCCGACCGATACCCGAATCACCCATCCCGCCCATCGGCGCATCCACCGACGCCCATGCAGCCGCGTAGGCTTCGTTGACATTCACCGTGCCGCAGTCGATGCGTTCAGCAACGCGCTCACCGCGGTTGCGATCGCCCGTCCAGACAGATGCATTCAGCCCGTATCGAGAATCGTTCGCCCGTTCGACGGCTTCTTCGACGTTCCCGACCGGGTAGAGGCTCACCACTGGCCCGAACGTTTCCTCATCGTAGAGGGTCATCTCGGGGGAGACAGCCGACAACACCGTCGGTTCGTAGAAGTATGGGCCCACGTCCGGCCGAGGCCGCCCCCGACGAGTACCTCGGCACCCTTCTCGATGGCGTCGGTCACGTGGCGTTCAGTCTTGTGCAGTTGTGCGGCGGACTGCAGCGATCCCATATCTGGCCCGTACGCGAACCCAGTTCCAAGGTTGAGATCCCGGGTCTCAGCGACGAAGGCGTCGCGAAAGTCTTCATAGACAGACTCGTCGATATAGAGCCGCTCGGTGCTGATACAGAGTTGGCCCGCGTTCGGGAAGCAGGCACGGATTGCCCCACGAGCTGCCTTCCGTGGGTCAGCGTCGTCGAGGACCAGCAGCGGGTTCTTCCCACCAAGTTCGAGCGAGCAGTCGATGAGCGCACGCCCCGCGCGTTCGGCGACACTCCGCCCCGCCTCGGTCGATCCGGTGAAACAGACGTAATCGACGCGGTCGACGAGTTCGGCCCCCACCCGTTCACCTGTCCCGGAAACGACCTGAAACAACTTCGGCGGGAGGCCAGCGTCGACGAGCAGCCGGCGAGCCAGTAACGCCGTATGGGTGGTCTCTTCTGCGGGTTTCAACACCACGGCGTTGCCCGCGAGCAGCGCCGGCAGTGCGTCAGAAACCGACAGCGTGACGGGATAGTTCCACGGCGAGATGAACCCGGCTACTCCCTTCGGCCGACGGTGAACCGTGGTCTTCGTCAGCCCCGGGATGGCCCCACTTCGACGCTCGCTCTCGAGTAGTTCCGGGCCAGCATCGGCGTAATGGTTGGCTGTCTGGACGACGTCAAGCACTTCCTCGAAGGCGTCCCGCCGAGTCTTTCCCGTTTCCAACTGCGCGATATCGAGTAGCTCGTCCTGTGCATCGAGCACCCGGTCGGCATATCGCTCCAGAATGGCCGCCCGCTCGGTCACCGGACGGTCGGCCCACGACGCTTGTGCCGCCTCAGCCCGCCCGACGGCGGCCTCGACATCCGCCTCAGTCCCTGCGGGAATCGATGTGAAAGGGTCGCCGCTAAACGGCGCGATAACGTCCAACCGCTCACGCTCACCGGTTACAACAAGGGCTTCACGGAGCGATTCGAGTCGGTCCCTTCCGACTCGGCTTTTGTGCATACAGGACCTACATAGAGACGGAGTATAAACCGCGGTGAAGCGGTTCATCGATCGTCTTCTTCATCGAACGCGATACAGCCGTCGGTTGACCGCTCGGGTACGTTTGATGTGGGAGTGGTGCTCTTGGACGACGGACCGGAGTGCCTAGAGGATCATCTCAGCAGCCAGCGGCGAAATATCGATGAACCCGCTGCTCGAGAGACAGTCAAGCGACTGTAGAGCACCGGTGAGGTACCGCTCGTACTCACGGACGTCGAAACGGTACGTATGCAGCTTTGCTTCGAAACAGATCTACCAGACGTTGCGGCGACAGAGGCGTTCACCTGTCTCGAAGCGCTCTTCGAGAACTCTCCTGATATGATCGACCGACAAGCGACAGACTGTCGCGTCAGTTACAACTTGACCGTGGCCAGATCCGCTTCCAACTCCGCCACAGCTTCGCTGTACGCTTCGACGAATCCACGAAGCTGGGGCACGTACTGGCGAACGTCGGCCGCCGATGGAGCGTCGTACTGCGAGAAGAGTAGGCGCCGCCACTGGCGCCCGCCCGAAGGTAGAGACGCCGTCGCGGTCCCATTTCAGATCCCAATGGACACCGTCGACGCGGGCGGCGTAGGTGCCGTAGTCGTCCCCCCTCGTAGCGGTGGAGTTTCCCGGCGATCCGATCGCAGGCATCGTAGACGGCGTCAAGCGCGCGGTCGCGCTCGGCGACGACTAGTCTCGGTGGTCATCGCCTCCGCGTAATCAGGCGAGACGTTGTCGAGAACGCCCCAGCGAGTCCACGGGGCGTTAAACCCGCGGACAAAGGCGTCGTCGTCGGCCAGCGCATCTCCTCATCGACAGCGGGGCCCGTTTTACAGGCGTTCGTCAATGAGAACCCACTCCGAAGGATATCTCGTCGCTGCCGAAGAGTCGCCGGTACCCGAGAGTACCGGAGGCGTCTGTCACAAAGACGTGTCAGCTCAGGTGTCGTTCAGAGACTTCCGAGTTCAGTTTTGTTGGTATGCTGACGACGTGGACTCCATCTATTGAGCAATCAGCCAACCGGATATCTCTGCGCTGTTGGTGCGTCTTCCTCATGAGAATGGACAAAAGACCTAAGAAATCCCACTCAAAGGTTTTCGTATGGCGACTTGTGGAAACTGTGAGGGCTTCGTTACGCAGCGGTATGTCGATGTGTTTGCGCCGACTGGCTCAGATTCTGTTCGGGTTTTGTCCAAACTGCGAGGACATCATCCGCGACGGCAATGGGGTCAGAGAAGCACGCAGTTCGAGGCAGTGACCGTTGTTGCTGACAATACCGATTAAAAAATAGGGAAGATAGGTAGCTATCGTACGACGATCAGTCCCCCTCGGTGCTGGGAAACCGATCAAGATGTAGCGCAATTGCTCCACCACCTCAAAGAGTGATATCCTCATTGGGTTGCCATCGGAGTCCTCTCCTTGACGAAACCTAGCGGCCTTCCGAACAATCTCTTCGTAGAACGGCACGGAGGCGCGATATTCCGGTGCTTTTGATTTTTGGTTACTAACAGGACAAGCTCAGCGGATCGTTAGATACTGATCAATGGCCCATCAGTTCAATCGTTCCTGTATTCGTCTACCGGCGAATCGATAATAACAGGACATACTTGTCGGCTCGCCATGGCCCGAGGTGGAGATGGCTGGGCGTGTACGAGACGGGAGTAGTCGAGTGTTCTCCGGTGCCATCCTGAAGTACTATCTCTACAAGTCGACGAAAGCTGTCGAGTTTTATCGGCCAATTATGTATCTGTTCTTCCTGGCTCAAGGGCTTTCGTTTACCCAGATAGCGATTTTGGAGGCGATCTACAACCTGACAACGCTGCTCGGGGAAATCCCGACCGGCTACATCGGCGACCGTGTCGGGCGACGCAACAGCTTACTCCTCGGAACAGCTTTGATCGCAGTGACGCTGTTCGGTATCGGGCTTTCCAACTCGTTTCTTCCGTTGGCGGGGCTCTACGTCTGCTGGTCGATGGGGTACAATTTCCGCTCCGGCAGCGAGGACGCATGGCTCTACGATACTCTCACAGATGACCTCTCGGAGGACGAATTTGCCCACGTCAGGGGGCGTGGCGAATCGGCAGCGTTGGCGGTCGGCGCGGTAGCAGCGATACTCGGCGGCTATCTCGGGAGTATCGACCTCTCGTACCCGTGGTTCGTCGCGGCGGCAGTCACCAGCATCGGTGTCGGGGTACTGCTGACGATCGATGAACCAGAGGCGTACAGGCAGACTGAGACCGACACACTGAGTCTTCGCCGAACGGTTCGTATCGTGCGGGATGTCCTCGCTCGTCGTCAATTGCGTGCGTTCCTGCTGTATTACTACGTACTGTACGCTGCAGTCACTTACCTCGTGTTCGTCTTTCTCCAACCGATCTTCGAGACGGTCGTTCTCGATCTTGGGATAGCTGAGCCGCAGGTCGAAGCGTTGCTAGGGTGGTTCTATGCAGCGTACAGTCTCGTCGGCGCAGTCCTCAGCTATTACACGGGGGCGATCAAGGAGACGGTCGGCGTTCAAACATGGTTTCTGGTCATCCCGTTCGCTGTCGGCGGGGCGTTGGTCGGGATGTACTTCATGCCCGTCCTCGCGCTCCCGACGTTCCTCCTCATCCGTGGGGTGTCGGACGTCACCCGTTCGTTCGCCGGCCAGTACATCAACGACCACGTTGAAACGCTCGGTCGGGCGACCGTGTTGAGTGCGATGGCGATGGTCAGCGGCCTAGCTGTCGTCCCATTCCAGCTCGGGAGTGGCGTCATCTCCGACGTCGTCTCACCGCTGTTTGCGCTTGGAGTCGGTGGAGTGGTTCTCGTCATCGGAGCAGCGGCTATTCTCCTGTGGGGAGGTCCGCTCATCGCAGAGTCGGGTTGACCGGTTGGACCTCTCAGGAGTATTTAAAAAGTAGAATTCAGTTTGATCAGCTGTCCAGATGGGCGAACCGGCGAACCTCTGTAATACCTGTGGTCGCTGACAATCTCATACGACACTCTCACACACCTGTGAGAAGGTTGGTCGGCATCTTACGGTAAGGCCTGAAAGCTCTCACACTGTTGGTAGCGGTTTCAGACTACCCCGGCAAGCACGTGCTTGCTGTCTTGTGACACCACCAAGGGAAGGCGCACAGTTAGAGTTGCCAACGTGGTGGTGAGTCCCCGCAGTTGGTCCGTTGCTTCTAACGGGCAGCCACATACCTCACGTGATACTAATGCCCAATAATTTATACATGGTTCCATTGTATCAGCCACGCATCACGGAGCTAGCATGCGAATTCCAATAGTCGCTGTCTCCCCGAGATAGCCACCACTCTCCGATGAACCAGACCTACTCCACAGACGCTTACCCTGTATGACCCAACAGTATCGCTCAACGTTCGCTTTCATCGGGGCCTGTCTCGTCATCGGGACACTTGCGTTGACCCCTGCAGTTGCTGGTACTTCCGTACCAACCTCTCCCTCTTCTGCCGACATGACGGAAGCAAGCACTTCCGACGGTGCCGTGAAAGGAAGCGGCGCCCAGCTTGAATCACCGCGCCCCCAGGTCTCTGACGCCATCCCGGAAGAACGGGTGATTCCAACCACAGTTGAGATCAGACGGCTCAATGAAACCAATACAGTTCACTTCACATATGAATTCGATCTTCCCAGTGACACGGTCGAATTCAGAATCACCGATATCGACTATATTGAGAGGTACTCCGTGGTAGAGACGACTGGGTTCGAAGACAATCAAAAATTAACGTGGGATACCACGACAGCTGCGCCCTCACTTACGATCGCACATCCGCTTCCCAACGACTCAAACGCTGGGATGCACCGTGTCACCGTTCCGTCTCCGTCGGGAGAGGTTCAGCGTGAGGATCCCCCTGATGAGCGGTTTGTCGACTCAGTGTACGAAGAGCCCGTCGGGTTTCACCTAGACACAACCATCGAGGTTCATGGTGAGGGTGACCTCGCAGCCCAGTATTTCGTCACTGGTTCATATACAAAATACTCTGAACGGGCGGATGGGAAGGTGATCTCACTGTACGTGCCTGAACGGGTCGAAATGGCAGTCTCGCCGGAGACAGCTATCAAGGCACTTGCGGCAACTGAACGGACAATCCAAGGTGATCCGCAGCGAGACGTTTCTGTCTTCGTTCTAGAGGGCCAGTTTGGAGCTGGGGGGGCAGGGCGATCAGATGCAGTTGTTCAAGCGGGGTCTCCGCTTTCGATTTATGTTCATGAAACCGCTCATATCAATGAGATCACATTTTATGATAGAGATATGGCGTGGTTCACCGAGGGCAGCGCTACCTACTACGGATCATCTTTCGAGCCTGACGGCGGCCAACTCAGGTGGAAGCCTGCCACAATTCTTCGCAAAACCGATCCGGACACGAAGTGGCCACGGGGAGACCATCACGAGGATAGCACACTTGGTGACGCCGACACCTATGACCATCGCACTAGTTATGAGAAAGGCTCACGACTGCTGTTCGCACTGGATGTGAAACTCAGAGAGGCAACAGATGGTGAGGCGACGATACACGACGTGATGTATCGAGTCAATCAGCGCAGTGGACAGGGCAGCCTGAACTACACCGAGTTCCGGGGTATCGTTGTTGACCTCGGCGGCGAAGATCTGGGTACTTGGCTTGATCCCTACGTGCTGACTTCACAGAACCCACCGCAACCCAACGCCAGTGTGTTTGGGCCCACACCAAGCTTCGCCGAGGGTACGACTAACACCAGCGGCGATGCACGCGAGACGTACGAATTTACCATCACGATTCCGTCTGGCGACCAAGCGCGCCTTGACTCGGTCACAGTATCGATCGAATCACGGTGGTCAACGGTTACCGCTGTCGTTGCAGATGAAAATAATGATGGGCGTGTGAGGGTCCAGTTCCAGCCGTATGGGCCCGATGGTGGCACCGTTTTGCAACCGACCGACGCTGCAGATGAACTGACCCTCACGGAGGGCGGGTTGGAGGAACCAGTTGCTTCCGAGGTTCTGCAAATCAAACTGCAAGTGACGGATACAACCGGCTCCTATACACTAGCCACGCGGTCGATTACGTTGGAGTCAATACCAACGACGACACCACAGTCGGAACCATCTCCGACACAGGACGGAGATAGCTTCGCGGCCCTCGGGATCGATCGCTTACAGAATCACCTCTATACGTATGCGTCCAAGCTCCCCCTATTTAACGCGGTACTCGGGGTGCTCCTTTGTAGTGCTATTGTTGGTCTTATGATAAAAGGACGATATGTAGAGTAGTGGCTGCTGGATACGGAATCACCGGTTCTTAGGCGTGATCCGACACAGGTGAAGACATGGAGTATTCGGATGCATTTGAATCGGATCTTGAAGATTTAGAGGATGCGGCAATTCAACTCGTCACAAAGACAGAGGACAGACTTGAGCACGAACGCCGGTTCGCCGCCATTCTGGATCACATCGTGAACACGTATCCGATCGAGTGTGAACAAGTTGTGACGCACACGAAAACCGTTGCTCGCATCTGGGAGACGAGAACGCACGCGACAACCGCCAGCAAACACACCGACACGGTGCATCAAGCGTTTCTGGATGGAATCTGTGACGACTACGATCCAGTGTATTGAGGATTTGGTTTAGACCCTGTTCGTTGCCTCATTGGTCCTCTACTCTCTCGATGAGGCCTCCACTGTTAACATTCGTCGGAGTGATCCCAAATTCCGAGTATAGCCGCTGTAGTTGATGGGCGAGCAGTCTGACGTTTGTGTTCTCAGGATGGGGTGACTCTTCGATGAATTCTTTGAGAGAATAAATCTCAAACAGGATCGACTTCGGATCGTCGGGAGTATTACTGTTAGTCAGCATGGGCCGGACATCGTCGAAGCGGGGGTCTTCAGAATGGATTGGCCGCCCTGCTCGAAGATCCGCGATAGTGACATCCGTACTCTCGTCTCTAGCATCGTCCAGCGTCAACCCATCAGATGGGTACTCAAGTAGTTCCCAAGCATATGCTATCCAATCGTTTTGCGTAAATGACACAAAGTCTTGATCAGAGTTTGTCGGCATTGAGAACCTCGTTATCGTGTGTAGAGATATCGATGTAGGCACTTAGTGTACTTAGCGACTGTTGTGAACGTTCGCTATCACCGATCGAATGATTTCAGCAACGTTTCTGTTGTGACCGACTCTGGCACTATTTTCAGCAGTGACACGCGGATATCAACGGACTCTAGCAGAATATATAAATATATTAACAATTTATCCTGTCGGCTGTTTCATACATCCGTACAGTCGGCGGGTCACATCTCACGACGCCTTCGGGAGTCGGATCGTGACCGTTGTGCCCTCATCTCTCACCGTCGTTTCGAGTTCGCCGTCGAGGCTGGTGACGATCCAGTGGATCAGCCACAAACCGAGGCCCTCGCCGTGAATTAGCGGCGTCTCCACGTTCGACTGCAGGACTTCCCGTTCGATTTCGGGGAGCCCCGGTCCGTTGTCCACGACAGCAATCGTTACCCACGTTTCGGTGACCGTCACGTCGATCTCGACGACGGGCGGGTCACCACCGTGTTTCGCGGCGTTTTCGACAACCTCCCACAGCGCCGTTTTGAGTCGCTCGTGAGTATTCACCACGACAGTGTCGGGGGTGTCGATGCCTACCGATGCCTCGGGATACTGCATCTGGAGCTCCGAAACGGTGTCCTCGAGCATCGGGACGATGTCGACAGGTTCGAGCTCGGGTGACAGCTCCCGATACTCCTCGAGACGCTGGGCCGACTCGGTCAGGTCGAGTAACTGGTCGGCTGTGTTCTTGATCTTCGTCGCCTTCTCGGCGTCCTCTCCGCTGAGTCGGGCTTCGAGCATCTCCGCGTACCCGGTGATAATACCCATCTTGTTCCGCATGTTGTGACGTAGAACGCGGTTGATGACGCTGATGAGGCCCTCGCGCTCCCGGCGTTTCGTCGCGTCACGCACCATGAATTGAACGCCGACGATGTCTTCGGTCGTTCGCTTGTCGGCGGGTACGCTTCCTTTATAAATAGGGGCACCACGCACGTCCGTGAACACGGTCGCCCCGGCTTTCGTCTCTAGTGGAAAGTCCCGCACCATGTTGCGTTCGCCGTTGAAGATCGGCTCGATCTCCTTCCACGCCCGGTCGACCGTCGCCTCGTTCGGGAGAGTGACCGAAACCGGTTGGCCTTCGAGTTCTGCTGGCGAGTAGCCGAGGAACTCTTCTACGGACGGCGAAGCGAAGGTGAACCGGCCCTGCTTATCGATCCGGAAGACGAAGCCGAAACTGACGTCGATAACGCCCCGATAGAGTTCGTTCTGATCGTTGATTTCGGCCTCGCGATCGGCGAGTTGACGGCGCTGGCGCTCCGTCCGAGTCACGTCCGATAGCAGTACGACCTGTGCTCCGGCGTCACCGAGCATGGTGGTACTCGTGGAGACGAAATAGTACCGCTGTTCGCCGGACTGCTCGCGTTCAAGTATTTGAGTATCGCTTTCAAGGGCCTCAACGACCGACGGAACGGCTTCGGAGAGGCGATCGCCCGTCGAGTCGTCGAGTTCCGGTAGCACCTCTCTGACAGTCGCAGAGTAGTCGCGGATACATCCCCGTTCGTCAAGATAAATAGAGAGGTCGTCGCCGAACGACGCCCGCTGTACCGCGAGGAAACGGCGTTCGAAAACGAACAGTACACCGATTGCGAACACTGCCACCCCGATGGGCGCGTAGATAATGTTGATGAGCAGCGGCGTGAACTGGGCGACGATGTCAAGTACGACCGGGAGTCCGATCAAGACCGAGAGCACACTGAGGGGTCGGGTGTCGTACTCCGATTCAAAGAAGAGTTGGAAGATCATGAATAGCCCTACCGCCGACAGCACGTACGACAGGCCTGTCGCAGTCCAGTGGAGCACATTGTGTTCTACCGCGAGGTGTACGAACGGCGTCGACACCTCCCTCGCAGTGAAGTACGCCCCGTGGATGGGATTCGTGACTTTGATTCCGAGCACGGTGAGAAAGATGGCCGCACTCGCTCGTCGTAGCGACGTGTTGCGGTGGTAGATCCGGCCGGAGTAGGCGGAACAAAAATAGAGCCACGCCCAGACGGTGGTGAACCCGATGGCGAGTCCGACGATGTACGCCGGCACACGGAACGGATCGGGGAGCAGGAACCCGACGGCTCTGAGAAGCGCCCACCCGCCGGAAGTGGCGAGTAACCCGACCAGTCCCCGGCGAACATCAGGATCCTGAAACTTCCGTGCGCGACCGATAGCAGCGAAGCAGACGATACCGCTGAGCGCGAAGACGCCGATATATAGCTGTCCGACTATACCCAGATTGTGTAGCACTAAGTATAGGATAGTCTTTGCTAGCGAAGATAAACGTTAGCTTGTAGAACACAAATTGTTCTTTCAAAAATGTTTAACAAATTACCAATAATTGAGTGGATTTGATGCGGGGTATCACATCTCGAATCCAGAATGCTAAATGCGCATCTCTCATCGACCGGTTGTTTCAGATAAGATTCTGTCTGAAGAAGAGGATTTCAACAGAGCCGAAGTCAGAGATGTTGCGATTGAGAGAAGTTGGGCTGAGAACAGCTACGTCAAGCGAGCCCGGTCGTTGCTCGATTGAGTCGGTGGTCACTCCGAGTAAGAGGCTCGTATCCGGTGACACCCCAGTGTTTCATCGAGGAGCTCGCCGCCGTAACCAGCGCCTGATTCTTGTGGTTTCGAAATTCGAACGTGGATTGTTCAACCGATGTCGGATCCATACCCGCAATAACGGACGAGATTCTTGTCGTGAAAAATAGAGTCAAGAGTCACTCCCTCCGCTGTTCGAGTTCTAGCTGTGGTTCGCCCTCCTGTGTATGTGAGGGTACCCGCTTATGCCCTCGTACTGAGCTATCAGTGTATGGCACCTCTTGTTGACGACTCGCTCTCTGAGGAGACGCGGACCGACCTAGAGAACTTCGTCACCGACTGGATGGAAACACACGACGTCCCCGGCGCAGGCGTCGCTATCGTCGACGGAGATGAGACAGTCTACTCCGCTGGATTCGGCGCGAAAGACCTGGAATCGAACGCAGCGGTAACACCAGAGACGCTATTCGGGATCGGCTCAGCCACGAAGTCGTTTACCGCGGTTGCGATCATGCAACTCGTCGAACAGGGTGGCCTCGCCGTCAACAACCTCGTTGCCGACCACGTTGACCGGTACGAGGGGACAGACATCACCATCAGCGACCTCCTGACGCACAGTTCCGGGATGCCGAGCGATGGCAGCGCAGTTGCACTCATCTCTCGTCTCGTCGGGCTCGATCCCGTCGAAGTACCGATGAGCAGCTCCGACGACTTCGCTCGGCATCTCCGGGAGTCCAGCTCAGAGCGGCTGACCGACAGGGACCAGTTCTTCTACTACAACTCGGGGTACACTGTGCTCGGCGAGGTGATCGAAGCGATCACCGGTCAGTCGTACGAGGCGTACATCGAGGAGTCAATCCTCTCACCCCTGGGGATGGAACGCTCGACGTTCGACCGCCAGACGTTCGAGGACGATGGAGACCGGATGACTCCCTACTACAAGGAGGACGGGAACACGACAAAGGGAGAATTCCCGTTTGACGAGATTATCTATGCCCCTGGAGGGCTTCTGAGTTCGGTCGACGAACTCACGTCCTACCTGCGGTTTCATATGAATGGCGGCACTGTCGACGGGCGAGCGATCCTCGACTCGAGTCTTGTCGCGGAGATGCACGAACCGGTTTCGACGCGGCGGGTGAGCCTCTCCGGTACTCCACAGGAGTATGGTTACGGGTGGATGGTGTCCGAATTCCTCGACGATACGCTCGTCGGCCACGGGGGATCGATCACGGTGTCGACAGCGTACGTCGGCTTTCTCGAGGACGCGGGCGTCGGCGTCGCAGTCGCATGCCAGAGTCAGCCCGCCGCCCACCCGATGGTTCTGGGCCCCGCGCTCTTAGCCATCACGCAGGGAGCAGACCCTGTGGCCGCGGTCCCGCATTTCGCGCTCACTGAGAAGAACGACCTCGTCTCCGGCGACTACAGTTCCTATCGGGGCCTCATGGACGCGACTGTCGAGAACACTGGTGGGAGCCTTCAGCTGACGCTCTCGACGCGCATCGGTGAACAAACCGTCCCGCTCGTCCCCGAGACTACGCATCCCGAGGATCTCCGATACTACACTGTCGACGGACTCGGTGACCGCGTCCCAGCCGAATTCCGCGAAACTGACGACGGTCTCGAATTACTCTACGAGCGCTGGCGACTTCACGCGAAATAGCGTTCCGCGAGGGGCCGGTTACTCTCGGTCGAAGGATTCGACGGGAATCACCTCTCTGAGGCGAGATAGACGGGGACGCTCCGCTTTGACCCGCGATAGTGCGGTCCTCCCCTTTTGTGAGGTCCCCGAAACGGCTCTGTATGGATAAACGGTCTACGTTGACACGACATACGGATCTTCGAATCCCAGTCGGCGACGAGACGGTCGCGGCGAACCGGTATGAGCCACCGGATGGTCCGACTCCGGGGCCTGCCGTGCTGATGTACATCCCCTATCATAAGGACGACTTCATCACCTACGGCGCGTACGACCCGTTACTTGAGTACATCGCTCACTACGGCTATCACGTCGTAGTCGCCGACATCGTCGGTACCGGCGCGTCGACGGGTGTGAAGAACCTCCCACTCGAACCGGCTGAGGGGCCGGACGCAGCGACGATCGTCGAGTGGATCGCCGACCGTGAGTGGTGTGACGGACACGTCGGGATGGTCGGGAAGTCATACGGCGGGTTGACTTGCCTCAAGACGGCAGCCGAGAATCCGGAGCACCTCGACGCAATCGTGCCGATCCATGCGCCCCAAACCGCGTACCGAGATATTACCACCGGGGGCGCGTTCGCGTTTCACTCAATGGGCGGCCACTGGACAGCACTGATGCAGGCGCTTCAAGCGATGCCACCGACGTATCGCGACTCCGAGGGGCGGTGGGCAGAGGTCTGGTCCGAACGGCTCGATGGGCTCCATACGTACGACCCGTGGCTCTTCCAGTTCATGGACCACGAAGCGCGCGACGAGTACTGGGAGGGCCGAGACATCGCCGTCGAAGCGATCCGCGTGCCGACGCTCGCCGTAAGCGGGTGGCGCGATGGCTACCCACAGACGACCATCGAGTACGTCGAGGCCATCGACGCGCCGACGCGACTTGTCCTCGGTCCGTGGCGCCACATCATGCCCCACCGGGGCCGCGAGAGCGCGATCGACTTCCGCCGGCAGGTGGTTACGTGGCTTGACCATTTCCTGAAGGGCGAAGAGAACGAAGCCCTCGACGGACCGCCTATCCGGTACTGGACCGAACGCGACGGCGGAGGTATCGTCGACGGGGGCGTCTGGCGTGGTTGCGAGAAGTGGCCCCGGGCCGCTGACAGTGACGTACTGACGTGGACGCTCACTCCCGCTGGACTCGTCAGCGGAGAGGGCTTCGAGGGTGAGCCACTCGACGTCGAGTACGACGTTGACCACACCGTCGGCGTCGACTCCTTCGACCAGGGACGGCCCACGGACACGACCCCCGATGACGTCCGATCGCTGACCTTCGAGAGCGATCCGCTTGACCGGCCGATCGAGGTAACTGGGACGGGAACCATACGGCTCCGACTCGTTGCGACGACGCCTGATCCCGTCGTCTCGGTCCGGCTTATCGACGTCCATCCCGACGGCGAGGCGCGACTCGTCAGCCACGCCGAACTCCAAGCGAGTCGCCACACGGGCGTCGAGACCCCCACAGACCTCGTTCCAGGCGAGGAAGCAACGATCGCTATCGAGTTGAAACCAACATCGCACGTCTTCGAGTCCGGACATCGGCTGCGTGTCGCGATCGCCGGCGCGTGGTTCCCGGCGATGTGTCCCACACCCGGCGAGCAGTCGCTCACCGTTCGGTCATCGTCGACCAACCCTGCGGTCGTCCGGCTGCCCGGTCGTGAACACGATGGAGAGCCGACCTTCGGCGACGCAGTCGAGATGGCTAAGCCGGACATAGCTGTCGTCCCGACCGTGTCGCCGGCGATCGTCGACAGCGACCGATCGTGGAGCATCACCCGCGAGCAGCATCGCGACAAAGCGACGGTCGCAAGCTCGTCACGTCAGGTGGTCGACCTTCCACACGCCGAGCGGATGACGTATTCCCAAGCGATCGAGACCGCGGTCGTCGCCGACGACCCCGCCTCGGCGACGCTGAACCGACGAACAGAGATCGAAATCGTCTATCCGACCGAGACGATTCGCGTCGCCGCCGAAAACACGGTCTCTCGAGCAGTGACACAAGCGCACACGACCGTTTCGGTGAACGATCGCACCATATTCGACGAGACGTGGACACGCCTTTAGAGCACGTTGGGGAGACTCGACACTGGCTGTTCGTCCGGTCAACTAGCGCTTTGGGGCGACTAGAGGATCGAGGGAGCAAGGAAGTCTCTGCGTCTCGTATCCTGCAACGTGGCGACCCGGTCGAAGAAGCGTGTATCCGCGACTCCACCCTTCTATTCTCGGGGGCGTGTTTTTCCCGGGATCAGGAGCACAACTATTTATGAGCGATGTACTCATAGAGAACGCCCGGATCGTCGACGGGACGGGGGCGCCGTGGTTTCGCGGGGCGATCAGCGTCGAGGGCGACGAGATCGAAACGATCCACCGGGAGTCGTCACCTTCAGTGACGGCAGCCGAGACGGTCGACGTCGACGGCGCGGTCGTCTGTCCGGGGTTCATTGATACCCACTCTCACTCCGATATGGAACTGTTCGACGACCCGACGCTCGCGCCGAAGATCCGGCAGGGGATCACCACGGAGGTACTCGGACAGGACGGCTTCTCCATGGCCCCGATGTACCGCGACGGTGGCGCCGAGGAGTGGTCGAAGCAGCTCGGTGCGCTCGCTGGGCGTGTGGACACGGAGTGGACCTGGGGAAGCATCGGCGAGTATCTCGACGCGGTGGAAGCAAACGGGCTCGGCCCCAACGTCGGGATCTTGGTCGGCCATGGCACAGTTCGTTTCAACGTGCTCGGAATGTCGGACACCGCTCCGAGTGTCGACGAGCTTACCGAGATGGCCGAGTTAGTGACGGAAGCGCTCGAAGACGGAGCCTTGGGGTTCTCGACCGGCCTCATCTACACACCCTGTACGTATGCCGACACGGGGGAAGTGCAGACGCTGGTATCGAGGCTCGCTCCGTTTGGGCGCCCGTTCGTTGCCCACGTCCGGAGTGAGGGCCGATGGATCTGGGACGCGCTCGACGAGTTCGTCGATATCGGTGACGAGGAGGGGATACCGCTCCACCTCTCGCATTTCAAGGTCGCCGGACCCATGCAACAGGGGAAAGTCGACCGGGCGATCGCCCTCATCGAGGCTGCGAGAGAACGCGGCGTCGATATCACGGCCGAACAGTATCCCTACACCGCAGGAAGTACGATGCTCTCGGCGGTCCTCCCTCCCTGGGTCCACGCCACTGGACCCGACGGTGCAATTGAACAGCTTCAGGACGAGGCCGCCCGCGAGCGAATCACTCGCGACATCGAGGAGTGGCGGATCCCCGGATGGGAGAACATTGGCGCCCTTGCCGGGTGGGAGAACGTCGTCATCGCGAACGTCGAGTCTGACGAGAACGACCACCTCGAAGGGATGAGTGTCGCGGAGATCGCGACACAGCGCGATGTCGAACCGGTCGAGGCGGTCTGTGACGTGCTCGTTGAGGAGGAACTGAGCGCGAGCATCTCTCTTCACATGCTCGACGAAGGCGACGTCAGAGACATCCTCTCGTATGAGCGCGTGTGTGTCGGTACCGACGGATTGTTCGGGGGAACGCCGCACCCACGAGTGTACGGAACCTACCCTCGAATCTTAGGTCGCTACGTTCGCGATGAGAACCTCTTGACCGTCGAGGAGGCGGTCAGAAAGATGACCTCACTCCCTGCCCGTGCGATGGGCCTCGACCACAAGGGAGTCATCAGAGCGGGGATGGACGCCGATCTGGTCGTCTTCGACCCAGTGACGGTTGGCAGTCAGGCCACCTTCAAGAACCCCCGCCGGTATCCCCAGGGCATCGAGCACGTCGTCGTGAACGGAACGTTCGCTGTTCGTGACGGCGAGGCGACTGGTTCCCTGCCTGGACGAGCAGTTAGAAAATCAATGTAGGAGTGCTGGATGACGAATGGTACAAATAGGGCCACTTCGTTGCTGGGGTCAATGCCGGGGACGGAGGTCTTTGACGGCTCTTTGCCAACTCGATTCGAGGGTACTGTTTGTGTCTAATCATAGTGGTGTCGGATTTTCCTGACATCCAACTACGACGAAAGTCGTGGGCTTCCTCCTCGAATCTCTGTAACGTCGATTAACGTTGAATAATCGGCCTTCCGATAAACGGTTAACTGTGGGGAATTGTCGGTTGCATCCGTGATCAGAAGATAGAATTTCTAGAATTATAATATAAAAATTATGGCAGTATGATTTATATTGCTCTCACCAGAATTCAATTCGACGTATCTTGTGATCGAATCCCGAACACAACGAGCTACTGGTTTTCCGTTTCCGAGAGCAGGTCCCAGGTGTCAACTCCAACTGAAGTCCTCCGTCTGTCGCAAAATAATTCGCTGTGTTGTCCTGCGCAGTTCCACTCCACTTCATCGCATTGAGGTCAGTTCCAACAGAGTTCCCCGTTGAATCTCGTAGGCTGTCTCCAATCTCCTCACGAATAGCATCTTCAATTTGGCCGCCAACTCCGATATAGTACTCTCCTCAAGTGGTGTCCTTTCCTTGCATATGAAATGAGACGACGGAATCGTATCGACGATCTGCGATCTGCATGAGTCCTGGATAGCTCTGGATCAAGCGACAGGGCTTCTTGAGGTGCCAGCGCGAGAACGCCTTCTCCCTGAACCCGTGGATAGCCCACAGTGAGACATCATATCTCGCTGATTGCAATAGCCCGTATCTACGCATTACACAATCATCCGTTCCCCACTCGACATCTCCTCCGTGAATCGCAACTATAGTAGTGGCTAATAATAATTACTCACGTTTGGGATAGAGAGTTGGTCGAGCGCTGTATCAATGGCTGTCGTTAGCTCGTCAAGCGAGACAAAAAAGCGGTTGCTGAGAACCGATTGAAGCTGTCTCCAGCATTCCTCGACGGGATTTAGCTCCGGTGAATACCGACGGTAACGTCACGAAGGCGAGGTCGTCACGGGCCGCCAGGTCCGTGACGGACGATGCCTGAAAATACGGCGCTCCATCGAGGGCAACGGTCAAGTCTGCTTTAAATTCGTCCACAGTGATAAAATAAAATGTTTGGCGTGGTCTGCGGTGATGTATTCGGTAAATCGGGAAACGAAGCGATCACCGTCCTCGGTGATCGCGCCCAGTAAACACGTCCAATCACGTTGCCCAGAGAGTTCGACAGAGGGCCGCGTGCCGCGCAGAAACCACGCGACACGCGGCCCGACTTGTACAGATATCTTGGTTTGATCGATACAGACTACGGTGGCGTCCATCTCCCGTTGCGTTTTTTGAGCTCGTCGTGGAACCGTTCTTGCTCGTCTTCGTCGGCTTTGGCGGGGTTTTCATGACTCAACTTAGCCTCTTTCAGCAACCGCCGACAGGACGAGACTGAATACTTGACGCCGTGGGTCTCTTCGAGAAATTTTTGCGCGAGCGCCGGCGTCCACGCCGTCGCGTCAATACCAACCTCGTCGGGTGGTTCGTGCACGGTCTCTTCAAATTCTTCAAGCTGAGGTTCTGATGATTTTTTCTTCTAGTTCGCTTATCATCGGATCCGGCCAGATAGTCGCTGTTGAGTTCGTCCATCTTCCGTACCAAGCGATTCCAATCAATTCAGAAGTGCACAAGAGACCAGCGAACGATTCAGAGCCGCCACATGAGTGGCGACTGATGAATGTTCCAAAGTGAAAACCGCGCTTCAGGGCGGGGAGGATGTCAACGCGGCGTCGCCGACTCCGGGGGAACGAGTAAGACGTTGTTGTTCCCCTGCGCGACGATCGATTCAGCGGTGCTCCCGAGAAGCAGCCGCCGGAGGCGACTCGTCCCGCGGGCGCCGATGAGCGTCGTCGTGGCGTCAACGCGCTCCTCCTCGGCGACGATCTCCTCGACGGCGGCTCCGGAACGAACGTTCGTCTCCACGTCGATATCCATTCGATCGCGGAGTTCGTCAGCCATTTCCTCCAGGCGCTCACGAGCTTCCTGATCGGAGCCATCATCCCCCCGTTGTTCGGATCCGCGGACGTGCAGCAGCGTCGCCCGCTCTGTCGCGCCCGTCAGCGCCGGGAAGAACTCGTAGGCGCGCTCGGCGTTCTCTGAGAAGTCCGTCGCGTACAGCGCGTTCTGGAACAAGTGTTCCTTCTTCACCGCGGGACCGGTGTCCGTTTTTTCGATCCGCTCGACGAGCAGCGGTCTAACCGCTGTCCGAGCCACGTTTCGGACCGTTCCACCGATGAGCCGGTTGCGCAGCGGAGATTCCCCACGTGAGCCGACGACGATCATGTCGGCGTCGAGACGTTCGGCGAGACCGTTGATTCGGCGATGTGGTGTGCCGCGCGCGACGTGCGTCTCCACCTCGAATCCGGCCTCCTCGAACACCGCCCGCTGGGTCTTGAGCGCCTCGCGAGCGTCGGTCGCCATCTCCATCCCGGGCAGTCCGCTGGAGACGTTGTCGGGGACGACCGTGAGTAGGTGTACCTCCCTGACCCCGATATTGTCAAGACATTCGAGACAGGTTCGGGACTCGATCGCCGCCTTGTTCGCGTCAGACAGGTCGGTCGCGAATACGATCCGCATACCCCACCCTACGCAGCCATCACTAATATTGTTTGTTATGCGCAATACAAACCTAATCACAAATAGGGAGCGTCGTCCGGGGAGTCTATGTGGGTCGCCGTCGTGTCGAACGTGGATGAGCGAAACGCCACTGACGGTGGGAGTCCTCGGCGGCATGAGCAGCCAGTCGACGGTCGAGTACTACCGCTTACTCGACGACGGCATCAACGAGGCGCTGGGTGGTCATCACGCGGCCGACCTAGCGATTCGGAGCGTCGATTTCGGACAGATCGAACGCTACATCGCCGAGGAACGGTGGGACGAGGCCGGCGCGTTCCTCGCCGACGCCGCGCGCGACGTGGAGGCCGCCGGCGCCGACTTCGTCGTCATGGCGACGAACACGATGCACCGCGTCGCCCCCGCGATCGAGGACGCGCTGTCGGTACCGTTCGTCCACATCGTCGACGCGACCGCCGAGGCGATCGGCGCCGACGGAATCGACACCGTCGGCGTGCTCGGAACCGCCGCAGTGATGAATGGCGATTTCTACGCCGACCGGTTCGCTGACTACGGGATCGACGTGATCACTCCCGACGACGAAGCTCGAACCCTCGTCGACGACGTGATCTTCGAGGAACTGACCAGCGGCGTGATTCGCGATGCATCCCGGGAGGCGTACCTCCGAATCATCGACGATCTAGTAGACGCCGGTGCAGACGGCGTCGTCCTCGGCTGCACTGAGATCGAACTTCTGGTTACACAGTCCGATCGGCCCGAAGTCCCGCTGTTCGACACAACCGCGCTCCACGTCGAGCGCGCTGTTGAGTACAGTCTGCACGGCGTTCGCTGATCGCGCGAATGACGGAACGGCGGGACAAGGAGAGGCAGTGGTCCGAACGGTGATTAGACGAGCAGTTGCACGTCGGACTCGGCCATGTGCTGGAGCGCGGTGGCCGCGCCGACGCCGGTGACAACGTCGTCGTAGAAGTCGTCGTCGTCGTAGTCCATCAGCTCGATGGTCATCTGGCATGCCTGGAGTTCGACGCCCTGGTCGAGCGAGACGTCGATCAGTTCCTCGATGGTGGCGGTACCGTTCTCGTCGATACGCTTTTCCATCATCTTCGTCGCCATCTTGTCCATTCCGGGCAGCGCCGCCAGCGCGTTCGGCATCGGCATGCTCGGGTTGCCAACGGCCGACAGCTGGAGGTTTTTAGACTTCTCTTCGTGCAGGATATCGAGTCCCCAGAAGGTGTGGAACACGACGACCTCCCAGCCAAATGCGGCCGCGGTAGACGCCAAGATGAGCGGCGGGTACGCCATGTCGAAGGTTCCCTTCGTGGCGACGATTGTCATCTTCTTCTGGCCGTCGTCGGTGTTGGCTTCGAGCTGCGCAACCGAGTCTTCGAGCTCTTCGACGCGTTCGCGAAGCTCCGCCTCAGTCATCGTCTCTGCGTCGCCGTCGGCGGAGTTTGTGGAGGTGTCGGTGCTCATCTTACGCGGTCTTCTGGATGTAGTGCTTGAACTCGTCGCCGTCCTCGACCTGCTCGAGCAGCTCGACGCCCTCGGTGCCGGCCGCCCACCCGTCGAGGTCGCTCATGCTTCCGGGGTCGGTGGCGACGACCTCAAGCGTCTCTCCCTCGCTGAGGCCGTCGATTGCGGATTTCGTCTTTACGACGGGCATCGGGCACGATGCGCCTTTCACGTCAAGCGTCTCGGTGATGTCGAATGTGTCGCTCATTGGTTGATCACTCCGGTGGCGTATTGGAGCTATCACGCAATATCAGTGGGTGACATAAAACCATATCGGTTCTTGAAACCCAGCGACAAAAGTAACAGATACCTCCGATATAGAGCGAACTTCCGGAAAAATTGGTCTTCCGGACGGCAGCCGAGTTCGACGATACTCTGCAGATTAGTATTGTGGGTTGTGAGAACTTCTATGAGAACCCTTATGTTCGAGCCCCGAATACGAAGCGGTGCACACAATGAATCCCGATGATTTCCCGACGCCCGAGGCGGACGTCGACACGGTCTCTCCTGAGTCGCTCAAGAGCCGCATCGACGCTGGAGAGGAAGTCACGTTGCTTGACGCACGAATGGCATCCGACTACGAGGAGTGGAAGATCGACGGCGAAACCGTCGAATCCATCAATATTCCCTACTTCGAGTTCCTCGAGGACGATATCGGTGAGGATGTCCTAGACCGTGTCCCGGACGACCGCGAGGTCACCGTCCTATGTGCGAAGGGCGGCGCCAGCGAATTCGTTGCGGGCACGCTCGCCGAGCGCGGGTACGACGTGAACCACCTGGAAGACGGGATGAACGGCTGGGCGCGCATCTACGAGCGCGTCGAGGTCACGAACTACGACGGAGCGGGAACGCTGTATCAGTACCAGCGCCCCTCGTCCGGATGTCTCGGCTATCTACTGAGCGATGGCGACGAGGCCGCTATCGTCGACCCGCTGCGCGCGTTCACCGACCGGTACCTCGAGGACGCCGACGAACTCGGCGTCGAACTGGCGTACGCGCTCGACACGCACATCCACGCCGACCACATCAGCGGTCTCCGCGATCTCAACGAGGAGGGCGTCGAGGGCGTCATCCCCGAGAACGCCGTTCCACGCGGCGTCACGTACGCCGACGAGCTGACCACGGCGGCCGACGGCGACGAGTTCGACGTCGGCGACGCGACTATCGAGACGGTGTACACGCCTGGCCACACCAGCGGCATGACCTCTTACCTCCTTGGCGGGAGTCTGCTCGCGACGGGTGACGGCCTGTTCATCGAGAGCGTCGCCCGGCCCGACCTTGAGGAGGGCGACGATGGAGCGCCTGAAGCGGCCCGGATGCTCTACGAGTCACTGCAGGAGCGCGTGCTGACGCTGCCTGAGGAGACGCTCATCGGCGGCGCCCACTTCAGCGACGCCGCCGTGCCCGCAGACGACGGGACCTACACCGCGCCTATCGGCGACCTGAAAGAGCGCATGGCTGCGCTCTCGATGGACGAAGGCGAGTTCGTGGAGACCGTGCTTGCGGACATGCCGCCGCGGCCCGCCAACTACGAGGATATCATCGCGACGAACCTCGGACAGCAGACCGCCGACGACGAGGAGGCGTTCACCCTCGAACTCGGCCCGAACAACTGTGCTGCCAGCCAGGAATCCCTGGCTGACGACTAACGACCACATCAAATGGTACTCGATCCAGTTCCCTTGCAATTGTTCGCCGAGTACTTCCCGAACGGAATCAGTCGATACGCCATCGGCGGTCTGTTCGTGGGACTCGGCGCCAGCATCATCTACCTCGGCACGGGGATCAGCGCTGGCGCGAGCACGTTCCTCGAGTCGACGCTGTCGTACGTGTCGGGGCGTTCCCGGTTCCAGCAGTACGTCTCATCGCGCGATTGGCGGTTGGTGTTCACTGTGAGTATCATCGCCGGAGCCGCCATCTACTCGCTGACATTCGGTGATAACTTCCAGTACAGCACCGACGTGCAGGTGTGGCGTCTGTTCGTCGGCGGGATACTCGTCGGCGTCGGCACACGAGTCGGAAAAGGCTGTACGTCTGGCCACGGAGTTTGCGGAGTCGGGTCGGCCTCACGAACGTCGCTCATCGGCGTGGCGACGTTCCTTCTGGTCGCGATTGGCACCGCACAGCTGGTCGCTGCTATGGGGGTGAGCCCATAATGGCTGGCTCCGACCGCCACCCGTTGTTCCTGCCGCTGATCGCCGTCGGCGGTCTGGTGTTCGGGTTCGGCCTGGGCTACAGCCATATGGCACGCCCGGAGGTAGTGCTTGACTTCCTCCAATTCGAGGACCTCGGGCTTCCCTTCGTCATGTTCGGTGGGGCTCTCGTCACCGGAGTGGTCTATTTCCTCGCGCCGAAACTGCTCAAACGACCGGCTTTGACGAACCGAAGCTTCGAGCGGCGGCTGAAGCCGTTCGATAATCAAGTCCTCGTCGGCGGCGCCATCTTCGGCGTCGGCTGGGGCCTCTCGGGGATCTGCCCTGGGGCCGCGTACGCCAGCCTCGGCGTCGGGAACGTACCAATTTTGTGGGCGCTCGCCGGGATGTTCCTCGGCGCGTTCGCCCAGGGAGTGTGGCGCAGTCGCAATGACGCGAGCGACGCGGCGCCCACGGGCGCTGACTAACGCCGTTCAGTCTTTGATCCGCCAGGGAATTACCCAACTGACCGCGTGACTCAGGGTCCACCTGTCAAGCGGGTCCCGCCGCTTCCACCTCATTCGCCGCTGCGGAGAACCTGGTCGTCTTTTTCAATCCTCGCTACGGACCGATCGGTTCACGTCCGGCCGGCAGGTGGTTAAGCTACTCTGGAGGTGTCGGATTCACTCCGACGTGCCGTCGTTGGCTGCGTCGCCCGCCGAGTCGGGGCCCGTTGCGCCCGCGGCCTCACGGTCCAGCAGCGGTGAGTTCGGGTTCACGCAGCCGTCGCGACCACAGACGCCGGCATCGTCGCCCGCGCGTTCGACGCCCCCGGAAAGCCCGCCGATGTACCAGTCGGGGTCGTGACCCGCCTCCCGCTCGTGGTCATCCAGCGCCGTTCGTGCTCTCCGGAGAGACTCGAACGTCTCCTCGTAGGAGCAGTCGTCGCAGCTGACGAGGACGTCTGTCGGCATATCTCATTGTTCGTCCTCGAACGTGCTAAGTCACACTATCGGCGGCGCACCCGTAATCTGTTCTGAAGCAAGCGGAGTCAGCTCTCGGTGAATAAAGCTCGAGACTCCTGGATCCAGTATATTGTACACGGCTTGCAAAACTATTATATCGGTCGGCCTCGTATCGTTGGTCGATGAGCGAACGAGATCAGATCCGAGAGCAGAAAGCGGAAGAACTCAAGAACAACCGCAACACGTCGGATAGCGAAGAGAGCGTATCAGACCGTGACGAGCCGGTGCACGTCGAGAGCGCCCAACACCTCCAAGACCTCGTCGACGAGGGAGGTGTCGTCCTCACGGACTTCTACGCCGACTGGTGTGGCCCCTGTAAGATGCTCGAACCGACCGTCGCTGAGATCGCGGCGGAAACCGATGCGACGGTTGCCAAGGTCGATGTCGACGCCCAGCAGCGCCTCGCCCAACAGTACCGCGTCCAGGGCGTGCCGACGATGTACCTGTTCGCCGACGGCGAACAGGTCGAGCAGATGGTGGGAGTTCGCCAGAAGGACCAGCTCCTATCGCTGATCCAACAGTACGCGTAACGCCGGAGACGACCGCCCTCCGACAGTCGCCGGACGACCACCCGACGCGGGGGCCGCGACGCTCCCGGAGCGCTCACTGCATGTCTCCGCGATTTTTATAACGACCGCGGGGTAGCAACGACGCCGGTGCGATAGTATTGGACTAAATTCACAACATTAAAGCCCGACCAAACGGTATTGGGTAATGCGTACAATCGAGACAACCCATGAGCACTGAAATCGACATCACCGAGACCCTCGACGTAAAAGGCCTGAGCTGTCCGATGCCCATCGTGAAGACCAAGGGCGCGATCGACGACCTCGCCGCTGGCGACGTTCTCGAGGTCATCTCGACCGATCCAGGGAGCATAAGCGACATCGACGGCTGGGCGACCGGCACTGACGGCGTCACCCTCCTCGAACAGGAGGAGGGCGACGACGTATTCACGCACTACGTGCGGAAAGAGGAGTAAGCATGGACGAGATCGGAATTATCGTCTCCAGCGACGACCCGAAGAGCCTCGCGATGGCCACCAACCTCGGGCACGTCGCGCTCACGATGGACACCGACGTGTTCCTGTACTTCACTTTCGACGGTCTCACCCACCTGACAGAGGGCGAAAAAGACCTCTCCTCGGTCCAGCCACTCATCGAGGAGGGGATGCCTAACCCCTACGACATGTTGGGGCAGCTGATCGCCGACGGCGGAGACGCAGTGACTTCGGTCGCATGTACGACCACGCTGGACATGCTCCAGTGGGACCGCGACGCGATTGACGACGACGTGACTACGAAGTTCGCCGGAGCGGTCACCTTTCTCGAGGCGGCCGAAGAGGCGGACCAAGTCTTCACGTTCTAACGTCACTCCCCGTTTTCAGCCGGTCGCCTGACGAACAACGCGAACGGGCTTCCATACGGACCGCCAACCACAGACAGCGCTCTTCGAGAAAGTGTACGGTGAGTTTTGACGCGGTAGATGCTACTGGCGGCGTGACCGTTGGGGCCACGTGCAACGCCGAGGCGTTGTTGTCAGCGGGTGCTGATACCGAGGGCAGAGTACAGCGCGCACTTGCTCGTGAACGCGGTCCCGAGCATGAGCGCCGCGACGACCCCGAGCACGAGTGACACGACTCCTTGTACCTCAACCGCACCGGCGAGTCCCGCAAGTGACACTGCACCCGCGAGCGCGCCGACAGCGATTCGAGCGAGTTTGTCAGTGGAACCGACGTTCATTTCCATAGGATCAAATAAGCGCTCAAACTACAAGAAGGCTATTGCCTTATCATGGGAATATCACACCAGACAAAATGACACCAGGCGCTGCTCTGTCTGTACCAACCGAACGACGAACACAGTCACCATCTGTTTGTTCGCTTCAATTCAACAATCGTCGGAATACCGGTCAGATAGAGTGTCAATAGAGAGAAACCGAGACTGGCCTCGGTGTCGTCCGAACGCTTCTCACGGAGTTCGGGGCGCCGTCAGTTCGCCTCATTCAGATACCCGATCTCGACGAGTCGAACGGCTCACTTCTCGGTCGCGCCCTGCACCGAACGTTCAACCTGTAGAGCGGACACGTCGGCGTGCGAACCACGTCCGACTGCGCGCTCGGTATGTTCACCGCGCTGAAGCGCAGGTTTTTCTCTTCGACTATCCGGAAAACCTCGATCATCGGTCACGTGACTCGGGGGCGGTCATCGCGGTGGGACCGACGCAGGCGGAACGAGCAAGATGTTCGTATCCCCGCGGGCGACGACCGACTCGGAGACGTTTCCGAGCAGCAGCCGCCGCAGGCGACTCGTTCCACGCGCGCCCATCACTGTGAGTGTGGGATCGATCCGCCGCTCCTCAGCGAGTATCTCTTCGACCGCTTCGCCAGACCGGAGGGAAATTTCGGTCTCGACATCGATCCGGCCTTCGAGATCCGCCGCACGCTCGGCGAGGAGCTCGCGCGCGTCGTCGGCAGATTCTCCCTGAGTTTTCTGTTCGCGCTCGCGAACGTGCAACAGCGTCACCCGTTCGGTCGCTCGGCGCAGCCGCGGGAGGAACTCGTATGCTCGCTGGGCGTTTTCCGAGAAGTCGGTCACGTACAACACCTCCCGGAACAGATGCTCGTTGTGAACCGCTGTCACGCCGTCCGCGCCAGTCTCGGCATCGGCATCGATCCGCTCGACAAGCAGCGGAACTACCGAGGTGCGAGCGACGTTGCGGACGGTATCCCCGATGAACCGGTTACGCAACGGGCTCTGTCCGCGCGAGCCGATAACCGTCATATCCGCCGGCAACCGCTCGGCAAGGCCGTTGATGCGGCGGTACGGCGTCCCGCGAGCGACGTGTGTCTCCACCTCGAACCCGGCGGCCTCGAACGTCTCCCGTTGGGCGTCGAGCGCCTCGTGGGCATCACTGACGGCGTCCATTCCCGGCAGGCTGCCCGAGACATTGTCGGGGACCACAGTGAACAGGTGGATATCGGTGACCCCGATGGCGTTGAGACAGTGAAGACAGGTCCGCGAGCAGATTGCTGATCGGCTCGCCTCCGAGAGGTCCGTGGCGAACACGACGCGCATGCCCCGCGTTTGTGCTTCGGCTACAAATACTGTGAGGCGGCGGATCTTCGTGGCTGCCAGTAGCCGATATCGTCTCGGTTAGGAGGATCGAGGGGCTAAGTGCATTTCCTCAACCGGGACCCTACGGAAGCAGGAAAGGAGAGAATACAGCGCCGCATGGGTCTCAAACACGTTCTCCGTCTGCCGCCTGTCGCGACTTACTGGAGTGACGCTGTTCAAACTCGACGATCAGGCCGTCGATTCTTCTGTACCATTCGTCGAGATACTGGTGGAGGGAGTCGACGAGCTCGTCCGCATCGACCGGTTCAAATACGTGATAGCAGCCCCCGTCATTGTAACTGACAGGCCGGCGACTGACAGCCCCGACATCAACAAGTCGCCGGAGTGACCGGTACGCGGTCGATCGATCGCTGTCGATCGTATCCGCGACCTGTTCGACGGTGCATGGGTGCCCCTCCGTCGTGAGAACCTCGTACACCTCGCGGTCGAGCTCACTCACGCCGAAGACACACCTGAGTAGTCCCTCACACTGCATGGGCTGCTCAAGCTGTTCGGAGATTGATGTAGTCATAGTAGAAGCGATGCGTCGCCGATCGAAAAGTCTTGTGCAGATCTTGAACAACTGGGATCCAACGGTCGCGGCGGTCTCAACAGACTACCGTCGCCGCGCAGGTTGATGAGTCGCCGCGATTCCGAGGAAGTTGTCGAACACCGTCTTCGCGGCGCGTGCGTGTTCGACCGACTCGTCAGTGATTCCATCGAGAGCAGCCTGAATCCGTTCCTCTGGTAGATCCTTCCCTTCGGTGACCCACTCAGCCGTCTGTCGGTCGTATTCGGGGTGGAACTGGACGCCGTACGCCCTGCCGATGCGGAACGCCTGCACGCCGATTTCGTTGCGGGCGAGTGTCGTCGCCCCGGGCGGCACCTCAGCGACGCGGTCAGAATGCGTCTCGAAGCTCACGAACTCCTGCGGGACGCCATCGAACAACGGGTCGTCGCCGATCCGGGAGATCAGCTCGTAGCCGAGTTCGTACGTTCCCATGTCGACGACGCGGCCGCCGAGAGCCTGTGCGAGGAACTGGTGGCCCCAGCAGATACCGAGGATCGGCACGTCGGCTTCGTGAACTCGTCGGACCCACTCAGTCGCCTCGTGTATCCAGTCGTGGTCGTCGTATACTGAGGTCTGCGAACCGCTGATCACCACGCCGTTGAATCGCCACTCCGACGACGAGACCGAGGGTGGAAACACCCCCTCGCTGATCTTGTACACGGTCACATCGGCGTCGAGTTCGCGACGCAAGTTCTCCTCGGCTGGGGTCTCTCCGACCGACGCATCAAGCACGGCGAGTCTCGTTCCCATACGAGTGGATACGGGCGAAGAGCACATATAGTCTTGGATGTATTAAACAATACAACCGATTAGAAGCTCCACGTCTCGCGTGGGTCATGTACTGAGTCGCGCCCTCGACGATCTCTCGATTTAGGTGTGTCTCACCCTGTTGTCGATTTAGGTATGGCCCACCCTGTAAGAGGTCCACCCAGACGTGTGCAGTCGCTGGTTCGAGGTTGCGGCCTGTCGAGAAAATCGTCGCGGCGGCGAAATTCGAACGGTCAGTCGGCGACCGACGGTTCCGCACTCGACGGCGTCTCGCGGAGCTTGCGGACGCTGCTCACCACGACCGCCCCGCTCACGAGGAGCGCGGCGCCGAGGATGATGGCGAGACTGACAAGATCGAGCACCTCGATCCCGAGGTAGTTCCCGGCCTCGCGGACGGCGACTGCGATGGCGCCCAGCAGCAGCATCACGCCGAAGTACACCTTGATGTCGTCCTCGTCGACCAAGTTCGTCGCGCCGGCACCGATGCGAGCGCCGAGGGCACTCCCTGCCAGCAGCGGGACGACGATCGAAAGGTCGACCGCGCCGGACTGCGCGTAGAGGAACGATCCGATGCCGCCCGAGAAGACGATCTCGAACAGGTCGGTCCCGACCGCGACCGGGACGGGGACGCCGACCAGATAGAACAGCGCGGGCATGCGGATGAAACCGCCGCCGACGCCGAGGAACCCTGATAGCAGGCCCGTGGCGAATGCGACCGCGAGCACCATCCACAGCGAGACGGTGAAGCCACCGCGGATAGAGATCATCGGAGGGACGTTGTACGACTGAATCTTCTGAGCGATCGGAGGGATGTCGTCGGCACCCTCGTCGTCTTCTTCAACGTCGTGCGAGATACCGCCATCACCGCCTTTCAGCGCGGTGTAGGTGACGAACGCACCGATCGAGCCGAGCAGCCCGATGTAGGCGACGCTGACGACGCTTCCCGCTAGCCCGATGTGCTGGAGGTACTCCAGTCCGATTTTCCCGACTTCGATGCCGCCGGTTGTGCCAGCGATCATCAGGACTCCGAGCTTGTAATCAACCTGTCCCAGGTCGCGGTGTTTCAGCGTCGCGATGACTGATGTACCGAAGACGAACGCGAGACCGGACCCGACCGCGACATTCGGTGCATAGCCCATGACCAACAGCGCAGGCGTGACTAAGAACGATCCGCCCATCCCGAAGAATCCGAACAGGATCCCGATCAGGAGACCGAACCCTGTGAACATCACCAGTAATTCGGCGGCGACACCAAGGACCTCCATATCAGAGTCCCCGCAAGAGATCCGTGACGCGCTTCCCGAGAGTAGACTCGAGGAACCCGTAGCCGAAGTACAGTACGATCGCTTCCAGCAGAACCAATCCGATGAGCGCTGCTGCGAGCGTGGTTCCGCTCAGGCTGTCAAGGCCGAGCTGCAATATTGTGCTTACCATGGAATCCTCACATCACCCTCTATCCAGTCGGAGGGTATAATGGTTTTGCAATTGAGCTGCAAGACTGTATTCCGGTAACGAACCCATGGCGATGCATAAGTTATTGATGGCTACACGCCGCAGACGCGGTATCTTTGACACTCCAGAGTACAGCAGGTAGAACGGCCGTTTCCGTGCGCACCGGTGACATTGACCACTGACGTGTTGGGTCCTGAATTTAGAGATCGTCTTGGTACGACACATATCCGGGGCTACAGTATCGTGTGGTTGTCCGACTATCGCACACACAGACACGACCATGAGTGAATCGCATCCGACGGCGCGTGGATAGCGTCCTTTCGTCTGCGGGAGCATTCACCGCGCGCGAGGCACGAGAGCGGAATTGTATACTTAGTACACAAGTATTATGCTCGTGGGGGTAGTAGCATACGATATCCCATGCCCGATGCGATGTCCGACCAACTGCGAGAGGATATGGAATGTGAGGGCCTCCTCGAGTGTTTCCACGGCCTCAAACAACTCGACAGGGAGTGTTATCAAGCGCTCGTCGCCGCGGACGGCGAGTTGACCGTCGACGAGGTCGCTAAGCGCGTCGACCGCGAGCGCTCGACCGCCTATCGGTCGATCCAGCGACTCCTAGAGACGGGCTTCATCGAGAAGACCCAGGTCAACTACGAGCAAGGTGGGTACTACCACGTGTACTCACCCGCGGGCCCGAGCGACATCGCCGACGACTTGCAGCGGATGCTCAACGACTGGTACGCCAAAATGGGCCAGCTCATCGGCGAGTTCGAACAGAAATACGAAGAGCGCGAGTCGCCGAGCGCCGAAGCCGCCGAGCAGTAGCCGGTTCGAAGCCACGGTGCAGTTCGATCGCCCATCTGCGTCGGGTTGTTTTTGTCCCATCGGGTGAGTCACAGCCGTGGTGGACGTAGTGTCCAGTACGCCAGCCGCGACGACACGCAGGCGGCGAGGCTGATCATGCGTCGCAAACAGAACACGATCGGTCACAAAGCGGCTGTTCACCGAGGAACGGGAGGACCGAGATATCGAGGTGGTGGACGAACGGGATGAGTCAGACTACGTCGGCCACTGGTCCCGCGCAACGTCGAAGAAGCCGACCGTGCGGCGCTCAAGACGACCATCGGAGACGGATATCAGGTCTTCTCTACCCACAGAGACACCGAGTTCGCCCACGGCAAGCGCGACCGTAGACGCCTTCGGACTGGTCCAGACCATGGGAGCATCGCCGACGGATACGACTGAGAGGGCACCGGCGACAGACGATCACCGACCGAGTTCGAGCAGTTCACTCACGCGAACGTGGGTGAGAGAGATCTCGCGGCGGGACGGGTTGATCGGCCGGTCGTCTAGACGTGGGTCGTTCGGGTGACAAGGTGAAACCGACTGGTACTATCAGTTATCTATCGGTCCCCGAATAGTGGACTCGTGACCCGTGAGAAGTCTGGTTTCGAGGGACAGGAATCTACCAACGGGACGCCGACTGCCGGGCTGTTACCGTCAAAAGGCGTGTGTCCAGGGTTCGTGTTCGACGCTTTGTCGGCAGAACGTCGCCGGACACTCTGTCGCGTACTCGATCAGAACGACGGCCGTGATCTGAAAGACCTCGCGATGGACATCGCCGCAGTCGAGCACGGCACAGACGGGAGCGAGGGGTCGAACTACGAATGGGAGAGTGTGTACGCCTCGCTGTACCATCAGCACGTTCCCAAACTGGAGACACTCGATGTCGTCGCGTTCGACCGCGACACAAACACGGTCGAACCCGGCGAGCGGTTCGATGCCGTCGATGCTGCGCTCGAAGCCGTCGAAACCGCGCTCGACGGGTGGGCCCTCGGTGGGAGGAGCGATGGCTAATTCGAATGGGCCACGTGGTCGACCCCCTCGAATCCGCTGGCGCGGTCGCGACTGGACACAGACGGCCCAGCGGCAGTTCGATCCGACGGCTGGGAGTGACCTCACGAGCGTCATCGTCCTAGCGATCGCCGACGCGGACGGCGTACCCCCGCACCAGATCACGGAACCGACACTGTTCGAGTATGTCGACGTCGAGGCGGTTTCGCGACTCGTCGAGAACGCCTCGGGAACCGACGCGGGAACCGACTCCGTCCGATTCGGGTACGACGGCTCGCTGATCGAGGTCCGTGCTGACGGCCACGTCAGCGTATTCGTGCCGGTCGGCGACACCAAGTGATCCGCGATCCGTGGCCGAAGCGATCGGCGGCGGCGAGACGAGTTTGCAGCCGGCGGCAGATCGGGACAGTACAGGTGGCGATGTCGCCGACGGCGGGCTTTTAGCTCGCGGCTCCGTTTCGTCGATCGATGGATGTTGCTATCGTCACCGTCGGCGACGAGGTGCTCGCCGGGGAGACGGCGAACACGAACGCGTCGTGGCTGGCGGGCGAGATCGCCGGGATGGGCGGACGCGTCCGGCGGATACTCACGATGCCGGACGACCGATCGGCGATCACGGACCAGGTACTGGCGTGGAGCGACGCCTACGACAGAGTGGTCGTGACAGGCGGACTCGGCGGGACCCACGACGACGTGACGGCCGATGCCATCGCCGACGCGTTCGACCGCGAGTTGGCGGTCCGCGAGGAGGTGCGCGCAGCCGTCGTCGAGACGGTCGCCGCCTACCGCGACGCGAACCCCGAGCTCGTCGAGGAGCACGAACTGGAGATCGACGTCGCCGCGTGGGCGTCACTTCCGGAGGGTGCGCAGTACGTCCCGAACGACGAGGGGCTGTGTCCGGGATTCGTCGTGGAGAACGTGTACGCGATGCCGGGCGTTCCGAGCGAGGTGCGGGCCGTCTTCGGCCGCGTCGCCGACGAGTTCGCCGGCGACGAGGTGGCGCGAACGCTGTACACGTCCCAGCCGGAAGGCTCGATGATCGCGGCGCTTGACGGCGCCCGCAACCGGTTCGACGTGGCTATCGGAAGTTATCCGGATACCGAGGGGCACAACCGCCTGACCGTCCGCGGCGACGACGCGGACGCGGTACAGGAGGCCGCGGGGTGGCTCGCAGAACAGGTCCGCGTCATCGATCAAGAGTGATCCCCGACCGGAGCGGTGACTCCTGGTAACGACTGACCTCGACCGCCTTGCGCCTGGTAACACTCACGTCAGCGCGTGTTCAAGTTTCTCCGGTTCCTACGGGGTAGTAATGACATCTGTCTCTCCCACCCCAGGCATCCACCACGTCACGTGCGTCGCCGGCGACCCGCAGCGGAACATGGATTTCTGGGCGGAGACGCTAGGCCTGCGGCTCGTGAAGCGATCGATCAACCAGGACGACTCCGGTACGTATCACTTCTTCTTCGCCGACGCGGAGGGCACTCCGGGGACCAGCATGACGTTCTTCCCGTGGGAGAATCTCTCGCAGGGGAAGGTCGGCTCCGGACAGGTGTCGCGGACGGCGTTTCGCGTCCCTGAGGGAAGCCTCCACTACTGGGAGGACCGCTTCGACGACTTCGGCGTCGACTACGACGAGCGCGTCGAACGATTCGGGGAGACGGTCCTCCCGTTGCGGGACCCTGACAGCCTCCCGATCGAGCTGGTCGAGGTGGAGATCGCCGAGGACGATCCGACCGTGCCGTGGACCGAGTTCGTTCCCGCCGAGCACGCGATCCGCGGGTTCCACTCGGTGACGCTGTGGCTCGCAAACCCCGATTCGACGATGGACTTACTGGGCGCGATGGGGCTGGAAGAAGTCGGAACCGAGGAGTCGCCAGGAGACACCCCAGGTGACGAGCGGACCCGGTTTGCGGCCGCCGGCCCGGTCGGTTCGTACGTCGACGTGTTGCCGACTGTTCAGGCCGGCCGACAGGGACACGGCACCGTCCACCACGTCGCGTTCCAGACGCCCAGCGACGAGGATCAGTCCGCGATGCGCTCGGCCGTCCAAAGCCAGGGGTTGCGCCCGACCCAGCAGATCGACCGCCACTGGTTCCGGTCAGTGTACTTCCGAGAGCACAACGGCGTGCTGTTCGAACTCGCCACGAACGGTCCCGGCTACGACAGCGACGAGCCGCTCGACGACCTGGGCGGCCGGCTAGTGCTGCCGGGCGAGTTCGAGGCGCGGCGCGAACAGATCGAGGCGCAACTCGCGGACGTGACGGTACCGCTTGCCCCCGACGCTGAACCGACCGAAGCAGACGACTGACCGACCAATCGACTGGACGGTCAGGCGACTGACCGGACCTGAAAACGACCCGAAACGACCGGTTAGAACCCGCCGTAGCGGAGGTACACCATGTCCGCGATCAGGAGCAGCTGGAAGAGCCCCTGCACGAGTCCCACCTTCGCGTTCTGTTGGCCGATCCCCGAGATGATCGCCGGGTCTGGATCTGAAGAGATCATCTGCTTGTACATCCGGATTTCGCCGGGGAGGAGGAATCCGAACCCCTGCACGGAGAGGGCCGTGACGATACCGAGTGCGACCACGATCGCCGGCGTCGTCATCTCGAACTCCCCGATCGTCGTCGCGACCCACGCCAGCGAACCGACAGTCCCGATCACGAAGACCGCCTGCCAACGGCGGTCTCTGAACACGTCCATCCGGTACCCGAACAGCAGGAGGATCGGGACCACGTTGGCGGCGGTGAACAACGGGAGCCACACGCCGGCGTGGGGAAACACGCCGAGACGCTGTGCGAGGGTGATACCACCCGCGATCGTCGCGACCGCGAGCGCCGGGAGAAGAAACGCCGTCTTCGGTGTCAACCGCTCGAACACCGCCGCGCTCTGTTCGTCGTCCAGTCCGCCGATAACCGGGCCGAGCACGGCGCCGATGAAGATGTCGATGCCGGTCCACAACAACCCCGTCATCACGTGGACGTAGGTGTGGATCTGGACGGACGCTCCGGTCACCGCGTAGCCGAGTGCGGCCAACGGGATCGCCACGACGGCGACCGCGAACGCGGGGTTGCCGCGCCGCGCCATCCCCCGAACCGTTCCCCGGACAGATGTCGTTGACATGTCGTTTCGACGACGGTGGGACGAATTCATAAACGTACCCCCACCGTGTCCGCGGTTACTCACGCGAACCGCTGCCGATCACGACCGAGGAGCCGCCAGTCGTTCTCCGCTAGTCCGTCAAGTCGTGTCGCAACACACTGTCCCGATCGCGAGTCGCGTGAAGTCGACTACTCTTCGACAGTCACAGTGCCGTCTGCATCGACGGTGACGACGTACCCGTTGTATCGAAATCGGACATACCCGACAGTGTCGCGAAGGACTGCCGTGAGTGCATCCGGGTCCACCACGGCGGCGAGGGGCGGGTCAAGCTGTCCGGGCGGAACCCCGTCGCGTTCAGCGACTGTCGAGAGGATCGTGTGTATTATCTCGGGATTCGAAATAACGCTGATATATAAGCAGTAGTCGCAAAAAAGAGTTTTGTTCTCATCCACGCTGAAGTTAAATAAGTTGTTTTGGGCAGGGCAATACCAAATCTGTGTGCGGGAGAGTTATCCGATCGGGAGTGGCACCATCGATGTAATGGGCCCGCAGTCGGATCCGACGACCGTTCCGACCGATATCGGGGCGACCACCGCCCTCGACGACGCGCTGGCAGCGTTCGTTGCCCACGTCAGCAAGGGCGAGTCGGGCCGCCACCGGGGCGAGGTCGATCGCGTCGTCGGTGAGTTCGTGCGCAGCGCGGGCGAGCGAGGCGCCGCGACGGCCGCTGATCTCTCTGACCGACAGGTGGAGGCGTACGCGTCCCACCTCGCACGCCGATCCTGGGCGCGAGAAGAGGATCCAGACGCCGGGATCACCGGCCGAACAGCCCACCAGTACTTCGCGCTCGTCCGGTCCTTTTGCACGTTTCTGGTCGAGCGCGACGCCATCGAATCGAATCCCGCAAAGTCGACCGTCGCGACCGACGCGCTCCCCGATCGGTCGATCGGCGTCCGCGGCGACGACCGCGAGCAGTTCTGGAGCCCCGAGACCCGCGACGCGATCGTCCGATGGACGGACTGGCGTGCAGAGAACGCTCTCGATCACGGTTGGCTTGATCCGGCGCGAGCGACGCGGGACCGCGCGATCGTCGCCGTGCTCGCGTACTCGGGCGCTCGCGGCGCCGAACTGTTCCGCGACCCCCAGAACGACCGCCGGAGCGGACTCCGTTGGCGCCACGTCGATCTCGAGGCGGGGACGCTGCGCGTGTACGGCAAGACACAGGAGTGGCAGCGGACGCCGCTGTTGGAACCAGGCGTTGATCGCCTCCGGGCACATTACCGCCGGCAGGACCCGCCGATCGAGGAGTGGCCGGTGTTCGCCACGAGCCACCTCCCAAGCCTCTACCGCATCGTCCGGGAGGCCGAGAGCGTCGACGCCGAGCCCACGAGAGGGACGGTCTGGGAGCTGTTGCGTGAGCACGACCTCGTCCCGCCGGCGATCTCGACGGCCGGCGCACGAACCCTCCTGAAACGGCTCTCGGCCGAAAGCGGGATCACCGAGGACGGCGAACCGCTGCTGCCGCACGGGGCGCGGCGAGGGCTGGGCGACGAGCTATACGACGCGAGCGCGGAGTTGGCACAGGAGGTGCTTCGCCACCAGTCGGTCGAGACGACCCACGCGAGCTACCGCGACGACGACGTTGGGCGGCTACGGGAGGCCGCCGAGGACGCGCTCGATCCGTAGAAAGCTCGGGCGAGTTCGACGACGCTACTGAGCCCGTAGTAGTTCGACTGGAACCATAGTGATCAGTCTGCTCTGTTGAAATCCTCAAAGACAGAGAGGAACTGGTTGCTGAATGCAGAGGGTATATTCAGTAAATCACCCCCTTCGTTTCATCAACGAGAGGGCGGATTAGGCGATAGGCCTGTGCTGCTTGTCAAGCACCGAAGAATTATGAAATAGAGTCGATAGACGGATGTCTTGTTACCCTACTGAAAAGAATTAATACACGCTCGTCGGAAACACCTGCATGGACAGTCGACGAAATCTCTACGTCGCTGCGTTCGTTGGTGCGTCGTTGTCGTACATTTTCAACGTACTCGCGTTCACTGGGACGTTCGATGTGTTCCGTTGGTTTGTGTTCGCTGTTATTTTTCTCGGAGTTACGTACGGGTTCGAGAAGCTCATCGGCTGGCAGACTGGGTAACACTCTCGTGGCGGGTGATCCTGCGGTATCTGTCAGGCAGATATAGCGAACAGTACTTGCTGCGTATCAAATAGATGCTCAATTTAGAATCTCTGAGAGTAAAATGTTATTATCCGACTTTTCGAATGACCGATAATGAGTCAGGAGGCAGCCAACCGTTTAGTGGAATATCTCGATGCACAGGCGGACGATTACCTGAGAGGTGCGATTCACTATTCTGAGGGTGGGTATGAATCGCTGTATCTGCGTGAAGATGTAGATGCGCTGTATTCTGATCAAAAAATGCAGGAGTTGTGTGACTATTACCGCCACCAGAGCAACGTCCAGACTGCCGAGGAGCCCTTTTCATTAGGGAATTGTCACTGCAACGTTTCCTTCTATGATGATGCAATTATATTCCACTTTGCACAAGGCGACGATATCGGGACGGTAGTCACGCTAGAGCCAGAAGCCGGGCGAAACATTGTTGGGTTCATCACACAGTGCCTCAAGCAGCTTCATTTTAATTCTCCACAGAGTATCGAGAACGTTCCAGAGTGGCTTCAAGACTAACTTCTCAATGTCAATTTGTCCGCTGTATGCAGCACGGCCTCAAGAAACTATCAACGAGTGAGGGTTTCAACAGAGCCGATCAGGCGGAAAGTAGGGTGCTTCTGAGTGATCGCAGTACCGACAGCAGCCCTTCCTACCCGACTCAGAGTTCGGATCCCGGAGAGAATCTAGGGAGAAGTTGAACGCAGGTGGAACGGAGTTCGGGATCTTGTTGAAAAATCTACTTTTCTTCCCCTGTTGTCGAGTGAGATGGTATGTCCGATACCTCACGCCGACGGTTCCTGACGCTCGCGGGTAGTACTACGGTCGTCGCCCTCGCTGGGTGTTCGGGACTGGGGGATGACGACGAAACGGACTCGATGGATGAAGAATCCATGGAAGACGGGTCAATGGCTGAGAGTTCGACGGGTACCGAGTCCATGGAAAATGGGTCGATGACTGAGAGTTCGATGGATACCGAAACGATGGAAGACGAGTCGATGACCGAAGATTCGATGGAAGGAAACTCTACGGACGACGATGGCTAACGATCGACTTCCGATAGCAGAGCGTTCGTTCGCGACCCGGACTACCCCGGGAAAGGTCGAGTGGCCGCTATCGGTACCCGCTGGAGCGGGTATACGAAGGCTGGACATTGGGAGCACCGAATGGGAACAGAGTCTAGATGGAATTCGCAAAACACGTTTCAAATGTCGGTTCGGATACCGAATATGATCGAGTCGTTCCGGGAGCGGGACCTTCTCTCGCTCAGCAACCTCCTGTTCGCTGGATTCGCCGGAGTCACGGGAGTTGCAGGGTCGTACGCGGTCGCTGGCAACACGAGACGGTTCGTCGTGGCACCGATCGACGCGCTGGTCGTCCGGATGACGCCCGGAGAGATTGTTGCTTTCGTAATCCAGAACGTCGGCGAAGAGGGCCACCTCCTCCATCTCGCTCTCTCGTTCGCCATCGCGATCGGGGTACTCGCAGCCACCGCACGTGTTGGACTGGCCGTCGGTCGACGCGACGGGCGGCCCGTGACGGGCGTCGTCTTGGCGGGGAGCCTCGCGTGGGCATTCGCCGCCTCGATAACGTCCCAGCCGGCACTCGCGGTGGGTGCTGCCGCCCCCGTCGCGGTGTGGACCGCCGTCGGTACACTGTCGCCGACCACCGTCGGACAGGATCCCTCACGTCGGCGTATGCTCGTTTCGAGCGCAAGCGCCCTCGCTTTCGTCGGCGTATCGCTCGGACTGGGCCGGTCGACCAACGAAGGTGACTCCGTCACCGATGGTCCGACCGACACGAACGGTAAAGTAACCACGCTCATGCAAGACGCCGAGAAGACATCACTCGATATTTCCGGTGACACCCCCGGACTCGTGAGTTCGTTCGATGAGTTCTACAACGTCGACATCGCGGAGTTCGACCCCGACCTCTCGCCGGACGACTGGTCGATGACTATCACCGGCGAAGTCGGCACCGACGTGACCGTTCCGTTCGACAAACTGACCGACATGCCGACCGAGCACCGCTTCGTGACGCTCCGGTGTGTCGGCGAAGGGTTGAACGGTCACAAACTCGACACCGCCGTGTGGACCGGCACACCGCTGGCTCCACTGCTTGCGGAAGCCGATCCCGACGGCGAATGTGACTGTGCGATGCTCAAAGCCGAGGACGACTACTTCGTCCAGTTCCCGACCGAGGCCCTCGAGGACGCGTTTCTCGCTTGGGGGATGAACGGTCAGTCGCTCCCCAGATCCCACGGCCATCCGGTACGCGTGTTGGTCCCGGGACACTGGGGCGAAACTAATGTCAAGTGGATTTCCGAAATCGAGTTACTCGACGAGGAGATGGACGGCTACTGGGAACAGCGTGGCTGGCACGGGACTGGACCGGTGAACACTGTCGCCAAACTCTGGAGTGAGACCACCCTCAACGACGGACGAATTGAAGTCGCCGGCCACGCGTATGCCGGAACGCGTGGCATCGAACGCGTCGAGGTCTCCATCGACGGAGGCGATACGTGGCAGGACGCGGAGCTCTCGGAACCGCCCCCCGGAGACGACGTGTGGCGTCAGTGGCGTCACGCGTTCAGTCCAGACGGAACCCACGAGATCGTCGTACGGGCGGTCGACGGCGAGGGGACGCTCCAGCCCGAGAACCGGTCAGACTCGTTCCCGAGCGGGGCGACGGGCTGGGTCAAGAAGACCGTCAGTCGATGACCGCTGAACTGATACCAGCTCGACACGAGGTCACGAACGGATGGAGAAGGCACTCTGGTATCTGCTCGTCGGAACGCGGGGCGGTGAGAACCGCGCGCGGATCATCTCCGCACTCGACGAGCGGCCCCGGAACGCCAACCGGCTTGCCGAGTGCCTCGACGTCGATTACAACACAGTGAGACACCACCTCGAGATGCTACAGGACCACGACGTTATCGAAGCCGGCGGCGAAGAATACGGCAAACTGTATTTCCTGACCGATCGGTTCGAACAGCATCGCGAGGAGTTCGAGACCGTTCTGGAGGCGATGTAAATGGCCGGTTCGATGGGGCCGTGGATCCTGGTCGCGACCGCCCTCTCGGTCGTGAACGTCTCTTTCCTACTGGTGTTGACGCTTATTTGGGTACGCAACTACCGGACGTTCGGTTCGGAGATGACCGCGGGGTTGGCCGTGTTCGGCGGCGCGATGATTCTCGAGAACCTCGTCGCGATCTACTTCTTCTTCAGCAGCGGGATGCTCTACGTGGACTCCCACCGTGTCCAACAGTTAGTAGCGTCGCTCCGTGCGCTTCAGACAGTCGCACTGGCCTTTCTTACCTATGTCACTGCGAAATAACAGTGAAAGGCTGGTGCAGAGAAGATGGTCGACGCTGTTGAGGCCTTATCTTCGACGGGGTTGCTTCTGAATCAGCGCTGTTCCGACTCTATCCCCAGCGAACCAACCACCGAGGGCGACGTGGTCGATCCGTCTTCTGGTCGTTCCGCATGCTGAACCCTTTTCACTCGAAGCGACGAATCAGCGTGTGATGACTGACCTCGCGGACATCGACTTGGACTTCGTTCAGCTCGGAGGCACCGGCATTCAAACGAGCGAACTCCAGTTCGGCACCTGGCGCTTCGGCAAGGAGACCGAGGAAGGAAACGTCGAGATCGGCGAGAAACGGGCGCACGAACTCCTTGACGCGTACGCCGAGGCGGGCGGGCGATACATCGACACCGCCGACGTGTACGGCGGCGGCGAGAGCGAGCGGTGGATCGGCGACTGGCTCGCAGACCGCGACCGCGAGCGCTACACGATCGCCTCGAAGATCTTCTGGCAGATCCGCGACGATGACCCCAACAGCCGCGGGACGAACCGGAAGAACATCCGCCACCGGATCGACGCGCTGCTCGACCGACTCGGCACCGACTATGTGGACGTGCTGTACATCCACCGGTGGGACGACCAGACCGACGCCAGGGAGCTGATGAAGACGCTCAACGGCCTCGTCGACGATGGGAAGGTCCACTATCTAGGAGCGTCGACGCTTCGACCCAACGCGTGGAAAGTCGCGCGCGCCAACGAGATTGCCCGCAACGAAGGCTGGGAACCGTTCACGGTGCTCCAGCCGCGGTACAACCTCGTCGACCGCGAGATCGAAGGAGACTACCTCGAACTGGCTCGCCACGAGGACCTCGCCGTCTGTCCGTGGAGTCCGCTCGGGCAGGGCTTCCTCACCGGGAAGTACGACCGTGAGGACGGCCTCACGGGCGAGTCGCGCGTCGCCGAGTCCAGCCGGTTCGCGGATGCGTACCTCACCGAAGAGAACTTCGCCGTCCACGAGGAACTCGACGCCGTCGCCGACGAGGTCGACGCCTCGCCCGCCCAGGTCGCGCTCTCGTGGCTCATGCACCGCGACGGCGTCACGGCGCCGATTGTCGGTGCCCGCACCGCCGAGCAGTTAGAGGAGAATCTCGCGGCCGCGACGATCGACCTGTCAGAAGCGCAGGTCGACCGACTCACCGAGTCGAAAGGTGGGCCGTACGCCGAACTGTAACCCGACGCCCGCACTCGCGGGTGAACCGATTTCAGGCGTACAAATTTAACTGACCCTCCGGCGAAGGTGTGATAGTTCAACCGGGGTCATTCAGTATCCTTCGCGTCAAGTTCCACACCGTTCCATCCGGAGTAATCGCCGATTTACACACGGCTATCCCGGACGTACGGCGAATCAGCTACGAGAACATCTTCTATGCCAGCGACGGCGACTGGATCGAGTCGCTCGTCGTCGCCTCTGGCGCGGAGTTCGAGCCGACGAGCGTGATTGAGTCGCTCTCGCGCGTCGAGCTGTTCCACCACCAGTTGGCCGCTGGCGGTCCCGGCGACGGGAGCACTCACCGCCTCACGATCGTCGCACACGAGCCGTACCCGTTCCTCTTGGGCGTCATCCTCAGAGGGAAGGCACTCCCGAATCGGCTCGAACTCCGAGACGGAGCGCTCACCGGACTGGTCACGGTCGCGGAGTGGGCCGACTTCCGGGCCCTCGCAGACACGATCGAAGCGCAGTTCGGGCAGTTCGAGCTGCTGAGCGTCAACCAAGTCGAGACGATCGGCGCGCCGCTTGGCTCGGGCCAGCTCGACCGCGTTATCAGAGATGAGCTCACCGAGGAACAGCTGACCGTCCTCCGGACCGCCCACCGGCTGGGATACTTCGAGGTCCCGCGGAGGGCCTCCGCAGAAGACATCGCAACCGAACTCGACATCGCACAATCTACCCTCTCCGAACGGCTCCGGCTCGCCGAGGGGCGGCTGTTCGACCTAGTGTTCTACGCCGACGCTCCGAGGGACCAGCCCGAAGAGTGATCCGCGTCGGCGATCGGTCACCCGCCGTCCGGGCCATGCGTGCAACCGAAACAGATCACGTCGCGAACGGTCGATCCGCAATATCGGTTCCGGACCCGCCGGGATCTGAGTCCGCGACCCCCGGACTACATAAAGAATGATGATGATTCGGCGAATTCGGGGATGGTTACAGGGGGGTTTCGCCGCATGACGTATCTGCTATGTCGGGAGACAAGCCGTTGGAGATCGAGACCGGGACGAAATCACGGCGGAAGTTCCTGCGTATTGCGGGCGTCGCGGGTGCCGCTGGCCTCGCGGGCTGTGGCGGTGGCGGCGGCAACGGCGACGGCGGTGGCGGCGGCAACGGCGACGGTGGTGGCGGTGACGGCGGTGGTGGCGGCGGCGGTGGCGGCGGTGGCGGCGGTGATGGCCGCTCGATCGAGACGCGATTCTGGGAGGAATGGCCGGTCGAGACGAAGGGCGTCGACGTCAACGACGAGGCGATCCAGTTCGAGTACACGGCCGTGGAAGGCCAGTCCGTTCCCGAGGTCGACACCCACTTCGCGCAGGCGGAGACCCCGTGGATGCGTGAGTTCGCGCTGCTCGTCCAGCAGTCACTCAACGACATCGGCGTGCCGGTTAACCTGATCACCGTCCAGCCGAGCACCAGATACGGGGAGTTCTGGCGGGCCGACATCGGCCACCCGGTGCCGATCACGATGAATCTCCACGGACCGGACCCGCAGCGCGGGCTCGACCCGAACCCGTTCCTCATGCGCGCACACCCGGAGACAGGCGGGAACTACTACAACTACAAGAACGACGAGATTACCGAGCTCCTCGACGAGCAGGCGGGGACGATCGGCGACGTGGAGGCGCGGGCCGAGATCTGCCAAGAAATCCAGCGCAAACTCAGCGAGGACGCCTACCTCATCGCGGCGAACTTCCCGGAAGTCATCACGGTGGCAAACACCGCAGACTGGGAAGGGTACGTCCCGACGCCCGGCAACGGGACGACCCGGGACTCGTTCATCTGGACGCAGGTGAATCTCCAGCCGCAGGGCGACTCGACGACCTGGGTCAAGGGTGTCACCTCGGGGATGCAGGGCACGAACCTCCCGTTCTCCAGCGGCGGCCAGGAGGAGAAGCGCCTCCTCAACGTCTACGACGGGTTGTTCGACGCCTCTCCGGAGCTGGAGATCGTCCCCGCGCTGGCGACGAACGCGGACGTGGTTGACGATACGACCGTCGAGATGGACCTCCGGGAGGGAGTCGAGTGGCACGACGGCGAGCCGTTCGGCCCGGAGGACGTCAAGTTCAGCGTCGAACTGTACCAGCAGAACAACGCCCCACAACAGGGGGCGTTCATCCGGACGATCGACAACGTCGAGGTGCTGTCCCAGAGCGGCGGCGGGCGCGTCAGGTTCAATCTCACCGAGCCCGACGCGGCATTCCTCACCCAGCGGGTGGTTCGAAGCGCCATCATCCCGAAGCACCGCTGGGAGGACGTGGACAGCCCCGCCGAGTACAACCCCGACAACCCGGTCGGGACGGGTCCGTTCTCGTTCGTCAACTGGGAGCAGGGGTCCGAGCTCAGGCTCGAGAAACACGAGAACAACTGGATGTGGGACGACGACGTCCGCGAGGAGCTCCTCGGCGACTACTTCGTCCCCGGCGACGGGATCGACGAGATGGTCCACGCAAACGTCGGCAACGTCTCGACGCTCATCGGCGCGATGCAGTCGGGCGACATCGACGCCATCGGGACGACCGTCTCGAACCAGCAGGCCGAGCGCGCAGCCAACGCCAGCGGCGTCGAGAAACAGACCGCTCGCAACTACGTCCCGACGGACGTTCACCTGAGCCACCTGGTCCCGCTGTTCCGCGACAAAACGTTCCGCGTCGCGTTAAGCCACGCCTTCGACAAGGAGGGGTTCGTCGAGAACACGCTCGGTGGCCGCGGCGAGGTGATCAAGGGACAGAACCTGCTCACGCCGCTGTTGACTCCGTTCCACGGCGAGACCGAGCCGTACGCATACGACGTCGATCAGGCCCGTCAGATGCTCCGTCAGGCCGGGTACACGTTCGACGACAACGACATGCTCGTCTGGCCGGAGGGTGACGCCTGGAGCGCGTTCGAAACACGCGTCGAAAACGGCCACGCGACCCGCTCGGAACTGGATCAAAGCGACTTCTCGTAAGCAGATCTCCCACTACTCCCCATGAGCTTTCGACGCTTCCTGATAAAACGGAGCCTGATCGCGGCGATGCTGACGCTGATAGCCGTCAGTGTAATCTTCGTCACGTTGCGGATGTTGCCTGCGGACCCCTTCAGCGGGCTCGTCGCGTCCGGGGCGCTCACGGCCGAGCAGGTCGCGGAGGTACGCGCGATGTACGGGCTGGACGAGCCGATCTACGTGCAGTACTTCAAGTACATCCAGAACCTGTTCACGTTCCAGTTCGGCATCTCGCTCACCCAGCAGCGGCCGGTCGGCGAGATCATCATTCCGGCGCTGATGAACACTCTCGTCCTGTTGTTGCCCGCGCTCGTCGTGACCGCGATCATCAGTTCGTTGGCCGGGATGTACGCCGGGTGGAACCGCGGGTCGTGGTTCGAGCAGTCGAGCATCGTCGTGACCACCGTCTTCCGCGCGGTCCCCATCTTCGTGACGGGGATCCTCCTGCTCATCATCTTCTCGTACGGGCTGGGCTGGCTTCCCGCGTTCGGGATGCGGAGTTCGCTCGCGAACCCGGACGGCTACTTGGAGACGTACCTCTCGGTCGACTTCCTGAAACACTACACCCTCCCGTTCACGGCGACGGTGTTGTTCTACAGCGGCGACTTCCTGATGCTCGCCCGCAACTCCGTCGTCGAGCGGAAGGGCTCGGAGTTCCTCATGCTCCACCGCGCGAAGGGGCTGTCTGACATGGAACAGCTCGGTCGGGCCGGGCGCAACTCGCTGTTGCCGCTGGTGACGTACTTCGCGCTCCGGACGGGAATGCTGTTTCAGGGAGTCATCACCCTGGAAGTCGTCTTCGCGTGGCCGGGCATCGGTCGCGCGCTCGTCCAAGCGATCCTCAACCAGGACTACCCGACGGTCCAGGCGGCCGTGTTCATCATGGCGCTGGCGGTCATCGTGATGAACCTCACCGCCGACGTGGCGTACGCAAAACTGGATCCGACCGTCGAGGCGGGTGATGTCTGATGTCGGGATACTCACTCGACGTCGACACCGCGAAAGATCGGCTCCGCTCGGAGTTCGGCCGGTCCAGACGGGTGCTCGGCCACGTCTTAGAGGACAACGCGGCGAAAGTCGGAGTCGCGATCATCCTCGCATTCGGCTTCCTCGGCCTCTTCGGGCCGTACATCGCCCCGTATCACCCCATCGAGGACACGCTCCAACAGAGCGGATCGATGATGCGTCTGCAAGAGCCCGGCGGGAAGGCCGTCCTGGGGACGACTTCCTTCGGAAAGGACGTGCTGAGCCAGTTCCTCGCCGGCGCGCGGCCGACGCTCATCGTCGGCCTGTTTGGCGGCGTCGGGACGGGCGTTCTGGGCTTCCTCGTCGGTCTCACGAGCGGCTACTTCGGCGGCCGTGTCGACGAGTTCCTGATGCGGCTGACGGACCTGACGTTCGCGCTCCCGTTCCTGCCGATGGCGCTGGTGATCCTCTCGTTCGTGACGCCGAGCGTCTGGCTGATCACCGCCGTGTTGGTCGTCTTCCTCTGGAAGATGCCGGCGCGGGTCATCCGGTCGGAGGTAATGACCGTCAAGGAGCGAACGTTCGTCAAATCCGCCCGGGCGCGCGGCGCCGGACACATGCGGACGATGTTCTTACACGTCGCGCCGAACGTCTTGGGGATCGGGTTCCTCTACACCGCATACGCCGTCGGTTGGTCGATCGTCGCCGGGGCGTCGCTCGCGTTCCTCGGCTTCGGCGACCCGACGACCACCTCTTGGGGCCGGATGCTCCAACAGGTGTTCCGGTCGGGCGCGATCCGCGTAGCGTGGTGGTGGGTTCTGCCGCCCGCCATCGGTATCGGCGCCATCACAACGGCCGTCTTCTTGGTCGGACGGGCGTTCGAGGAGATAGTCAACCCAGACCTACAGACGGAGCAAGAATGAGTCTACTCGAAGTCGACGACGTGAAGATCACGTATCGGTTGCCGGACAGCCAAGTCCACGCCGTCAACAACGTCTCGTTCAGCATCGACGAGGGGGACAACTATGGACTCGTCGGCGAGTCCGGCTGCGGCAAGTCGACGCTCGCTAAGTCTGTCCTCGGACTCCTCGACGACAACGGCGAGGTCCAGTCGGGAAGCGTCCGATTCGACGGTCGCGAACTGAGCGACCTCTCCGAGCGGGAGTGGCAGTCTGTCCGCTGGGAGGAGATCTCGTATATCCCCCAGAGTGCGATGGACTCGCTCGACCCCGTGATGTCTGTCGGCGCGCAGATCCGACAGGCTATCCGCAAACACCGGAACGTGTCGAAAGCGACGGCGAACGAGCGCGTCGCCGAGGTGTTCGAGATGGTCGGGCTCGACCCAGCACGGACCGGCGACTACCCCCATCAGTTCTCGGGGGGGATGCGCCAGCGCGTCACCATCGCGATGGCGCTGGCCCTCGACCCCGACCTCATCATCGCCGACGAGCCGACGACGGGGTTGGACGTCATCGTCCAAGACAAAATCATCGACAAGCTGATGGAGATCCAAGAGGAGATCGGAAGCTCGCTCCTCTTGATCACTCACGACGTGGGCGTCGTCGCCGAGACCTGCGACGAGGTGTCGGTCCTGTACGGCGGGAAGGTGATGGAGCAGGGCGACACAGACCGGGTGTTCAGAACGCCGACGAACCCCTACACGATGGGGCTGAAGAACTCCTTCCCAGAGGTCGACGAGTTCGACGAGCAGGCCATCTCGATCCCGGGATCGCTCCCGGACCTCATGCGCGAACCGACCGGATGCGTGTTCCGAAACCGATGTCCGTTCGCGACCGAGGACTGTGAGCAGGGACACCCGCCGCTCGTCGAGACCGACAACGGGCAGGCGTCGGCCTGTTACTACACCGACCGGGCCGACCAGATGCGCGCCGACGCCGCCGACCCTGATACATGGGATATCGAAGCCCGCGACGAGCGTGACCGGACGGGCGGGACCGGCGACGCCATCCTCGAGACGCGAGAGCTCGAGAAGTGGTTCAAGCAGCCTCAGGGGATCCTCGAGGACCTTCGCGGCGACGATCCGGACTACGTCAAGGCCGTCAACGACGTCAATCTCACGGTCCACGAAGGCGAGATCGTCGGCGTCGCCGGCGAGTCGGGCTGTGGCAAGTCGACCTTAGCGGAGGTGATCGCTGCGCTCCAAGAGCGGACCGGCGGCGAGATCCTGCTCGACGGGACGCCGATCGACGAGTTGCTCGACCGGAACACCAAGGAGTTCCGGTCGCGGGTACAGTTTATCTTTCAGGACCCGTTCGACTCTCTCAACCCCCGCCAGCGGGTTCGAGCGGCCGTGTCGGAACCCCTGAAGATCCAGGGCGTCGACTCCGAGGAGATAGACCGGCGCGTCCGCCAGACCATCGCGGACGTCGGCCTCGAGCCGGCCGAGAAGTACCTCGACAAGCTCCCGGCCCAGCTTTCGGGCGGGGAGCGCCAGCGGGTCGCCATCGCGCAGGCGCTCGTGCTCGAACCGCAGCTGCTCATCTGTGACGAGCCCGCATCGATGCTCGACGTCTCGCTAAAGGCCAACATCCTCAACATCCTCCGCGAGATGGCCGACGAGCGCGACATCGGCATCGTCTACATCTCCCACGACCTCGCGAGCCTCACCCAGATCGCCGACCGCCTCGCGGTGATGTATCTGGGGAAGATCGCAGAACTCGGCGATACCGAGGACGTGGTCCGCACGCCCAAACATCCCTACACGGCGTCGCTCTTGGCGGCTTCGCCCAAGACCGATCCCGATATCGACCGTCAACGGGTGCTGCTACCCGGTGAGCCGCCCAACCCGGTGAACCTCCCGGACGGATGTAACTTCGCCCCCCGGTGTCCGAAAGCGGGGCCTGAGTGTCGCGGCGAGGAGCCCGGCCGCTCCGCGTTCGCGGCCGACGATCACGAGGCGGCCTGTTACTTCCCGGTCGAGGACGTCGAGACCGAGCTCCTGGAACGCTACGCCGAGGAACACGACCAAGAGGTCTCGCAGGCCATCGGCGACGAAGTGACGCTGTAGCCGGCCGCGACGCCTCTGCCGGCCGCTGTTTTCAGGACCGGTTCGATTCGCTGTCTGTCCAACGGTCGTTCGGACGCAAACGAACACCGGAGAACGTAGCGGGCGGACACGTGGCCTGCCGCCGAACCGACGGCAATCAGTCGCGCGTCCGGACGAGGGCGTCGACTGCCACCGGTCCGTCCTCGGTGACGACGACGGGATTGAGGTCGAGTTCGGCGACAGTCTCCACCGACGTCGCCAACTCGCCGAGGTTCACCAGCACGTCGACCACAGCGTCGACGGACAGGGGCTCGTCTCCACGTCGGTCGGTCAACAGATCCGCGAGCGCCGTCTGCTCGACCGCACGGCGCGCGTCATCACGCGAGAACGGCGGGACGAGCGTCGTGCTCTCGTCCAACGCCTCGACGAGGACGCCGCCCGGGCCGACGGTGACGAGCGAGCCGAACACGTCGCCGGGGGCGACCCCGAGAATCGCCTCGACGCCGTCTCCCACCATCGGTTGCACGAGGACGCCGGCCACGTCTGACTCGTCGGCGTGTGCCAGCGCCGCGTCCATCACGTCGCGGTACGCCTCCCGGACGGCCGCGGGCGACTCGAGGCCGAGTTCCACGGCACCCACGTCCGTTCGGTGGGGGAGCGCCGGCGAGTCGACCTTCAGCACGACCGGGTAGCCGACGGCCGCTGCGGCCGCGACGGCTTCCTCGGCGTCGGTCGCGAGGCGTGTCTCCGCGACGGGGACGTCGTAGGCATCGAGAAGCGGCGCGGTCTCCTCCCACGTCAGGACGCGCCCCCTCGGAAGGTCGAGCGCCGGCTCGTCAGTGGACGCCGAGCGCTCGCGTCTGGGGGGGCGTCCGAGTACGCGGTCGCGGTCTGCGGCGTACGTCGTCGTCGACGCGACCGCGTCCAGACACCGCCCCGGGTCCTCGTACACCGGAACCGACTCCCTGAGGCGAGCGTACGGCGGCGTGACGGTCGGGTCCTCGGGCGCCTTTCGGCCAGTCCAGAGCACGTACACCGGGTCGGCGGCGGCCGCGACGATGGACTGTAGATCGTCGGCGATAGTCTCCGCGCGCTCGTCGGTCCCCGGGAGGCCGATGGCGAAGACGTAGGCGTCGAAGGCGTCGTCAGACAGCACCGCGTCGGCGATCGCTGGAAGCGCCTCTGCGCCGTACCCGCGGATGTCCGCGGGGTTGGTGAACCCACCGTAGGTCAAGAGTTCCTCGACGTCCAGTAGTTTCTGTTCGGTTTCTCCCTCGATGGCGGGGAGCGCCAAGTCGCGCTCAGCGGCCATGTCCGCGAGGAGGCTCGCGAGGCCGCCGCTGGTCGAGGCGATGCAGACGCGGTCGCCGTCAGGGGCGCCATAGGCGGTGTGGGCGTTCGCCCGCGAGAGCAGGTCGGGGATGTCCGGAACCCGCTGGACGCCGGTCTGATCGAACGCCGCCTCCCAGGCGTCGTCGCTCCCGGTGAGCGATCCGGTGTGCGACAGCGTCGCCTCCTCCGCGAGTTCCGAGCGCCCGACCTTGACCGTCAGGACCGGAGTTCCAATGCGGGTCGCCTGCTCGGCGACGCGCATGAACCGCTCGGGGTCGTCAATTCCCTCGACGTAGGTGCAGATCACGTCTACCGTCTCCTGCACTGCGAGGTAGGCGACGTAATCGGTCAGCGTCAGATCCGCCTCGTTGCCGGTCGAGACGATGTGGCTGAAGTGGAGGTCCCTGTCGGCCGCCCGCTCGAAGAAGGTGGTGAACGCCAGCGCGCCGGACTGGCTGACGAGCCCGATACGTCCGGGCGCAGGTTCGCGCGAACACGTCGACGTGAGCGTCGCGCCACGGGCGGCCATCACCCCGATGCAGTTCGGCCCGACGACCCGGATCCCGGTCTCGGCAGCCGTCTCAGCGAGTTGAGACTCCAGCTCGATTCCCTCTTCGTCCGCCTCTGAGAATCCCGCAGTGAGGACGAGCGCCGACGGTACGCCCCGGTCGCCCGCCGCGGCCACTACGTCGACGACGTACTCCCGCGGCACGCTCACGACGACGACGTCGACCGTCTCGGGCACGTCGTCGATGTCGTCGTAACATTCGCGACCCCAGACCTCGTCGCGGCCGGGGTTGACGGGATAGAGCGTCCCCTCGAAACCGTACCCGAGGAGGTTCGCGACGAGATTCCCCGAGTAGAACGAGTCGGGACTGGCGCCGACAACGGCTACCGAGCGCGGATCGAACAGCGGGTCGAGTTCCGGGATCGCGAGCCCTGCGTCCGGTGCCGACGTGTCGATGTTTGGCATGGGAAGTGATAGCCTGTAAATCGGCCTCAAGGTACCCCCGAAGCGCCGCCATAGTAATCGCGATTTATAAGCGACCTGTGAACCGTCTCCACGATTTTAGTGGACTCCACGTCAGGAGCACACACATGACACGCGAAATCGCGCCCGGCATCCACTGGATCTATGAGGCCGGCCCCGACCGAACGGATTCGTGGGAGCTGGCCGACCGCGCTCCGGAGTGGTACGAGGCGGGGCGGGAGGCGTACGTCCCCCAGTGTGCGTACCTCGTTGACGGCGGCGAGGAGACGCTCCTGTTTGACACCCTCTCGCCGGCAAGTACCGACCACGTTCTCGCTGCCATCGACGACGTGGTCGGCGATCGGGGTCTCGACTACCTCGTCGTCTCTCACCCGGACGTCCCCCACGCCGGGAACGCCCTCGCAATCCTCGAGGAGCACCCCGAGGCGACGCTCGTCGCCCCCGGCTACGGCAACGACCACGAACTCTACCGCCTCGACGACGGGATCCACGTCACCGAGGGCGACCGGATCGACGTCGGTGACCGCACCGTCGAGTTCCACGAGGCGACGTTCCTCGACGCGCCCGTGTCGGTGTGGATGACCGAGCGGGAGACGGAGACGCTGTTCCCGGTCGACTGGATGGGATTCATTCACCTCGACGAGGAACGGTTGTCCTTCGTCGACGAACTCGACGGGAGCTTCGACCCGAGCAGGCTCGTCGAGTTCCACGGCCGAGTCCTGTTTTGGTACCAGTACGTCGACGTCGAGAAGACGAACGCGGAGATCGACGCGCTCATCGAGAAGTTCGACCCGGAGATCATCGCGCCCGCCCACGGGCTGGTCATCCGTGAAGACGCCACCGACTACATGGAGTTGATGAAAGACGTGACGCGCACCATCGACGAACAGGGCCGTATCGGCACCCTCGGGTGATCAAATGACAGAACACGACAGCGCGGAGGGACGCGCATGACGGTCCAAGTCACGCCCAGCGTCGAGTGGATCAATCAGTGTTACGACCACGAGGGAGGCCACGAGCACGTCTCGCTGTATCTCCTGCGTGCACCGGAGGGAACAGTGCTCGTGGACTCAGGGTCGTTCTACCATCGCGAGGAGATCACTGCCGCCGTCGACGAGGCGACCGACGGCGACGGCCCGGACGCCATCGTCCTCTCACACTCGGATTACCCCCACGCGGCGAACGTCTCGCCGCTGGGCGGCGACACCGGGAACGTCGAACTCGTCGCGTCGTCGGCTTCGCCGGCCCAACAGGGGCTCCCGGACGCCCGCAAGTGCGACATCGGCGGGTCGCTGACGATCCAGGGACGGGAGTTCAGCTTCATCGACCCGCCGCTGGCCGATCGGTCGCACACAACGTGGATCTACGATCACGGCGACGGTGTGCTGTTCACCGCTGACGGTTTCGGCAACTACCACGATCCCGGTCAGTGTGACTACCGTTCGGGTGATTTCGCGGAGGGGACTCCCGCACAGCGCGTGTACGAGTACCACCGGGACAACCTCGTGTGGCTCCGCTACGTCGCCCCCGAAAAGGTCGACCGCACGCTCGACGACATCTTCGCGTCGTACGACGTGACCGCGGTGGCGCCGATCCACGGAAACCCGATCGAGTCCGACGACCTCGACACCTACCGGGATCGGCTTCGCGCGGCGATGGAGCGGATCGCGTCCGAGCACCCCGTCTCGTGACCTGCTGGGCCGGCGAGAGAAACTGCGAGGGGCTGGAGCGGAAGCCACCGAGGTGAGCAGCGAGAGAGCCGACGCGGCTATCGGATCCCGGCGGCCTCGGCGCGACGGACGATCGTCCGGGCGCGCTCGACCAGCGGCGGATCGATCATCTGGCCGTCGACGGTGAACACTCCAGATCCCCCCTCGCTGGCCTCATCTTGCCGGGCGAGCACCGTCTCTGCCCAGTCGATCTCCTCGCTGGTCGGGGTGAAGGCCTCGTTGATAACCGGCACCTGGCCCGGGTGGATCGCGAGCTTCCCGTCGAACCCGAGGTCGGCGACGAACTCGGTCTGCTCTCGGAGCCCGGTCGTATCTTCGATGTCGGTGTGGACGGTGTCGAGCGCGTCGACGCCCGCGGCCGCCGCGGCGACGACGGTCCGCTGGCGGGCGTACAGCGACTCCGTCTTGTCGTCTGTCACGGTCGCGCCGACGTCGGCGGTGAAGTCTTGATCGCCGTACGCGACGGCCGCGACGCCGGGTGCGGCCGCGATCTCCTCGACGGCGACGACGCCCGCCGCCGTCTCGATCAGCGGAATGATGTCGACGTCGCCTGCCCCGAGGTCGGCGAGGCGGTCGTGGAGAGCCGCCACGGTGGCGGGGTCGTCCACCTTCGGGAGGACGATACCGTCGGGCGGATCGGCCACGTCGCCGACGACCGCGTCGACGTCAGCCCGTCCGGTCCGGTCGTAGGGGTTGACGCGGACCATGATGCTCGGAGTTGGGTCCGTGAGATCATCGAGCGCCGAGCGGACCGTTCGCCGCGCCTCCGCTTTCGCGTCCGGCGCGACCGCGTCCTCGAGGTCGAAGATGACCGCGTCCGTATCTGTCTCGACTGCCGTCTCGAGCATTTCGCGGTCGTCGCCCGGGGAGTACAACAGCGAGCGTCGAACCATACGGAGACCACGCGTATCGGGGTGAAAAATGCGGGGACGCCCCCGTCCGGTCAGTCGTCAGCCGCGTCGCCGACCCGCGCAGCCTCACCCGTCACTGGGTCTTCCGTCGGGTGGAAACACGCCGCCGCGTGGTCAGTCCCCGTCCACACGTCGAGTTCGGGCTCCGCCGACCGACACTGCTCGGTCGACTTCGGGCAGCGGGGGGAGAACCGGCACCCCGTCGGCGCGTCCTCCGGATCAGCGGGCTTCCCGTCGAGAAGGACCCGCTGACGGCTCCCCCGGGGGTCGGTCTCGGGGACCGCCGAGAGGAGCGCCTCGGTGTAGGGGTGTTTCGGGTCGCTCACGATCCGCTCGGTCCGCCCCGTCTCGACGAACCGCCCGAGGTACATGATCGACAGCTGGTCGGCGATCTGCGTGAGGCTCGCGAGGTCGTGAGAGATGTACAAGACGCCGATACCCTCGGTGTTCGCGAGCGACCGGAGGAGGTTGAGCACCTCGGCTTGGAGCGACACGTCGAGCATCGACGCCGGCTCGTCGCAAATGAGGAAGTCGGGGTCGATGACGAGCGCACGGGCGATGGCGACCCGCTGGCGCTGTCCGCCCGAGAGTTCGTTCGGGTACTTGTCCAGATAGCGCTCTGCCGGCGCCATCCCGACCTGTTCGAGCGTCTCGCAGACGGCCGAGTCGCGCTCGTCGCGTCGGTAGTCGTGGATCGTCAGCGGCTCCCCGACCAACTGCTCGACGGTCATCCGCGGGTTTAGGGAGTCGTAGGGATTTTGGAAGACGATCTGTAGCTTCTGGCGGAACGACTGGAGGTTGTCGTCTTGGTAGTGCTCGTGCGAGCGCCCGTCGAAGGTGAATCCCCCGCGCGTCGGCTTCTCTAAGAGTGCGAGCGTCTGGCCCAGCGTCGACTTACCACAGCCGGACTCGCCGACGACGCCAAGGATCTCTCCGCGCGACACCGACAACGAGACGCCGTCGACGGCACGGACGTGCGACTCGTCGTCGTTCAACACTTCGCCGAGGATCTCCCCGCGCTGTTTGTACCACCGGCGGACGCTGCTCGAGATCCCCGTTACGGTCGGCGAGACGCCGCCGATGGGGAGCCGCCCCAGTAGCGACTCCGAGCGCTCGTACCACTTGCAGAGCCCGTCGACTTCGAGCAGAACTTCGCCCGAGTCGGACCGCGAGCCCTCCGTGGATCCTCCCCACGTCGCGGCGTCCTCGGCGTCGCGGCGCATCCGAGCCGCGCGGTCGGCATTGTGGCACGCGACGCTGTGATCCCGGTAGGGGAGTGGCTCCACCTCCGGCTCGGTCGTCGAACACTCCTCGGTCGAGAACGGACAGCGCGGCTCGAAGACGCACCCGGTTGGACTCTCGTCGAGGCTCGGGGGCTTCCCCGGAACCGAGACGAGGTCGTCTCCGTCGTCGTCGAGCGCCGGGAACGCGTTCTTCAGCCCCATCGTGTACGGGTTCGAAGGGTTGATCAGGAGGTTCTCGACGCGACCTTGCTCCATCACCGTCCCGCCGTACATCACCGACATCTCGTCGCAGGTCTCGGCGATGACGCTCATGTCGTGGGTGATGAGCAGCAGCGAGCTGTCGGTTTCCTCCTGTATCTGGAGGATGTTGTCGATGATTTTGTCCTGGACGATCACATCGAGCCCGGTCGTCGGCTCGTCGGCGATGATCAGTTTCGGGTCAAGTGCGAGCGCCATCGCGATGACGACCCGCTGGCGCATTCCCCCCGAAAATTGGTGGGGGTAGTCGTCGATCCGCTCGGGATCGAGCCCGACTGTCTCGAACAGTTCGCGTGCCCGGCGGTCGGCGTTATCCTCAGAGAGTTCTCGGTGCGTCTGGATCGCTTGCTTCGTCTGTGCGCCGACGGTCATCACCGGGTCGAGCGCGTCGATGGCCGTCTGTGGAATGAACGCAATCTCCTCCCAGAGGAGGTCCTGTCGCTGTGAGGACGTCAACGAGCGGAGGTCCCGTCCCTCGAACTCGATCCGACCAGACTCGACCACAGCGTGGTCGGGTAACAGCCCGAGAATCGCCTTCGCAGTCGTCGACTTCCCCGATGCAGATTCGCCCGAGAGCGCGTAGTTGACTCCGTCGCCGATGCTGAACGAGACGCCGTTCACGCTGTGGAGCGACCCCTCACGCGTTTCGTACCGCACCGCGAGGTCCTCGACGGTGAGGAGCGTCATTCGCTCGTCCCGCAGGAGGACGCTCGGGGATCGGTCACGCTCCGGCAGCGGACATCGACACTCACCGCGGAGTCGTTATCGTGCCCACGTCGAACCATCCTTGTCGCGGTCTATCACGTACCATGTTAAGAACCCTCGGATCACACCGATCGGGTATATGGCGGCAGGGAGACAGTATCGTTCCCGCCGGACGTGTCCGCTGACGGCTCATGCCCCGTTTCGTCCGGATACCGAGGCGCGCCAGCTGTCGGGTTCGAGAGACGGACACACCGACGGTGACAGACCGTGACCACGTCGCTGGTCCGTCGGCTCGGCCGCTTCGACGCTGTCGTTATCACCGCCGTCCTGTGGTTCCTCGGCAAGTTCGTCCGCTTCGCGTTCCCGCCGCTATTCGAACGTCTCGGGACGGTTTACGACGTCTCCGCCGCTATGCTGGGTGGTGCATTCAGCGCCCTGTTGTTCGTCTACGCGGCTCTCCAGTTCCCGTCTGGCTTGCTCGCCGATCGGTTCAGCCCCGTGGCCGTCATCGGCGGGGGGTCGTTGCTCGCGGCCGTCGGGGCGCTCGCGCTGGCCGTCGACGGCCCGCTCCCCGTGCTCATCGGTGCGATGTTGATCATCGGCGCGGGGACCGGGCCCCTCAAGACCGTCAGCCTGCAGGTGCTCTCTCGAACGTATCCCGGCCAGACGGGCCGAGTGCTCGGCGTGTTCGACACCTTCGGGGCGTTCGGAGGCGCCGCGGCACCGGCGGCCGTGGTGCTGTTCGCCGGCTCACCCGCGGTGTTCGGCGCCGGTTGGCGGACGACGTTCCTCCTCGCCGGGCTCGTCGGGGTCGGTGTCACCGTCGCCCTCGTCGTCCGAGTTCCCGAACGGCTGCCCGACGAGGACACGGACGAGAACGCTGACCAGGGGTCGGTTGACGCCGAGGCCGCCGCCCCGGTCCGCGAGTACGGGGCGCTGTTCCGGGAGTGGCGCTTCTCCGTGTTCGTCCTCGTCACGAGCCTGTTCTCGTTCGCGTATAACGCCACGATCGCCTTCCTCCCGCTGTATTTCACGCGGGAGGCCGGATTCGGCTCGACCACCGCGTCCCTCCTGTTCAGCGCGCTGTTTGCGGTGAGCCTCGTACAGTTGCTCACTGGAGAGATCAGCGACCGGACCGGAACGCTCCCGGTAATCGTTCTCACAGTCGGGCTCGCGACGGTCGGGTTGGGGTCGGTCCTCCTGTTGACTGGCGTCGGCGGTCCGCTCGCGCTGGGCGGGGCAGTCGTCTGTCTCGGGATCGGCGCGCACGGCTACCGCCCCGTTCGGGGCGCGTACTTGATGTCAGTCATCCCTACCTCGGTCGCCGGTGGGAGCCTCGGCGCCGTGCGGACGATCCAGATGGTCGCCGGCGCGTCCTCCCCTGCCCTCGTCGGCGTTCTCTCCGAGACAGTGGGACTCCGGCCGGCGTTCGGCCTCCTCACCGCGGCGCTGCTCGCTGCGACCGGTCTCTCTATCCTGCTCTGGCTGGCCGACACGGCCTGAGACACTACTCTGACCCGTCCGATCGATGTTTTATGGACGGGTTGTGGATGGCCCGTATGCACGGGCGTCAGCAGTTGGCCAAGACGGTCGAAGAATCGGGTATCGCGGTCGTACCGGGCGTGTACGACGGTATCAGCGCGAGACTCGTCGAGCAACAGGGGTTCGCGTCGGGCTTCCTGTCGGGGGCTGGCGTCTCGAACAGCCGGCTGGCACAGCCGGACGTCGGCTTCCTCACGCTCCCGGACGTCGCTGACCAGTCGCGAGAGATCGCTGACGCGGTCGATATCCCGATTTGGGTCGACGCAGACACGGGCTACGGGAACGCGGTCAGCGTCCACCGAACGGTCCGGCGGCTGGCAGACGCCGGCGCGGCGGCCGTCATGATTGAAGACCAGGAGTGGCCCAAGCGGTGCGGCCACATGGCGGGCAAGTCCGTCATCCCCTTCGACGAAGCCGTGGCGAAAATCGAGGCTGCGACCGACGCTCGCGACGAGCACGCGCCCGACGTACTGTTGAAGGCGCGGACCGACGCGACCGAACCGCTCGGCCTCGAGGAGGCGATCGAGCGGCTGAACGCGTTCGCCGACGCCGGCGCGGACGTCGTCTTCGCGGACGCGCTGCGCTCCGAGGAGGACATCCGACGGGTTGCTGCGGAGGTGGACGCACCACTCTCAGTGAATATGGGATTCGGTGTTCGAAGCCGTCCGACGACGCCGCTGATCCCGGCCGCGCGGTTGGAGGAGATCGGCGTCGACGTCGTCATCTACCCGCGGCTCATCACCGCCGCGGCGACCGCCGGGATGAAGCGAGCGCTGGCGGAACTGGAAACAGCCGTCGAGACGCCCGAGGAGTACGAGGCTCCCGACGCAGTCGTCGACTGGGACTACTACACGGACCTGATCGGCAAGCCGGCTGTCGATGACCTCGAAGCGCGGTTCGCGACCGACGAGGACTGAACACGAGCACGCGGTGTGGATGGGGAACACGCCGGCTCGACGGGGGTACCGCTACGACAGCCATTCACCACTCGTGCGCGCCGCTGTCCGCTGGCCCGGTTGTTCGCTCCGCTTCAGCCACGCGGACGGAGCGCCGTCGGTTGCCGCCGGGCCAGACCAGTTCGTACTCGACGTCCGGTTCCCCGTCCCCGACCTGCTCAGACCAGCTCTCCTCCACGAGATCAATTGGCTCGCCGGCGACCTCCCACGTGACAGTCTCCCCGGGAGGCACCCGGCGCGAGAGGTGTGCGACAGGCCGATGTGGGTACCAGCCGTCGGCGTTGACGCCGCCGACGAACCAGCCGGGAACCTCGCCATCGTTTCTGACCGCGAACTCGAACACCGTTGTGCCGCCGGGTGAGACTGTCCCCGGCACTCGCCACTCGTCCAGTGTCAGCGTCGGTGCCGGCTCGGCCAGGAGTCGCCGCATCTGTTCGTCCGGTCGCCACGTGCCGGCCGGCCAGACGAGCGCGGCGTCGCTCGCATCGCCAGCCGCGGGGAGGTCGAACGCGACCCAGCCTGTCCCCATCTGGTTGGTGTACTGTTCGTCGCCCGACCCCTTCGACTGGCGTGCCGGAATCTGTTCCCATTGCCACGGCGCGTACTCCTCCCCGTCGAACCGGAACCGGAGGGCCGAACGCGAGGGCGGCGATCCCGAGTCCACGGACACCGACAGCACGAGGTACTGGCGGTCGGATCCCGCGACGAGTCGGTAGTAGTCGGTGTCCAGTTCGACGAGTGCCGGCTGGATCGCGTCGAGGTCGACGCGCAACTCACTCGCTGGGAGAGTCCCCGTCGTGGCGGTCGTCGCCGTGGATGCGTCGGTGCGTCGGTTCCTATGGTCGGCATCGCCGCCCCGGAGACAGCCGGCGGTGAGGGCACCAGCGCCGGCGAGCGCGGCCAACAGGGCGCGACGTCGCATGTCCGACTCTCCCAGTGGCGGCGCAATGTGCTTTCTGGAAGCACAAACGACGGGCTGAGCGGCGGCGACGGAGAACTCTGGGTCGATCTGCCCCCCGGTCTGCGATCTCTCCGTCGGCGTTATTTCTGAGCCGAGGACTGGCCACTTCCGAGGGAAGTCGATCCGACACAACGCCTACGGTACACGACCGTGAACCCGGCGGCATGGCCGATCCGACGCACCAAGAGCACCTCGACGGAACGCTGATCCGCGGCGGTACGAGCCGGGGGCTGTACGTGACGCCCGGCGAATTGCCGGACGACAGCGAGCGGCGTGACGAGGTGTTGATCGACATATTCGGGACGCCCGACCCGCTCCAAGTCGACGGGATCGGCGGCGGGAACTCTCACACGAGCAAGGTGATGATCGTCGACGAGAGCGATCGCGACGACGCCGACGTCGCGTACACATTCGGGCAGATCGGGATCGAGAACGCCGTCGTCGACTGGTCGGGGAACTGCGGGAACCTGACGAGCGGCGTCGGCGTCTTCGCGCTCCGTTCGGGGCTCGTCGACACCGCGGCCCCAGAGACTGAGCTAACCCTCTACAACACGAACACGGAGACGTACGTCGACCAAGTCGTTCCCGTCGCCGACGGCAAGCCGGCTGTCCGCGGCGACTACCGGGTCGACGGCGTCCCGGGGACTGGCGCCCGGATCGACTCATACTTCCGACGCCCAGCGGGCGCGGTCACCGGTCGCCTGTTCCCGACCGGAGAGCGCGTCGAGACGGTCACCGTCGTCGGCGACGACTACGCCGTCTCGATCGTCGACGTAGCGAACCCGAACGTGTTCCTCAGGGCCCGCGACCTCGGACTCGACGGAACGGAGCTGCCTCAGGAGCTCAACGACCCGGAGTTGCTCGATCGACTCGAACTGATACGGGGGGCCGTCTGCGAGCGCCTCGGCCTCGTGGAGGACCGACGCGACGCGGCTGACCAGCGGGCCGCGGTCCCGCAGGTCGCGCTGGTGTCGGAGCCCCAGTCGTACGCCACTGTCTCTGGCGACCGCGTCGACGCCGCCGACGTCGACGTCACCTCCCGCATCGTGACGACGCAGACGCCCCACCACTCCTACGCGACGACCGGCGCGATGTGTCTCGCCGCGGCGACCCGCCTCGGCGGAACGATCCCGGCTGAGTTCGCCCGACCCGGCGACGGACCGGACGTGACCATCGGTCATCCGAAGGGAACGATTACGATAGGCACCGAAACGGGGACCAGCGCGGGCGAACCGACTATCGAACGCGTCCGCGTCAGCCGCACCGCTCGACTGCTTGTCGACGGTGAAATGTACTACCGGGCCGACGCCGAGTGAGCTGACACCGCCGAACCGGGTGCCACCCGTTGGGCCGGCGGGCCCGGCGCGGGGTCGGCCTCAGCTACCGAGACCTACTCCGAGACCGACCTCGTCACGCGAGACCAAGGTTCAAATGCACATCCGCCGAATCGGGTCGCCATGGCCACACATGACATCGCTGTCATCCCCGGCGACGGGATCGGTCCGGAAGTCGTAGACGCAGCGCTTCCCCTCGTCGAGGATGCGGCCGCCGCGTCGGGCGTCACCTTCGAGACGACGCGTTTCGAGTGGGGGACCGAGTACTACCTCGACCACGGCGAAATGATGCCCGAAGACGCGCTCGACCGCCTCGAAGGGTTCGACGCGATCTTCCTCGGCGCCGTCGGCCACCCGGAGGTGCCCGACCACGTGACGTTGCACGGCCTCCTATTGCCGATCCGGAAGGGGTTCGATCAGTACGTCTGCAAGCGACCGAACGTCCTCTTCGAGGGCATCGAGAGCCCGCTCCGCGGCTACGGTTCCGGCGACATCGACTTCGTGGTTTACCGAGAGAACACGGAGGGAGAGTACGCTGACGTCGGCGGACGAGAACACCGGGGGCTGGCCCACGAGACTGCCGTCCAGTCTGCGCTGTTCACCCGGCGCGGGACCGAACGGATCGTCCGGGCAGCGTTCGAGGCCGCGACCGAACGCGAGGGACACCTGACCAGCATCACGAAGTCGAACGCGCAGGCCCACAGCATGGTCTTCTGGGACGACGTGGTTGCGGACGTGGCCCGGGAGTTCCCGTCGGTCGACGTCGAGCGCCTGCTCGTGGACGCCGCAGCGATGGACTTGATCCGCCGCCCCCACGAGTTCGACGTGGTGGTCGCCTCGAACCTCTTCGGCGACATCCTCACCGACATCGGCGCACAGATAACCGGGAGCATGGGGCTGGCGCCCTCGGGGAACGTCCATCCAAGCGACGAGTACCCCTCGATGTTCGAGCCGGTCCACGGAAGTGCCCCCGACATCGTCGGCCGAGGCGTCGCGAACCCCCTCGCGACGGTGCTCTCCTGGTCGCTCCTGTTCGAAGATCTCGGCGAGCGACGGACGGCAAACGCGCTTTGGGACGCTGTCGTGGATCAACTCGCCGCTTCGTCGGCGCCTCGGACTCCGGACCTCGGGGGGTCAGAGGGGACCGAGGCGGTCGTCTCCGACCTCCAGTCACGGCTGTGAAGTCGGCGGAGCGTTCGTCGGTGGGTGTCCGCTCGGTCGCGTGCTGGCGCCCGTACGAAGGTTGATTATCCGACAGCATCGTGGGTGCGACGTGCCACGTATCGACCCGCTGGAGCGACTCTGTGTCCACGAGAGCGTCGACGAGAAAGTCCCGATCGAGTCGTTCGCCGCCGCGCTCGACGACCTCCCCGTACCCGTTGAGATTGTCGGCGACGACGCGGGTCTCGACGAGACCGACGCGGTCGCGTCGTACCGACCACGCGACGGGTTCATCGACGCCGGCTGGGTGCACTGCATCCGCGCGGGGTACGACGAGTTCGACACCGAGGCGTACGAGGACGCCGGCACGCCCCTGACGAACAGTACGGGAATTCACGACACGACCGTCGGCGAGCTGGTCGTCGGGTACATGGTGATGTTCGCGCGTCGGCTCCACGTCTATCGAGACAAGCAGACCCGTCGCCAGTGGTACGACCCGCCGTACGATCGTCCGTTCACCGTTGATACCGAATCGGTGTGTGTCGTCGGGCTCGGAACGATCGGTCGGGGAGTCGCGACCCGCGCGAGCGCCCTCGGAATGGACGTCGTCGGCGTCCGCCGCTCGGACGCGTCGGTCGAGGGCGTCTCGGCTATCTATCCGCCGGACGAGCTCAACGAGGCGATCGGCGATGCTCGGTTCGTCGTCCTCGCGGTGCCCGATACTCCGGAAACGGAAGGGATGATCTCGACGGCAGAGTTTCAGCACATGCGCTCGGACGCCTACCTCATCAACGTCGCGCGGGGACCCGTCGTCGACGAGGACGCGCTCATCTCCGCCCTCGATGACGGCGTCATCGCCGGCGCCGGACTCGACGTGTTTCGGACGGAGCCGCTCCCGGAATCCTCCCCACTGTGGGACTTCGAAGAGGTGATCGTCTCCCCCCACCAGGGGTCGACCACGAACTGCTACCACCGCGACCTCGCCGAGTTGGCCGAAGAGATCTTTCGACAGTACCAGTCCGGAGAGCCGCTTCGGAACCGCGTCGCATGATAGCCAGACAGTCACACCTCGGGAGAAAGGCGTTGACGAGCGTATCGCAGTGAGTGGCGCAATCGAATAGACACCGCTCCAGAACGTCCCGGTGGACGTGGGGGCGATTTGGTCGAGACCGAGATCCACACCGGGGACTGTGCTGTGCTCGGCGTCGGCTTCTGGATCGTCCGGCAGCCCCGACTGCACGTAGACTTTCGTTCCGATGTGGACGAAAGACGTGTCCGTCGTGTCGCCGTCGTATACCTCCGGGTCGACAATACCCGTGCGACGCACCTCCGCCGTACTTCAGATGGATTCGGTTTGCTAGAGTGAGGCACCACAAAGTCTACAGGTGGAACTAGTTACTCGGCCGCCCGCCACGCCTGCACTGCAGAGTACGGGGGAATGGCACCGCGAGCCCCCGCTTCTTGAATTGACAATGCTCCGGCGACAGTCGCGGACTCAACCGCTTCTCGTAGCGAGTCGCCCTGGGCAAGCCGTCCGCCAAGGAACCCCGTGAATGTGTCACCCGCACCCGTTGTATCGACAGGTGGCAGATCCGGTGGATCGACGCTGAATTGGGTTCCGTTGTCGACGTGAACAGGGTTTCCGCCACGCGTATGGATTACCGTCCCATCAAAGGCTTCCAGCGCTCCGCGCAATCGTTCACACTCGCGTTCGTTGGGCGTCACGATATCGACCGCACGGCAGTCAAACACCCGTTCTACACCAGCAACTGGTGCCGGATCGACGATCACTGTCGGTCTGGATTCTGCTGTCGCAAGCGTCTGGAGGAGATCACAGACAGGAGCAATCGGGATCTCATTTTGTACTAAGAGATACTCAGCCGCTTGGATCGCCTCGTACTGCTCACTGATGTAGGTGCTGTCGACGGACTCGTTTGCGCCGGCGTGAACGACGATCCGGTTTTCGCCATCGTCGGTGACGAAGACATGGGCTGTTCCTGTCTCTGCAGACGTTACACCGACTTGGTCGACTCGGACCCCGGACTGCCGGAGCGTGTTGAGTACGTCGAAGTCAGCGTGGTCGGAACCGACCTTCCCCAGCAGCATACTCTCCGCCTGTGCAGCGGCTGCGGCGACAGCCTGATTGGCGCCTTTCCCACCGTGGAACCTCGTCGTCGGGAGATCGCCAAATTCTGCTGGGGTCTCAGCGACGGCGACTGTGTCTCCGGATTCCGGAAACCACTCGAAGTTCGCATGGAGATCAGTCAGCGTTGACTTCGTGACTCGATGGACCCTGTCGATGTTAATACTGCCCAGGCTAACGATCTCCGTCATCGGATATCAGTTTCAACTGTCCGCTCTTCAAAAACAGTGGCTCTGTTGAGCCGCTCAGCAGCTGATACAAGCGGCGTAATGAAAATCGGCGTTGGACTCGGTGCGTTTCCAGCAGGTCAATACGATCGTGGACTCATCCCACAGACTGGGCAGTCCAACAGGGCCAAGAGATATTATACCGGGTCCAGACGTTGAAGTGATGCCCTCCAGACGCGCAGTGCTCGCCGGTCTCAACGGTGGGGCTCTCGCATCGCTCACGGGATGTGTGAGTACCGACGGAACTGCAGCGACCCCCGGCACTGAGACAGATACGACGTGGCCGATGGTCGGCGCTGACCGCATGCGGTCCGGCTACCTCCCCTTGGCGGCCGCTCCACGCTCATCACCAAGTGAGCGGTTTACCGCGCCGCTTGAGGGAACGCCGATCGGCCAACCGATCATCGCAGATGGCGTGGCCCTCCAATCGACGTGGTACGGAGTCGAAGCCTTCGATGCGGTGACTGGCGAGTCCATGTGGCGGTTTCGAGACGAAGAGCCGGACGAAACTGCCGTCCAATATCAGCCACCAGCCGTGCACAATGGGCGCGCATATGTCGGAACCGAATCAGGGGTTATCGCACTCAATGTAGAATCAGGGGAGGAACAATGGCGTGTCGACACCGCCAGTCGAGTCTCGGCTCCGCCAGTGGCGGGATACGATTGGAACACCCTGTACATCGGCACTCTCGATGGTACTATCCTGGCGGTTTCTCTCAAGGAGAGGTCATCAAGTTCGCCGGGGACGGTCCAATGGAGAAAGACGGTGTACGGGGAGATCAATCGCCTCGTGTCCCAGCACGTCGCTGGCGTGACGGCGGGGACAACAGGTGGAGAAGTGTATATGGTCTATGATGGCCGTGGGCTCTGGCGAACGAAGGTCCCGGGTGGCGTCACGGCGATGACGGCCGAGCAGGGAAACTCACTGTACGTTGCAACATTCGGCGGGGGCGTTCTGAAACTGCGGACTGCCGCCCACGCCGGTCGCGTGAGTTGGCACGCCGAAGACGGGCCGGTTGCACAGGGCCTTCTCGTTCGTGCTGACGGTGCCTTGTACGGCGCCGATGGCGGTGGGCTCACGAGGCTGGATATCGACCACGGACGCGAACAGTGGACGTTCGATGACGCTGCAAGCAGCGTGCCCGCAGCCGCCGGTGACACGCTGTACATCGGCGGAAGCGATAGCATCCTCGCCTACAAACTCTCCGGCGGAACAGGTGTCGCCGGAGCGCGGATCGATCCACTGCGGTGGCAGTATAGCCACGGCGGTGGCTCCGCCTCGGGTGTGAGTATCGCCGACGGCGCAGTCTTCGCGGCTATTGGCGACGGCCAGCGGCTTCTCGCACTGGAGTGACTATACCGTCTCTGGTCCTAGTGAACCCTTCACACACGCTTGCGGTTTGCTGAGAAGCCAGCGTTCCATCGAAGCTCTGTTGCTTGGGAGACAATCACTGCCAGCAACACCGTAGGCCGACGCCGAGTGGGACACCACCCGACTGAATGGGAACTCGTGCTGAATATGCTCTCTGTATGTTGCACGCAATTCCTGTCCCCTTCTGGTGAGTTCGACAGAGCAAATTTGATCACCCTGACAGTTCGGAGCCGCGACCGTCGCAGCACCGGGACTCTCGTAGTGCACCGCTCGGGCTCGGAGAAAGTGTCTCTGGATATCTCGACGCGAGTCGGGTTCGGTCGCGGCTACCGACACGGCTAGGCTCCTCCCGGAATGGTGATGGGCTCGAACCGCTGGAGGCCGAAGTACGTGTTTACCACGGCGCCGAACCCGACGACTGCGATCGCTAGTTGTGCGAGTCCACCGAGGAACGGTACGAACCCGAAGAGCTCGAGGGCGAGCAGGAGCGTGCCGATTCCGGCGAGCGTCGCGACGCCGTCTGATTCGATCGGAAGGCGCGTTCCGATGAGATACCCGAACACGGCTTGACCGTAGAGAATGGTCAGGAACTCGGCGAACAGCCCGACGATGGCGAGCGGGAGCAGGACGAGGGTGAACGCCATATAGACGAACAGGACGAGCAGCGTCGTTGCACCGAGGCTGCCGACGACGGCGCTGACAAGCGCGTGGTCGGTGATCGCCGCGCCGACGTTCTCGATGACGAGCGGGTGTCGGTCGACCAGCCACCACCCGAACGCGCCGAGGACGAGGAATTGGAGGAGGAAGCCCCCGGCCCGCTGTGCGGGCGAACTGGAAGGGGTTGGTGCCTCGAATTGGGAGACGCGGCCCACCGATGCATCCGAACTGACCGCGGCCGATCCCGAATACGTCTGAAGGGACCCGGTCACAGTCGCGGCGTCGTCTACCGAGAGATTCCCGTTGAGGAGAGTCACGTCCCCGTCGACGGTCCCCTCGATGGCTGCGCTGCCGCCGATCACGTAGATGTCGCCGTCCACTGTCGCGTCCGCGGGGACGGTGGTGGTCCCGCCGGCGACCACGTGGACGTCCGCGAGCGAATCGAGGTCGGTGGCGCCTTGGAACGTCACGGACATCTCTTGCACGTCGCCGCCGCCGACGGAGAGCATGAGGAGGACGACGATGAGAAGCGGGATGGCTTCCGTCGGACTCACGCGCTCGCACCTCCGTCGCCGCGAGCGAGTTCGACCATCCGTCTCGCGTACAGACCCACGGCGAGCCCGAACAAGAGGAGTAGCGAGAGTGCCTGCACCACGTTCAGATGTGAAAGGAGCGTGAGCTCGGTCGCCTGGAAGTACAGCGCGAGCGCGGTACTGGAGAACGTGGCGAGCCATCCGGCGACGCCGATCCCGATCGCTGAATGGGTGCCGATCGTCTGCGGCGTGGAGAGGTCGGGCCAGAGTGCGAAGTTCAGCGTCGTGTAGAAACTCACCGCGACTGCGTAGCTGGCGGGATTCAGCGGGGACGTTCCGTTCCCCGCGATCGCGGGAAACACCGCGGCGAATCGCAGGTCGGACGTGTACATGACGTGTGTGAGAGCGAACAGTGCGAACGTCCAGAGGAAGATCCGCGAGAGCGAGTAGTTCGCGTAGATGACCCCGGCCATCACCGCGCCGACGACGTGTGCGGCGGCGATGAACAGCCGCGTCGAGAGGTCCGGCGACTGCCAGGAACTCAGCAGAAGCGACGGCGTGTCAATAATCCGAAGAAATCCGAGGCTATCGATGAAGAACACGCCGAACATCAAGACGACCGGGACCACGAACGCCAGATTCCGCGCCCGAATCGGTTCCCCGCGACAGAACCGTCCGGTACCGTACCGCTCGTGTTGCGCGCCGAGCGCGTCGAGGACCGCATCGAGACGATCGAAACTGGCGAACGACAGGACGCCAAGCAGCAGGAGCCCCGGTGCCATCGCGGCCACCAGTACTCGACTGAAAACGTCGACTGACCAGGAAAGCGAAATCGCGTTCGCTAGAAAATATGCGATCGCCGTGATCGCTGCGGCGACGTATCCGCGGTCCGGAACCGGAACGAGATCGATGGCGAGCGAGAAGGAAACGGGAAAGCCGACACCGAGCCCGACCGACGCGAAGACGATCCACGCGCCGAACGCGGGGACGGTCCGAATCGTCGGGGCGACGAGCGTGAGTGCGAACTGAACGCAGACGACGCCGAACAGCAGTCGGAGTTTCGTTCGGAGGTCCGTGCTCCAACCGCTTCGGTCCATCGTCAAGCCGGTCACGGCTGCGACGAGGAGTGTCACGAGTGCGAGCGCAGCCATCCACATCGAGACGGCCGTTTCGGTCATCCCGACGAGCCGCGTGCCGAGGTCGATGAGCCCCAACTGGACGAACGTGATGTTGTAATAGTAGCCGGCGACCATCAGCGCGACGAAGAGCGCGTATCCGGACACTGTCGTCCACCGCTGTTTCCGTACGTGCGGTATGTGTTCGCTGCCCATTCGGACGTTCTTGATACGTCGTGAGAGTGCGTTGTACTTAAATCGGTGTCACAGATGTGACTTGTGTCCTGTGGTGTGGCGTCAGTAGGCGCTGTTCCAGCCGCCCGGTAACCCCTCTCAGAGACTGAGCATCCTGCACAAGAATCGCACAGTTGAGAATACGGAGAGTCCAGGTTGGAACTGCTTGGGTAAGTTCCGGAGTGTCAGAGGCCTCCCCGAACCTCAGCTAACGATTGGGTTGAGCGGTAAAATACACACAGTGTCACTCTCTTCCTCACGACACACGACCGGTCACCGCTACTGGCGGTGGTTCCCGCACGGGAGCGGCTTTGGACTGGTTCATTTGGCCGATCAGCCGAGTTCCTGACGTGCCCTACGTCGGTTGTGTCCGAGGCGACGGCCGATTCTACCAAGTGCGGGCGACCTGGTGCGTCGCAAAGCCACACCGGAGCCGACATACGCCTCCCGGGCAAACACGGTCCCGTGACTGACGCCTCCGACACTCGCGGGTACCAACGTCTCTTCGGCGGTGACGGGCTGACGTTCGGCGCGGGCTTCCCGCTGACAGATGCCCGCGAATCGCGTCCGGCGGTCGACGAGGAAATGCGGCTGGCCGCACACGCTGAGTCAGTCGGCTTCGACGGTTTGTGGGCACGGGACGTGCCGCTGTACTGGCCGCGGTTCGGTGACGCCGGACAGACGTACGACACCTGGCCGTGGCTGAGCCACGTCGCCGCCCACACCGACGAGGTCGCGATCGGCACCGCGAGCGTCGTCCTCCCGCTCCGTCACCCGCTACACGTCGCCAAAAGCGCCGCGACGGTCGACCGTCTCTCGGACGGCCGGTTGGTGATGGGCATCGCCACCGGGGACCGCGACCCGGAGTTCCCGGCGTTCGGCGTCGACATCGACGACCGAGGCGAGCGATTTCGCGAGTCAGTCGACCTGCTCCGGACCGTCTGGCGCGGGGAATTCCCTGAAGTCGAGGGCTCGTGGGGCGAACTCGATGGTGATCTCGATGTGGTTCCAAAGCCAGTCGGCGGAACGATCCCCTTGCTACCCACCGGGTTTGCCCGCCAGTCGATCGAGTGGATCGCAGACAACGGTGACGGATGGTTCTTCTATCACCTCCCCGAGTCGACGCTGGAATCGACCCTCGACGACTGGCGAACCGCCGCCGGTGAGACGCCGTACGCGATGGCGGTCCGGACCGAACTCGCAGACGACCCAGAGGCGGGACCGGAGCACCGACACCTCGGCTATCGCGCGGGCGCCGAGTGGTTCGTCGAGTACTTCCGCGACCTCGACGCGATGGGTGTGGACCACGTACTGGTCTCGCCCGCCGGCGGTGACGATCCCGAAGCGTCGCTGACGCGGTTCGCCGAGGCGGTGATCGACCGCGTGTGAACCGAACGGTACTGCGAACTCCATTGTCGATTCCTGATGATTGAATAGGTGGGACTCGTATCGGGTGACATGGACATCGACACGGAGGAGTTGCTCACGTCGCTGACGAAGCGCGAGGACAACGCCGCGATCAAGTCGTACCAGAACACCGTCGCGGTGGCGTGTCCCGCCTGTGGCGACCCGTTCGACGACCTCGTCGTCTGCAAACAGAACCCGACGAGCCTCGACCTGTCGAAGCAACTGGACCTGTGTGTCGGCGTCGACGACGGACAGGCGTACATCTTCACGCACAGCTAACAGAGTCACGCACGCCGAAGCGGATACGACTCGGTTGACCGTCCGATCGACACCGTGTCGGTTATGCCCAGGCGTCGCCACGGTTGACCGTGACTGACTGGCCCCCGGCCGATCCCGCAGATGTCGACGCGGTCGCCGACCGACGCGACGAGTTCGTTGAGGCGGTCCGCGACCACGCGGGTCGGATCGCCTACCAACTCGCGCTGCTGCAGGGCGGCGACTACGGCGACGCCGACTTCGACACCGACCGCGGGACCTGGACTGTGAAGTACGAGGGCGGCGACTTGGAGTACCTCCGATTTTCGCCGAAGAGCGGCTCAGACGTGTACGTCATCTCGACGAAACGGCAGCCTGAGCCGGGACCGCTGGCCGACGCGCTCGCCGACTACGACGCGTTCGTCCGCGCGTATAACGCACACGTCGACTCGCTGATTGGCGTCCTCGACGACGTCTCTGCCGAGTTCCCGGACGCGACGACCACCGAGACTGCCGTCGCAGAGCGCGACCGCGTGCTCGATGCCGTGCGTGAGGCCTGCGACCGGATGGCCGGTGAACTCCACCGCTACGAGGGCGGTGACTACGGCACGTACGCCGCCCGCGTCGACGGCACTCGCTGGGAACTGAAGTGGGACCGCGACGGCACCTCGTATCTCCGGGCGGGCGGCAGCGGTGGCGTCTACCTCCTCTCGCAGTACGAGGCACCCTCCGCAGCCGACGTTCGCCAGTACGCACCCCAGTTCCGCGGCTTCGTGGAGGCGTACAACGAGGAGATCGCGGAGTTGGAGGCGGAGCTGGCGATAATCGAACTGTGAGGTGGGGCGACGCTGGTTCCGTCCTCAGCAGAGTCCGGCCGAGAGACTGTCCCGGGATCGTACAGTGCGGTTCTTGTACCGGCCACCGATGACGATGTCGACGGCCCGCTGAGACAACGCGACTATTTTGGAATAGGCGACTATTTTGGAAGTAGGTGGCTATCTTGACTACCGATGGTCACCAGCAGCAGTATTCATACGAGACTACAACACGAGAACACAACGCACAGATTTCGCCGTCGCCATCAAGAACCGAGGATTCTCCCAGTTCACAAGGCGGAGAATGGTAGGTGGAACGCCGATCGCTACTGTCAGCGAAGTCAGAACGAGAAAGTGAACACCTGCCTCAAACGCAAGTGCGGCACGTTCGTCCGCTCACGGCACAGGTGGAAACAGTTTCGGGAACTCTCTATCGGCTGTCTCACACATACTCGTACCAAGCGTTCTACTCGGTAGAGACAGCGCCTTGACTCGCGGTCGCTGAGTGAGAATCTCAACGGCAACTCGGCAGTCGATTGTACGCCGATAAAACGACGACTCATCACCCGACGGTCGAGTCGACTGAGGACGCGGCGCTGTCGGCTGGAAACGCTACGGCACGGAGTGAATAGCCGATTCCCAACAGAGCGAGTGCCTGCCCGCTGCCGAGGACGAATGGCGCCCAAATCGGGGTCGTGGATCCCAACGTCCCCACTCGAACGATGTTCACCACGAAGACGGCGGCTGGTATAAGCAACAGAACACCGACACGGCGTGGCATCACCGAAGTCCGGAGGCTAGCGAGCCCGACGGTGAGAAATCCGAAGACGATTCCAATAAGCAGGGGCAACTGGAGCGGAGCCAGCCACGCCGGTAATTCGCTTAGTACGCCGATAAGCAAGAGGAGATTTCCCCCTGTAGCAAAGGTTCCCCCCACGAGGCCGAAGACAGCGAAGACGGCACCCGCACTGGCTATCCGTGGGTTCTGGTCGGCGAGAGCGGGATACAGCCCCAGCAATCCGACGAACGCAGCGGTCCACCCAGCGGGACCGACCGCGTTCTGCACTATCTCCGAGCTCAAGTCGGTGAAAGCGAAGGCAGCCCAAAATGCTGCGAAGACGACGAACAGTCCCCCGGCGAGGGAGAACAGTGTCGGACTCCAAGACTCGAGCACTCCCCACTACTGTTTGCTAACTCCACCCATATGTTGGCTTATCTTCATGTATATTTAAAACTCCCTATGGGTAGGACATGGCGCAGATCAATAGCTGCCTGAGGCCCATTCGTACAAGTACAGACCTAGATGGCAGGTGCTTCACTACAAATGGGGCCTAACTGATGGGACGTCGATAGAGCCAACGTAGTACGTCGGAGTTGGCACTTAGCCCTCTCTGTCGCAGTCGGTGCTCTCGCAGACCACCCTGGTGAACACTTACTTTCACTGGTGACAGCGAATCACCGGTACCCCGTCGTGTCTCACCCGACGGGTAGCTATTTGTGAACACACATCAACTAACTGCGTGTCATGTCTGACGTCCCCCCGAACGTTGACCCACCGACCCCCGACGAGATCCGCGAGTTAGCAGAGCAGCACCACATGTCGCTGTCCGACGACGAGGTCGCCGACTTCACAGCCATCATCGACGGGATGCTCGATGGGTACGAGCGGATCGACCAGCTGTCGGCCCCCACGCCGGAGGTCAAATACCACACGCGCGATCCGGGGTACAAGCCGGACACTGCAGAGGATCCGCTCAACGCGTTCGTCCGTAAGTGCGAGGTTCAGGGTGCTGTCGACGGTCCACTGGACGGGTATGAAGTCGGGCTGAAGGACTCCGTCTCGCTTGCCGGCGTCGAAATGACGCTCGGATCGAAACTGTTCGAGGGATACGTTCCCTCGACCGACGCGACGATCGTCACGCGACTCCTCGATGCCGGCGCGACGATCACCGGGAAGCTCAACATGGAGGATATGGCCTTGTCGGGAAGCGGCGAACTCTCCGCAACAGGGCCGGTACTCAACCCACGGGATACCGACTACATCGCCGGCGGCTCATCGAGCGGGAGTGCAGCGGCGGTTGCCACAGGTGACGTAGACGTGGCAATCGGCGGCGATCAGGGTGGATCGATCCGAATTCCGGCGTCGTGGAGCGGGATCGTCGGCCACAAGCCCACCCACAGTCTCGTCCCATACACCGGCGTCGCCGGGTTGGGCCAGTCGTTCGACCACGTCGGACCGATGTGCTCGACGGTCGAGGACTGCGCGCTACTGCTCGACGTAATCTCGGGCGCCGACGGGCTCGATCCCCGCCAGGGTGCCGTCCCGACACAACACTACAGCGAGGCGTTGGGCGTCGAGCCGGTGGACGTCACTGTCGGTGTGCTTGCGGAGGGCTTCGGTCACGAGCAAAGCGAGCCTGGTGTCGACGAGACGGTGCGATCCGCCCTTGACGCGTTCGAGGCTGCTGGCGCGGAGGTGACGGAGGTCTCAGTCCCGATGCACCTCGACGGCCTGCCGATCTGGAACGCGATCGGTCTCGAGGAGATCACGGCGATGGTGAACGCGGAGTGTGTCGGCCACTACGGGAAGGGGTTCTACGACACGCAGTTCGCCGACGCGTTCGGTCGCGCTCGGCGGGCACAGGCGGACGATTACCTCACGACGATGAAGCTCACCCTCATCGCCGGACAGTACCTTTCGGACGAGTACCGCGGGCACTACTACGCGAAAGGACAGAACCTCGCCCGGAAGCTGACCGCAGCGTACGACGAGGCGCTCGAAGATGTGGACGTGCTCGCGATGCCGACCACCCCGCAGACCGCACACGAAGTCGATCACGATCTCTCGCGGGTCGAGGTGATCGATCGAGCGCTCAATATGCTCGCAAACACCGCCCCCTTCGACAACACGGGCCACCCGGCGATCAGCGTTCCAGCTGGGGAGGCTGACGGTCTCCCAGTCGGACTGATGTTCGTCAGCGACACCTTCGACGATGCGACCGCGCTGGCGAGTGCCCACGCCTTCGAACAGCACGTCGACGTGTCGATCTGACGGAGCTCCCACCGAGACTGCTGCCAGTGGCTCTCACCTCTTTGATATCCTCACGGCTCTGAGGGGGCGGGGTTTTAGCCTTGAAACGTTCATAGCTATCCATCCATGCGCGTCCCCGACCCCGCACGGCCCCGGTCTCAACCCGGTTTCGAAGAGCGGTGCCGCTGGTCCCCCAATTCGAACGATGAACGTTGATTCCACGGTCCTCGAGACATCGACGGTAGTGGTAACTGGAACGAGCGATTGGATAGGTGAGTTCAAAACGGCCCTCGAAACGCGGACCGGGGCAACCGTACACCACGTTCGAACTCAGACGGAGGCGGTCGAAGCCATCCGCTCACAGCCGATAGACTGTCTCATCACGGGGCAGACCCTCGAAGACGCCACCGGACTCGACCTCCTCACCGAGATCCGAGAGCGGACGACCGCGCTCCCTGTCCTCCTCGCAACCCCATCTGGGAGTGAAGCACTTGCCAGCGAGGCGACCAAAGGCGGCGTCACAGATTACATAGCGTTCGCGGGGCCGAGTGAAGAGATGTTCGACGAACTCATCGAACGAACCGAGCGTGCCATTCGTTCCGCACGGCGGACAGCGACCCAACGGGATCGGGCCAGGCAGTTCGACGCGATGTTCGACGACTCACGGACGGCAACGTGGGTACTCGACCCGGAAGGGTCACTCACCCGCGTGAACGAAGCGGCACGTGAGATGATCGACGCGGACGTCGACGCGGTCATCGATGAGTCGTTCTGGATGCTGCCGTGGTGGTCACAGGACGGGACGCCGGATACGGACATCCGACAACTCGTTGAGAACGCGCGTGAGGGAGTCTACGGAACTGCCGTCGTCCAACAGCCGCCACATAGCGAAGACCAGCGCGTGGTCGATCTGTCCGTCCGGCCGGTGGAGAACGAACGCGGAGACCTCGTCTCAATCGTCGTAGAAGGTGTCGACATCACCGAACGCGTCGGCCTAGAACGGGACCTCCGCCGCTCGGAAGAACTCCACCGCGTCACGCTCAACAACATGACCGATACGGTCCTTATCACAAACGAGGATGGAGAGTACACCTACGTCTGTCCGAACGTGCATTTTATTTTCGGCTACACAGCCGATGAGATTCGGGATGTCGGAACGATCGAAGATCTCCTCGGAGACGACCTCTTCGACCGGGACGAGTTAGCGGCCGAGGGCGTGCTCAAGAACATCGAGATGACGGCGACCGATAAAGCCGGACGAGAGCACACACTCCTCGTCAACGTCCGTGAGGTGTCGATCCAGGACGGAACGCTCCTCTTCAGCTGTCGGGACATCACGAAACGGAAGCAACGCGAGGAGGCCCTCGCGACCTTGCAGGAGACCGCCCGCGAGTTTCTCTACGCGGAGACGCACCGTGAGATCGCACAACACGTCGTCGACGACACGGCGGACGTACTCAACTTGGATGCGAGCGCCGTCTACCTCTTCGATGCTGATGCCAACGAACTGATCCCCACAGCCAATTCGGCGGCAGTGAACGAACTCAACGGTCCGCTCCCTACCGTCCATCCCGACGGAGAGACGCTTCCGGGATACAGTTTCGTCGAGGACGAAGCGCTGTTTTTCGATGACGTCCACGAATCAGATCGGCTCGACAACCGGGCGACCGACCTCCGCAGTATGACGTTCATCCCGCTCGGAGACCACGGCGTTTTCATCGCCGGCTCCGAACGAGTCGGCGCCTTCGACGACGTAACCCGAGAACTCGCAGATCTCCTCGCTGCAACTGCCGAGGCAGCGCTCGATCGAGTCTCACGCGAATCGCAGCTTCGGAAACAGGACCGCACGCTCCAGCAGCAAAACGAACAACTCACCGCGCTGAACCGGGTCAACGAGACGATTCGGGAGATCGATCAGGCCCTCGTTCGAGCCGAAACCCGAGCGGAGATCGACCACGCCGTCTGTGAATTGTTGACCGGTGACGATCGGCTTCAGTTCGCGTGGATTGGGACGGTCGATCCGACGACCGACACCGTCGAGCCGCGGGCGTGGGGGGGAGCAGAACAGGGCTATCTAGATAGCCCGTCGTTCGCCGTCGAAGCCTCGGGAACAGAGCCGACGGGACGAGCCGCCGCGACGGGCGACGTGACGATGGTGGAGAACGTCGCCGAGGGCCTTCGGGAAGAACCCTGGCGGAAGGAGGCGCTCTCTCGCGACTTTCTCTCCGTGTTGAGTATCCCGCTCAAGTACAACGACCTCACACACGGCATTTTGACGGTGTATGCACCAACGCAAGACGCGTTCGATGAGACGACAGAGGCCGTCTTGACCGAACTGGGTGAAACCATCGCCTCGGCACTCAGCGCGATCGAACGCAGGAACGCACTCCTCACGACGTCGATGACCCGCGTCGAGTTCGACGTCGACGACCCGTCGTTCGTTCTCTCACAACTCGCCCAGGCGACGAATTGCAGCATCTCGTACCAGGGAGGAGTCCAGCGATCCGCGGACGGGAACTACGTGTTCGTCACCGTCGACGGCGCGTCCGTACAGGCGGTTGCCAACGCCGCCGCACCGCTGGTCGCGATCGACGACGTCCAACAGATCAGTACAACTGGGGACGGGGGCGTCGTACGACTTCGGCTCACACGGCCGTTTCTCGCCTTGGAGCTCGCCGACCACGGGGCCGTCTTCCGGGAGGCGACCGCCGATCCGGACACGACCACGCTCATCATCGATATCCCGGATAGTATCGATGCCAGAACGATCATCCAGCTCGTCCAAGACACGTTCGAAACTGCCGAACTCCGGTCCAAACAGACGCTCGATCAGACCGCAGAGCACGATCTCTACGCGAGGTTTCTCGAGAAAGTGACTGACCGCCAGCTCGAGGTGATCCAGACGGCATACTACAGCGGTTTCTTCGAGTCACCGCGTGAAAGCACGGGCGAGCAGGTCGCAGAAACGCTCGGCATCTCCCCACCCGCGTTCTACACGCACGCACGGACTGTTCAACGAAAACTGTTTGACACCCTATTCGACGAGCACGCACTTTCTGTCGCTGGCGCCCCCGGCGTGGTTGAATAACGAACCATCTGCCAGAGCAGCTGTTTGATAGTGAACCCCCAGGTACACACACATACACCTAGTACACCGCATTCAGAGTGTCACGCATCACCCCGCGGCACTCGTGAACTACCAATGAGAGACGTTGCCCAACAACCCGAGGAAGGGACGCCGTACGAGTGCTTCGAGTGTGGAAAGATCATCCTCACGGAGGATCCGCCTGGCCAGTGTCCGGATTGTGCCGGTGAGATGCGAAACCGTCGTACGCCTATCGAATGACGATGGACTCACCATCGGGTTCCACACACGGGGACGAACCGACAGAGTCGACTGATGCCGCCGAGCCTGAATCCGCCTTGGGGATAGCCCGACGACAGCTACAGCATGCCGCGGATCACCTCGACATCGATCCTAACATCGTCGAGCGGCTCAGCCATCCCAAGAAGGTACACGAAGTCACCGTCCCAGTCAAGCGAGACGACGGCACCGTCGAGGTGTTTACCGGCTATCGAGCTCAACACGATAGCGTTCGTGGCCCGTACAAGGGCGGCCTTCGGTATCACCCAGAGGTCACGCGAGACGAGTGTGTCGGGCTCGGGATGTGGATGACCTGGAAGTGTGCCGTGATGGACCTCCCCTTTGGTGGAGCCAAAGGCGGTGTAGCAGTCAACCCGAAAGCATTGAGCGCCGAGGAAAAAGAGCGGCTTACCCGCCGATTTGCCGAGGAAATTCGGGGAGTGATCGGCCCGACTGTCGACATTCCTGCGCCCGACATGGGGACTGACCCACAGACGATGGCGTGGTTGATGGACGCCTACTCGATGCAGGAAGGCGAAACCGTTCCCGGCGTCGTCACCGGGAAGCCACCCGTCGTTGGAGGGAGTGAGGGTCGCGATGAAGCTCCGGGACGGAGCGTCGCCATTATCGCCCGCGAAGCGATCGAGTACTACGAAAACGAGATCGAAGAAACGACAGTTGCTATCCAAGGCTACGGGAGTGTCGGTGCAAACGCCGCTCGATTGCTCGACGAGTGGGGGGCAACTGTCGTCGCAGTCAGCGACGTCAACGGCGGCATCTACGACGCCGACGGCCTCGATACCCACTCGATTCCATCCCACGATCAACAGCCCGAAGCCGTGATGCAGCATGACGCTCCAGGCGCCGTGACAAACGCGGAGCTCCTGGAACTCGACGTCGACGTCCTCATCCCGGCCGCGCTGGGGAACGTACTCACGGCCGAGAACGCCGACGACGTGCGGGCAGCCATCATCATCGAGGGTGCGAACGGGCCGACGACGAGCGCGGCCAGTCAGATCTTCGCAGAACGAGAGATTCCGGTCATCCCGGACATTCTGGCGAATGCGGGCGGCGTCACGGTGAGTTACTTCGAGTGGTTACAGGATATCAACCGCCGTGCTTGGTCGTTGGAGCGTGTGCACGACGAGCTCGAAGCGGAAATGTTGACGGCGTGGAAAGTCGTCAAAGACGAGTTCGCCACCCGCGATGTGACGTGGCGGGATGCTGCCTACATCGTCGCGCTCTCCCGGATCGCCGAGGCGCACGAGGCACGTGGCCTCTGGCCCTGAATCCTTCGCGACACAGCTAACCCAAAATCTCACTATTCCCGGCGCTACACGCGACCCGATTCTCAAGCCAACGCTCGTCGGGTCATTCGCTGAAGGCGTTGGGGGACAACTTCCAGTTCGGTCAGGTTGACGCGGAAAGCCGAAGACACCTGATGAGACACAGGAGCGCTTAGTGATCAGTACTGTTGACCACTAAAACGGGCACCTGATCGGCCCGTAAAATCGCCTCAGTTGTGCTCCCGAGTAGTACAGTCTGGAACGCGGAGCGTCCTTTCGCACCCACAACGACAAGATCAACCCCCTGATCTTCGGCGTACGAGAGAAGCTCTTCGTGCGGAACACCTTCCCGAATCGAGGTGATGACGGAACCGTCGGGCTCCCCCTCCGTCCTGACGGAGGCCAGCGCTTCTTCACCATCCGCTCGAAGGTTCTGCCGTACGGTATCAGGATCGACGATCGCGTTATCGTACTCCGTTCTCGTCTCTATGACATAGACCGCGTGGAGTTCGGCCCCGTACTGCCGAGCCAAATCGAGAGCTCGGCGTGTCGCCCGCTGCGCATTGTCACTCCCATCTGTGGCGACAAGAATCCGGTCGTACATCACACTTCACGACGTGTTGAGGAGTAAAGAAACGAGGGTTCAATCAGGTTATCAGCGACACCGTCGCCCACAATTCGATTGCGGTCTTCGACACCCTCACTCGCGAAATCCGAGCAACCGGAGGCCGTTCAGGGAGACGAGTACCGTCGACCCCTCGTGACCGACAACGGCCAGCGGCAAGGGGATACCCCGTACAAGAATCGTTCCGACCATCAACGCGATCGCACCGAAGGCGATCGTGAGGTTAACCGTCAGTGTCCGACGTGTCCTGCGTCCGAGTCCGAGCACGTACGGTATCTTCCCGAGGTCGTCTCCCATCAACACGACGTCCGCCGTCTCAAGGGCGACGTCAGTCCCAGCGCCACCCATCGCGATCCCGAGCGTCGCCGTCGCCAGCGCGGGGGCGTCGTTCACCCCGTCGCCGACCATCGCCACGTTCTCGTGTCGGTCGACCAGCGCCTCGATGGTCGACACCTTCTCTTCGGGCAGCAGTTCCGCCTGGACTTCGTCGATGCCGACCTCGTCGGCGATCTGCTGTGCGACGCGTTCGTTGTCCCCGGTCAGCATGACGATATGCTGCACTCCGAGCGCACGGAGGTCGGCGATCATCTCGGCTGCGCCAGGGCGGACCGTATCAGTGTACGCCAGCCATCCCAGTACTGTGACCTCGTCGTCGCGCTCGCGGGCGACGAGAACGCTCGTCTTCCCCTCCGACTCCAATGTCTGGAGCCGATCGAGACCCGATTCGAGCCCCTCGATAACGGCGTCTTCGAGGACCGTCTCGACGTAGCTTCGATTCCCGATGTGGACGGTCCCGTCGTCGACGTCGGCGCGGACGCCTTTGCCGGCCTCTGACTGAAACCGCTGCGCGTCGGGGACGTCGAGTGATCGCGCTTCGGCTTCCGAGCCGGTCGCACGAGCGAGGTGATGCTCCGAGCGGGCCTGCACGGCGGCCGCGAGCGAGAGCAGTTCGTCGGGCGTCAGTGACTCGTCCACGAGGTCGTCGCGGACGAACACGTCCGTCAATTGGGTCTCTCCCTGCGTGAGCGTGCCCGTCTTGTCGAACGCGACCGCGTCGATGTTCGCTGCAGCCTCGACGTGTTCGCCACCCTTGAACAGGACGCCCTGCCTACCTCCGGAGGCGATCGCCGAGAGGACCGCCGCAGGCGTGGAGATGATCACTGCACACGGCGAGGCAGCAACCATGAGCGTCATGGCGCGGTAGAACGTACTGGTGAATTCACTTCCGAGTGCGAGCGGGATACCGATCGCTGCGATCGTGAGCCCAAACACGCCAAGGACGTACGGCTGTTCGAGGCGATCGATGAGCCGCTGTGTCGGCGCTTTCTCGCTTTGAGCGCGCTCGACCATGTGAATGAGGCGACTGATCGCCGATTCGTGGGCCTGTCGGGTAACTTCGATTTCGAGGCTGCCGCTCTCGTTGATCGTCCCGCCGAAGACCTCGTCGCCGGGTTCCTTCGGCACAGGAACGGATTCCCCGGTGAGCGACGCCTGGTCGACCGTGCCCTCGCCCGACGCGACAACGCCGTCGAGGGGAATCTTGTCGCCGGGACGGACGACGAACACGTCACCGACGTCAACGTCATCGATTGGTACGGTGACCTCATCGCCATCGCGGAGGACCTGCGCCTCGTCCGGCCGCATCTCGACGAGGGACCTGATCGCCCGGCGCGAACGTCCGATCGCGTAATGCTGGAGCGTGTTCGACAGCGAAAACAAAAAGAGGAGCATCGCACCCTCGAACGGGGCGCCGATCGAGAGGGCTCCGAGCGCGGCAACGATCATCAGGAGATCGATATCCACCGCCCGATGACGGAGCGTCTCGATCGCGCCTTTGAGCCCGTACCAGCCGCCGAAGACGTACGCGACGGCGTAGCCCGTCCACGCGAGCAACTGTGGACCACCGAGCCATCCCGTCGCCAGGCCGGTCACCATCCCGAGCAGCGTCAGGCCGACGAACACGGCCTCCCGCTTGAGTTCCGACCGAGTGCTCACCTCATCCGTTTCCCCCTCAGATTCGTCTTGGATCGACACATTCCGGTCACGGACGGCGTCTCGGATCGATTCTTCCGAGGTAACGCTCCCGTCGTAGGTGATCCGAGCACTCCCCGTCCGAAACGAGACGTCGACGTCGTAGACGCCGGATAGACGCTTGAGCTGCCGTTCGAATGCTCGCGCCCCCGCGTCACCACGACCACCTCGTCGTTCAATTCGGACAGAACACGTCGAGAGAGACTGTGAATCGGTGACCCCCACGTTCTCGGTATCCATGGTCGGTGAGGAGTTCACGTTTTAGCGGCTCCAACGGATACTCGTTCGACTGCATACGGAGTCGTCTGTCGTGTCCTCGGAGATTCCCGTAGTACCAGTACCTTTGGTGAAGCGATCATCCAACGACCGTCACCGGAATCCGTGCCCGGCGGGTGACTGTCTCGGCGACGCTTCCGAGCAACGTCCGGTCGATCCCCGAACGGCCGTGGCTACCCATAACGATCTGATCGATGCCATAGTCGTCAACGCATTCGAGAATTGCCCGTGCCGGTTTCCCAACTTCCGTGACGGTATTGAGGGTGACACCGTGGTCTGCGGCCCGATCCGTCGCGTTTGTGTGAATCTCTGTGGCACGGTCTTGGGCATCATCATACCAGTCCTTTGCGACTGGCAACCCGCCCGCTTCCACATCGATCACCGAGTCGATCGGGTTGATGACATAAATCGCGGTGATGGCAGCGTCCGGAAAGGTCTCAAGTGCGTACGCGAGCGCACGCTCGGCAAGTGGGGAGCCGTCGAAAGCGACGAGCACATTATCAGGCATACAACAGGGTTCGAGACGACTCGGAAAGAGTGTACTGCCGAAACCCACTCAGCTGGGGTATCGTTAACTACGATGTGGTCACAATCCGGGGTATGTCCAGTATCCGTACGTGGATCGATCGACATCGGTTACTGAGCTTCGTCGCGATAGCGTACGCGTTCACCTGGACGGTCCAAGGGGCACTCGCGTATTCGGGCATGGAAGCCTCTTGGACGCATTCGATCCTGATCGGGTTCGGCGGGTTCGGTCCGCCGATCGGCGCAGCGGTCGTCATCTGGGCCTCAGGTGGCAGTCTCCGCAGGTGGGTCGGCCAGCTGTTCAAGTGGCGGATTGGTGCGAAGTGGTGGGTGTTCGCGATCAGCCTGCCGTTCGTTATCCTCTCTATGGGCGTCCTGCTATTCGTGCTGGCCGGTGGTCCGATCGACCTTACCGGATTCGAGTCGCCCTTCATCTACCTGTTTGCGATGGCGTGGGGAACTGTCTGGGGTGGCGGCCAAGAGGACCTCGGGTGGCGTGGCTTCATGCTGCCCATCCTTCAGGACTCGTACAGTGCGTTGGGTTCAAGTATCATCGTGGGCGTCACGTGGGCGACATGGCACCTCCCGCTGTTCTTGAACGCCACGACCACCCACGGCGGCTGGCCGCTCTCCCAGCAACTTCTCTGGATGGTCTCCATCCTTGCGGGCTCGATCCTCTGGACGTGGATGTACAACAGTACTGGCGGGAGCGTACTCGCCGTCGCCGTGTTTCATGCCGGCATCAATGCGATGGGGATCTTCCATCCCGCCGACCAGGACGCGCTCATCCCCAACGGTGTGCCGGACCCGTGGCTGAACGTGCTCGCTGAAGTCACGGGCGCTATTCCGCTTGTGTTAGTCGCCGTTGTGTTGGTGGTCATCTACGGGAGGAACAACCTCGCGAATCGCGAGCCGCCAACCCCCCAAGACGCTGGGCTCCCACCAGAATCCTGATTTGGTCGAACTCTTGGTGATGCGTATGGAGGTACTTCCTCGGATGGTGTTTCGTGAGCCGGACGGACGACGGAAGGGGCTCTTTTTCTCTTCGTTGTCGTTTATTTGCCTCGTTAAGTGGGTGGTTACCGGAGTCGTACTCAGTAGCTCTCATTTCTTCCTCTTTCTGGGGATCGCGCTCGGACTTTCGGGGGTCGCCGAATCGCTGTCGTCGGACCAACGACGATCGGCAGGAATACTTCGAGTGATAGCCGTTGCTACTCTCGTTGTCTTTCTCGGCTTTCTCGCATCTGTCCCAGCATTACTATTGAACTAGGAGTGATTGTTCGAGGGTGCCAGAGGTTCAAACCGCTGAAAGCGCGACGTAGCTAATTCCGAGCAGGATGGTGTTTAGATCGCGTGGACCAGAATCGGCACCATCAGATTCCCCGTCCAGTCATACAGTATTCCGAAGACGCTCCCAACAATGGCGATCATGAGCGCCCCAGCCACGATTGCGACAGGGTTCCCAGAGTAATTCGCCAAGTGCAACGAGCCGAAGAGGAGACTGGCTCCAGCGATGCCGGGGACTGGACCGAACCGGTCACGAAGCCGACCCTGAATAACACCTCGGAACACAAATTCTTCGACCGGCGCAACGACAACGATCGAGAGGGCAGCGAGCCCAAGGAGGAACGTCGGGTTCGTCGTCGCAGTCTCTCCAATGACCGAAGAGGGGACGAGATCGAGGGCGGTGAGGACGATCGAGACCACGACCGCTGTACCGATGGCGGTGACTACCCCGCCGGCGACGTAGCCCAATTCGCGGAGCGATGGAAGGGCTGCAGACAGGGAGATATCCCGGGAGCGGTAGTAGATGTACGCGACAGCGAACATCGAGAGTTGCCCGGCGGCGGTGGCTCCGACGAGGATCGGTGTACTCTCGATGGTATACCCGAGCGCGATCAGCGGCGCGATGAAGACGACGCCCGCAACGAGCGAAATACCGAAGATGAGGACAGTGAGTGCGACCGTCTCGAGTACTGTTCGCAGTCCGGACTGAGACTGGTGAGTTGCGTCCATACTACAGAGGTGGTCTCGAAAACATGTAAATGAGAGTAAACTACGGCCAGTGGGGATCAACGTCGACCAAGTCGGCGCTGAGATTCCAAAGTCGCTCTCGATTTTCTGGATCGATTGCATCGCTCGACGGAGCTGTGATTCCTTCGCCGGTGACGTACGTTCCGGTTCGCTCACTGAACTCCGGAGCCGTGACGAGGTCACAGAGTCGCTGTGCGCCTTCCTGTTGCGTGGTTCCGACACCGGGAACGATGGCCGCCGCCCGAATCATCGCTCGTGTCCAGATAGCGGCGTCACGGAACAGGTTTGTCGAGGGGATGAAGCCCGGGTGAAAGCAGTTCGCCGTGATCTCGGTCTCTTCGAGTCGATCAGCAAGTTCGCGCGTGAACGCGATGGTAGCGAGTTTCGATCGAGCATATGCTTGAAGCGAGTCATACTCGTTACTGAATTGAAGGTCGTCGAAATCGAATGTCGCGCGACGGTGAATGTCCGAGGCGGTGACGACGACTCTGCTCGGGGCTGAGGCTCGAAGTCGATCCAGTAGTTGCCGCGTCAGAAGGTATGGAGCAAGGTGGTTAACAGCGAACGTGAGTTCGATTCCCTCCTCCGTTTCTGTGCGATGGCGTGAAGAGAGCCCTGCGTTGTGAACGAGCGCATCGATCCGGTCATACGTATCGAGGAGCTCCGCGGCGAGGGAACGAACGGTGGCTTGCGTTGCTAGGTCCGCCTGGTGAAACCGGATATCGCCGTCAAGCGGAGCCGCGTTGCCGACAAGTGTGTCACCGCGCGCTTGGTTTCGCCCAACAACCGCAACAGTCGCCCCCTGACCAGCAAGGGCTGTCGCGGCGATACGACCGATGCCACTCGTTCCGCCCGTCAGTACCACGACCTGCTGGGAGTCCGGGCTAGCAGTCACGTGTGGTTGTCCGATTTAAACGGTGGCCTCGTAATTATGTTTGATCTTCTGAAATGCGGTTTCACCCAAGCGGTGTTTGGACCAGCTGAGGTGTGACCACTCCCAACGCAATCGCTCTATGCCATATTCATGCCCTGGATCGTGCACGGACAGCGAATCCTCCTGCCAGACTGGTGAACCGCCTCGGGGTCAAGCCCCGAGGCACTCGCCTTGCTTATCTGTAGAACATTCGGTCGTTCAGAGACTCAGCCCGGTACTGTATTCCAACGTTCCGAATCCGGTACCCATTGACTCGGCGTCGATCGGCGTGTCGCTGACGCGTCCGGCGAGTCCGGCCATCCGGAACATGAACTCGTTGTAACTCCAGTGAGACGTGAACTGACCCCCGAGTCTCGGACGGTCGAGCCAGTTTCGCGCACGGCCATAGGTCCGCGCAACGAACCGCACGTAATCGCCCTCCTCGTTCTCGACGCGGACGTCGAAGTCGGGCTGTTCGCCAGTACCCAGCAACGGCTCGACAGAGATCGTATCGAACTCGACATGTCCATCTTTCGAGCCCCAGTTCCAGAACGCGGACTGTCGAAGGGGTATCGTCAGCCGTTCGAGTCTGTTTGAGGAGAAGAACTTGTAGCCCCGCCGGAACAGTTGAGGCCCGAGAAACGGAATCAACACGGAAAACGAGGTTCCGTCCGGGAAGATCGCCCAGATCCACTTCCAAGGCATCAGCGGCATGTCGAAACACACGCGCTGGAAGTAACATGACCCAGACAGTGTCTCGGGACCGTCCGGGAGATCGAAGTCCCCCTCGAACTCCATCTGGCGCCACGCAACGACCTCGGCGCCACCAAGCGGTGTGTCAATATTCAGTGAGCGGTGTGGCGAGGTCATCTTCGAGTCGAGGGCACCCCACGCTTCGAACTCCGCCTCGGCGTCGTCGCCGATGACGTGGGCTTTCAGTCCGAGGGGCCGGTCCGAGAGCGCTGCCATCTCGCTTCCGCGTTTGGTGTCGTCCTCGCGGTCTGCCCAGGCTTCGAGACGCTGGTCCTCGCGAGAGAGCACCGCTTCGGCTGATTGCCTGACGACGTGGTCGTGGACCACTTCGTCGTCGCCGGCCCAGCCGACCGTTGTCGCGTTGAATCTGTCCACACCGTCAACGACGGGACGGTCAGCGTCCATGTCCTGGGGCGGGAGGTCGTTCACACGGCACTGCTCACCCACACAGGCAGCGATCGAGAACATTAGCTGTCTCGGACCGTAGCCTTCCTCGCCATCCGGAAACAAGAGAAAGAACCACCAAGATGAGGAAGTCCCGTTCTGTCGCTCGGGGTTTTGCCACCATATCTTCTCGAAAACACGCCGGTGCTCAGCGAGGGTCCTATCTGCGAACGCGTCAGTCACTGGGTTACCTTCCGCTGGGCTGCTCAAGTAAGGCTCGAATCGGTTGCTGGGCCTTCATCAGCTACCCTACAACGCCGCAGTTCCGGTCCTCGTTGGTACCAGTGCTCGCTTGACACCGGTACCTCGAGTTCTGACAGTATCGACGTGACCGAATGAGGCACTCATCAGTACCCAAGCATCGCTGTTCATCCGTTTTCCCGGCTGATAGCTCATAGAAGGGCGATCTGAACATATCGATCGAACAGTTCTGCCTACGTCGGGTCGGTCATAGCTACCGGACTACCGATCGGGCCATTCCACAAGGGATATAATTCTGTTTTCATAACACCTAGGTAGATTCACCATGTCACGGTCCAAACTTATCGCGGGTATCGCAGTCATCAGTATCGTCGCAATCGCGCTCCGCCGTCGGGGCGAGGACGAACCGGAATCCGACGACTGAATCCGCCGTAGCTGCTACTGTCGTCGGTGCATCACCTCGGGGATGATGTCCCCGCAGTCCGCCCGGATTTTGTTGTAGCCAATGTTCGGATTGAGTGGACAGATGAGCGAGAGCGACGATCCGGCGTCGTCCGCTGATGCAACCACCTTCGTCGTTGGCGGATTCGGAGAGAAACAGCAGGTCGACAAGGGACCGTTCTCGTCGTTGGAGCGCACTATCTCAAAACTGCGTTGGAGCTGCTCGGACCGGGGTTTCAGACAACTCCCCACGGCAGTTGAACTGCTATGTAGACATGTACCGTCTATTGTAAAAGTAAACACCGTTGTTTCTACGTACGCTCACCAAAGGTGAGCCATCGACGGCAGAATCGTGGCTCCAACCTCCTCTCGTGGCCGGAGGGAGACTCGCGCTCCTTGTCTTGCACCGTACTTCGAACAGTACCTAAGAGTGGTTGGGGTCTCAGTGGTCGGTACGTAGCACCTTCCGATCAGTCAATTCAGTCGCTCGTCAGTGAAATGAGCGGCAGTCAGCTGCTGAATACACCCGCTAGGTTCACCACGCTACTCCCGTCACAGTTTGCAGCGTTCAACAGCGTCCAGTTACCGTATCGGTGGGCCTACAATTCTCGCTCCCGGACGGTCTCGACATCAGAGAGTGCAGTTTCATAGATCTCCTGGAGCGCCGCCTCCAACATCGCCGCCAGTTCCGCTGGGTCCTCTGTCGGCACATCTTCGACAGTGACGTACTTGTCACCCTCACTGCTGAGCTTGAGTTCGTGGTCTTCGATGAAATCGACTGCTGTTGCTTTTTGTACTGACGAGAGCCCTGCGAAATTCAAGATCCCCCATTGGTACTGAACAAGCGGTTCCGGTGCCCCTGTCTCAGCGAAGACGAGTTCGACGAAGTGGTTTGATTCAGGCCGTTCTCCGCTGTCCATCCGGTCAAGATGGGTCGTGACCAGATCCGCTAGGGTCTCCTGGGTTGACTTAGCTGGCACTACTCCGGTTCAAGTGAATGCCGCCGAAAAGGATGTCGCCAGCGGTGGACGGTAGTCGCATCACAACTGGAAAGGGCGACAATCGGACCGAGTAGCGAACAACTACTCCTCCGAAATCTCAACTGGTGAATGGGCGAAACTCCCCCGCCGTCGCCAGTAGTGGCCCTCTCGGCGGGAATCGAGGATACGCACAGAGAATCCGCGCGAGAGGAGAGGCTTATATAAGCATGATGCGACTATCGCTCAGACAAATGGCCGAACAATACAGTAATCCGACGCGAAGGAGGTTTTTGAGCGGCATCGGGGCCTCCACGGCAGTTGCACTTTCAGGGTGTTCTGGAGGTCCTTCGTCCTCTTCAGACGATGGAAACAGCGAATCCCAAGCAGCTGACGCGGTCCAATTCCTCAACAACGACATTGAGACCGTTGGAGGGGTCACTCAGTCACAACTGACAATCGAAAATACGGCCGAAGAAGCGTTGGATTTCACCGTGAGCGTCAACTTACTCATAGGAACTGACGGGATCTACGGCGATCTCACGGATTCAGCAGAAGTGTCAATCCCTGCTGAGGAACAGGCAGACACTTCGCTCGATCTCTATGACGGTGATAACCTGAGTCGCCTAGCCATACACGAAATTCAGAACGGCTACTTCTCGCTCGCATACGCTGTTGATGGAACGGAGGTTTCATTTCAGGAGTTCGGGGAGAAACCTCGCCAGTACGTTTCGTTTAAGATTCGCTACGACGGGGAATGGTCCGGCGCGTTAGGAACGGAAGGCGGACAGCGGAGTATCTCAGGTGTCGGTGATAGCCACTTACCCGTCGATAACTCAGCATCAATTGTCTCTGGAAATGCCCAAAAGAGAGATACGGGAAGCTCTGCGCTCACCGTTCAGATACTCGTCGATGGTGATGTAGTGGCTGAACAATCGACCACTGCGGAATACGGCGTGGCCCAAGTTTCAGAATCGATCTGAATCCACCCTGCATCAACCACAACCCCTGAAAAATGATGCGTAGCGGTCACCTGTGGAGGTTCACTGGGTATGGCCCCACGCGCCAGCGTCGACCCGATGTTCGCACTCGGACTGGCTGACGACTGTACCCCGAGCAATCCGACACGACTGGCGTTCGCCCGCAGCGTCCATGATGCGCAGGGCTTCGCCGAGAGCGACGCCGTCGACGGAACGATCGCGATGCAGGAACATCTCCAGCCAGAACGCGAGTTTCGTCCGGCCGGCGGCGTCTCACTCTCAGTTTGACTCAGTCTCTTGCGGCGGTCCGCGCTGTACCACGAAGACAGGGCCGAGAAACCGAGTAGCAACTTTGTCCGCCGGCAGCCCAAACACGAAGGTCGCCAGAGAGGGGTTAGATTCCCCCATGACGACGGTATCGAACTCCTCGGCCGCCTCGATGATCGCCTCGAAGGCCTCTTCGTTCCGGTCGACACGCGTCTCGATCGCCGACCTGTCAATCCCCAAGTCCCCCAACCGTTCCGCCAGTCCATCGAGGAGTGTGGCGACGTCCTCGTCCGTTTCATCGGTTTCTGCGGCGTGGTACAGCGTTACCGAAGCATCTGTTTCCCCGAATACGCCCGCAACGACACGGGCGAGCCGGTCGATCCCCACGGCACCACGGACAGCGACGAGGACATCTTCGACTTGGCCTGTCGCGTTCGGAACGAGTGCAGCCAGACAGTCGTGTTCGGTCGTCATCCGGTCGATCGTCTTCTGGCCATCGTGGGTGAACACCAGCCGTCGTTCGACGGTCGCGCCCGACGCTTCGAAGATCGCCTCGTATTCGTCGAGCCGCTCAGTAGCACGATCCTCGAACTGCAACTGCGCTTGTCCCGGCGCCGTTTGCTCCGGGATGACGTGATATCCCAAGAGGACGACGTGGGCGTTCGCAAGGAGGTCGGGAACACCCTCTGGGATCGACTCCCCTTCGAGCACGCGAATCGGGACGAGTATGGATGGACGGTCCGTCATGGCTAGATGTCCCCCTTGAGCGTGACATCCCCAGCGTAATAACGGTACCAGAGGTACGAGATGAGCATCACCACGATGCCGATGCCGATCGACGCGGGCTGCATGAACGCGATCAGTCCGAAACTGGCGAGGGCGCCGACGGAAGGTAACACCGGATACCATGGGGCCCGATAGCTGGGGGAATACCACTCGGGATTCCGCCGTCGCAACACGATCAACGCGACACACATCAGTCCGTACATGATCAGGTGGAGGAACGAGGCGACCTCCGCGAGCAGTTCGACCCGACCGGTCGCGACGAGGACGAGAATCGGCCCGCCGGCAGCGAGCAACGCCACGTGTGGCGTGCCGTATCGGAGGTTGATCTCGCTCGCTTTTCTTGGGAGCAGGGCGTCGCGACTGAGCGCGTACACAGCCCGCGACGCACTGAGAATCGACGCGTTCGCGCTCGAGAACGTTGCAAGCAGTCCAGCGCCCAGGATGGCGACCGCGCCGGGCAACCCGAGAAAGTCACGGGCGACCTCGACCATGGCGGTTTCGCCGAACTGTCCCAACCGGTCGGCGCCGAACGCGCTGGTCGCAACGAAGATCGTCACGACGTAGAAGACTGTGACAACCAGTACTGACCCGACCATCGCCAGCGGAAGGTTCCGTCCCGGTTGTTTGATCTCGCCTGCGACGGTCGCGACCTGGGCGAACCCCAGATACGACGTGAACACGAGCGCCGCGGTCGTCAACACCGGGAAATAGCCTCGAGAAAAGAACTGCTCTGGAACGGTTCCACCACCGAACACACCCACGGCGTCGAGGACACCGTACGAGAGAAAGCCCGTGAGTACCACCAGAAGAATTCCGACCACCACGTTTTGAATCTTCGCGGTGTTCTCCGTGCCGCCGAGACTCACTGCCGTCAGTGCGGCGCCGAACAGCAGTCCGATCCCGATGACGGGGCTAAACGGGAGCGCGACACCGAGTTCACTGAAGACGGCGCTCGCGTAGTGACCGAGCCCGACGAGATAGAACGCGGCGGCGAACATTAAGCCAAGCCACAGGCCCAGGCCAACGATCGCGCCGTAAGCGGTTCCCATCCCGCGGGAGATGAAGTAGTATCCGCCACCGCTGCGAGGCATCGCCGTAGCGAGTTCTGAAGTTGGAAGCGCCACAAGCAACGCGATCAGTCCGCCGATCGCGAACGAGAGTGTGGCGGCTACCCCCGCGTTGTTTGCAGCCAACCCCGGGAACACGAAGATCCCCGCACCGATCATGGTCCCGATCCCGATCGCGAGTCCTCCGACCAGCCCGATTGTCCGCTCGAGTTCGACATCGTCATCGTGGACAGTCGCGTCGTCGGTGACTGTCTCTGGCTCCGCAGCGGGTGCCTCACCGGCGACGTTTTCGCCCGATAGCTTGACCTCGACGGGCCGTTCGGTCATACGAGACAGATCGGTTCAGCCGTTGAATAAACCCGGCGGCCAACTGTCCGCTCAACACGTTACGCGTTTATTTAGAGGACTATGGAGGCAGATTCCGGAATCGCTCTGACCGCCGGTCAGAATGATAGAGTCGCCGGGGAGTGAATCACGGGATGTGCAAATGAACGGGTCACTATTGCTGAACTCGTGTGTGAGAGGTGACTCAAGACAGTGCGGCCCGGCCGGGGCGCCGCCGGGCGAACATTTAATCCCTGCCTCTATCGAAGTGGTCGGCATGACTCGCATCCCCGTCCGTGGAGGACTCTGAGCGTGGCGGGACTCGTCTTCTGGTCGCTGGTTGTACTGGCAACGCTCACCAGCCTCGCCACGGCGTGGGCGCTTGGTGCCAACAGTAACTCGCCGCCGTTCGCTCCGGCGATCGGCGCCAACGCCATCTCGACCATGCGGGCAGCCTTCATCATCGGGATCCTCGCTGCGCTCGGCGCACTCACTCAGGGTGGAGCGATCTCCGAGACGGTCGGCGCCGGTCTCATCAACGGCGCCCAGATCACCTCGCTCGCTGCAACGGCGGGCTTGCTGACTGCGACCGGATTCATGGTGTTCGGCGTCTACACCGGGTATCCGGTTCCGGCAGCGTTCGCGACTACCGGAGCGATGGTCGGCGTGGGGCTCTCGCTGGGCGGCGACCCCGCTTTCGACACCTACCGGCGAATCGCGCTCTTCTGGGTGCTCGTCCCTCCCGTCTCCGGGGGACTTGCCTATCTCACCGCGACGCTTCTCCGACGTGATGACATTCCGGAGACCGTTGGTGTCCCGTTGCTCGCAGCTGTTGTCGCCGGCATCGTCGCCAATGTCCAACTAGGAGTTATCCCCTCGCCGCCGGAGGCGGCCCAAAGTTCCATCGCCGGGTTCATCGCCCGACAAATCGAGACGCCAACTGTCGCCGGCGTCGACCCGCTCGCGGTGCTTGTGACGCTAGCAGCCGCCGCAGCGGGATTCCAGCTCATCCGACGCCGGACACAAGCCTCGACCGAGGACGGCATCCGGACGTTCCTCATTATCCTCGGCAGCGTCGTCGCCTTCTCCAGCGGCGGCAGTCAGGTCGGCCTGGCGACCGGCCCGCTCGAGAACCTCTACAGGACCGAACTCGGCCTCCCCGGCATCGTTCTGTTGACGCTGGGCGCAACTGGCATCATCGCGGGCGCGTGGATGGGCGCGCCAAAGCTGCTCCAGGCGACTTCTCGGGAGTACGCACAGCTGGGGGTGCGGCGCTCTATCGCCGCGTTAGTTCCCGGATTCATCATTGCACAGGTTGCCATCGCGCTGGGGATCCCGATATCGTTCAACAACATCATCATCTCCGGTGTCATCGGAGGTGGGCTCGCCGGGGGTTCCGCCGGCGTCTCGCGCCGAAAAATCGGCGTGACCCTCGCGTTCTGGATCATCACGCTCGCTGCCTCTACTGCGATCGGGTTCGGACTCTACCAGGGTTTCGCTGCGGTACTCGGCGGGTGAGACGTGCCAGATCAGCGGACGACGGTCACGGTCACGGGAGCGTTCCCGACGACGCTCGTCGCCACGGTTCCGAGCAGCCGGCGAGCGATATCACTTCGTTCGCCGCCGTGTCCCCCCATCACGACGTGATCGATGTCGTGGGCGTCGACGTAGTCGAGAATAGCCTCGGCCGGATCACCGGTTTCCACCGCTGTCTCGATCGGTCGGTCGATTTCGGTGGCCTGTGCCTTCGCTTGTTCGACAACCTGATCTGCCCGCTCGCGTGCGCTCTCACGACGCTCCTCGCCGGGTTCGAGAATCCCACCCTCGCTCATTGCCGTGTCGATCGCCGTCACTACGTTCAAAACTGTCAGCCGACAGTCGAAAAGCTCGAGCGCCTCGCTAAAGGCCTCGTCAGCTAGCGGCGACCCATCGAGTGGGACGAGAACGTGTGTTGGAGCCATAAAATTGCTTGACCCCGCCTGCACATATTGGCAGTGGTCGGCTTCGTGGGCGGATAGGGATCTCCAACGGACGTGCTGGTGGGACCAGCGTTACAACTCTCCTCGCAGCGTTCCTCGCGACTCAGGACGTGCGGACTCGCTTGCTGCAAGACTGACGCCGTACGCGCTCGCCTGTTCGGAGCTCAGTAATACATATTTCCACACACATGTTATCGATCTGAATCAGCCACCAACAGAATCTCAGAATATAGACGGCACTCGATGCGGGATCCACGCGGTGTATACACCACAATTAGGCCAGAGTTTGTCACGTAGTATAGATTTCAACAGAGTCGCTCACTCCCAATCGCTGGGATAGGTGAGACCGACGCCGAGCGCGAAATACCCCATCACGACGATCGAAACGAGCATATTCACCGACGCGAGGATGTATCCGAGCTCCATGAGCGGAACAGTGCTGACCCCTCCGGTGTTTGCCCCCACGATGACGATGACACCGTTGGCGATCACGAACGCGAGCCAACCGAGCAGTCGACGGATACGACGGAGCTCCTGTATGGAGGGCGAGTTATGCATTCGATCTGCCGATGCACCGGATTGGGCGTAATACTTGTGCGACCGAGAGATGTGGCCGTACTGGATACACAGCACCATCCAGCGGCCGCCGTTACTCGGGATCCCCGTGGTTGAGGCGATCGTGGACCCCACCCCCGATGATATCGGTGATCGGGCCGGTATTACGGACTGGTGCGGAACTCGCCGTATTTCATCCCGAACAAGAACGCGACGATCGAGAAGACGATCATCGAGGGCAGAACCATCATGAAGACTGTCGAGGGAGTCATCACGGTCGTGAGCGCGACCGCCGCGACGGCAACGATCACGACGAGTGGAACCACCGAGCGCGTGAAGTCGAATTCCATACCGACCGTTGTGGCCGGACAGACAAAACCGTTGAGAAAGTTGGCTTCCCGAACCGGTGACTCCTCGGCTGGAACCGTCGATTCTGCTTCGATGTCCGTGCTCTCGACACCGTCGCCGGAGAGAGCGAGAGACACCTACGCCCAGGCGCTCGCTCGTTGTCGACGAGAGCCCTCGTCCATCGGTCAGACCCTCCGAATCAGATGGTCTCGCACGGTTCATTTGCACTCCTGACACGTTTCATCGAGCGTGGCGACCGTCGCCAGGACCGGATGGTCGACCGGGGGATCATGAGACAGATGCGGTTTGAACTCCGGTGGCGGACGCCGGCGTCGACACCGTTATTGGTCGTCTTCTGGAGGAATTCCTGCCGGTCCCGAGCTCCCCTCCAACAGCAGTCGTAATAGTCGGTAAGCGTTTCGTGGGGCTGTTGTAGCGCGTCGAAGCCGAGGGTGGTCAACGGCGTTTCGTTGGCGTCGATGATCTTGGGCCCTGCCACATCCAGGTCGGTTACGAAGACACGCCGGTCGACCGGCATAGAGCGACGTTTCTTGATGCGCATCCACTCGCCGTCCTCGATGACCGACTACAGGATTTCACGTCCGCGTTAGATGTGATTCACTGGGAGAATGAGAGACCGGTATTGCCCGAATGGTCGGCGTAATTGGCAGAACCCGCAGCTACGAGGTAGTCCTACTCAGTCGCGAGTTCGTCGTGAATCTCCGCGTGCTCGTCGAGGTCTTGGCGGCCGATGAACCGGATGAGATACTGCCGCGCCTCCTTGGCAGACAATTCATCTAGGCTCTCGAGAGTCACGTCCAGTGGTCATCCTTACGGTGGACTTGATGCGCTATTCAGTCGATCCAGATACTGGATGCCACGCGGTCGAGAAAGCAAATAATTTCTTGAGGAAATTATCTACGGATTGTGGCTGTGTAGTCGGCACTCGTGTCGTCGTGCGGAGCAGAATCAGGCATAGTGAGCCCCACGAGGACACACTCGACGAATGAGCCGATGGAGAGCTGACTTCTCTTGTTGGGAACCGCCAGTTCGATATCCGCCCACTGCGCTTCGGTTGATTGCTCTCTCTGTTCCCCACGTGGAACTGTCATTAAATACGGCGTCGTGCAAGTCGAACACACATCGCTGAGTCTTCTCTATGTCTGAACCCATCATCGTGATGGACCGTCGTATCTCCCCATTCCGGCATGGAGATGGCCATCGAGGTGTGTCCATCCTTGGCGGCCGTCGACGTAGATTGCGGGTGACGTCGTCGCTTCGAACGTGTTGAAACTGTTCGAGAGCCAGAATCCCCACTCATTCCAAGCTTCGAACCTAATCTCGTCGATGACAACTGTCGCCGGGTTCGGTGCCTCGTACGTGGCCGCAGCGACGGTAGCGAAATCCCAGCAGGCATCCGAGTCATCCCACCTATACTCGCAGTCGGCAGTGGCCACGTCAGTGATTGGTGCGAGGAACGACGCGTTCCCGATCGGGTATCGCGTTTCGATGTCATAGTCGACCGAGTGATGCCACGAAATCGAGTACCGTGTCGGGTCGGGTGAGAGTTCTCTGTTGCTCATGTCCTCGGGGATTTCGTCGGAACCGATCTCTTCTCGGTCTACCACCGAACCGTTGGGAGCGTAGGTCCAGAGGATGTACCGATCCTCACCGACGACTCGATCAACGTTGAGACGGAGCATAGGCCCGCGGTCGGTTTGGACGATAGCGGTATCCCAGTCTGTGAGTTCTGTGCCGTTATCATCGTAGATCCACAGATCGGATAGGGCGTCAGCCTCTACATCAGCGCCGGCGGGGAACGGGAGATGGACCGTGACGTTCTCGATCGTCGTGTTCGTACTGAGAGAGGTGGTATAGGAGTACGTCGATGTATGCGAATACGCGAAGTCGGGTGGGAAGATGAGAAAGCCCACTGCTGCGATCGGAACGAGAACGACGATGACGACGACTCCTAAAACGACGAGCTGTTTTGAAGTAACCATATCGTGAATACGGTCATGTCAATCATAATGTTGCTGAGCCCCCAGATAGCAGGTGACAGTACCCTGTACAACCTCGGGGGATAGAATCGATGTGTGCCTTCTTTTCGGTTATATTAGTACAGAACTGGCTGCCCTGTACGTCTGCGTATCGTGCACAATACCGATCCAGAGATTCGAGAGGTGAATCGGTCAGTCCATCCCCATACGAAACACTGGGTTGCGCATCAGGGCGAACCACATCTGTATATCGATATACGGTATATATCTGAGCGTGGTTGTCGGTCAGTCTTGGTGTTTGTCTCGCTGTGGTATCGAAGACGCATCTCCGAGACTGTGAGGTCGGCGTGCGGTTCGAATGCAGTCAGACGCACGACGAATTCTGCCGAAATCACCAAATCGTGGTTGAGCCATCGAAGCCATAGCTGTCTCGCTCACGTTTTCGAGTCAAGTTCGATGCGAATGCCGTACTCCTGACAACACGCGCGAGCTATGGTGGGCAGGTTGAACGCCCAAACTATCCCGTGACTTCTCATTCATCCTGGCTGACCGTGTGTCTCCAGCACCTCAATCAATTGCCCGCGTACACCGTCGTCACGCTTTCCTCGTCGAACCGTTCATCGAGACAGCATACCAGCGTGTTCTGTGCGTGGTCACGGCGAGTTTCCCGCTGTCCGTACAACCGTCGGATCCGTTCAACGAAGGGCTACTTTACGGAGTTTCAATTGTAGGTGGAATTAGCCGCCTAGATCGCAAAGCAGCTGCGCAACCCTCAACGCTAGTACAGATCAGGATGCTACCTTAGAGTAGTTAGCTATGCCAGCTATTGTATCTATTTAACCTATCTCACCGATTGTTGCTGTTTTGAATAGTATTCGGACGCGTATGTTTGCGAGACTTGTTGACGTGGAGATGGAACAACTTGTGCTCGAACGCGCTTCAGCCTAGTTCGCACCGTTAAAAACCTCAGGTGCCTATCGTACGAGTATTACTTGAGATGGCTAGAGTACCTGAGGTAGCTGAGGTAGCTGAGATAGCTGACTAGGATGAGCTATATAAGCTATCTTAGATTTCTGGCTCAGATGTCTTGCGCACCTTCTTGTATGATGGATCTATATATGAGATCACGAGCAGGCATCCTGAGGGGTCGACTCGAGTCAGGCCACAGGCGCTAGCGAACCAGTCGGGATCTGCACCTATTGTAAAATAGGTGCGGAAGCTGAACGAGGTGTGATACCTTGCTCAGCTACCTAACTCAAACAGAGACCCCTTCGAGGCCTGTAACGGTGACACCATGTCCGAAACAGACACACAATCGCGTGCCGTCGCGGTCGGCGTCCTCAAAGGCGGCTTCGCGAAGACGACGACCGCGATCAACCTCGCCCGCGAGTTGGCACACCGCAACGAGACCGCACTCGTCATCGACCTCGACGACAACGGGCACATGACGCAGAATCTCGGTTTCATCGAAGAGTACGAGGCCGAGACGAACCATGTCCATGAAGTGCTCCTCGAGGATAGCGATCCGCGCGAGGCGATCGTCTCGGTCGTCGACGGCCTGGATCTTCTCCCTGCACACCAGGATCTCGAGGACGTCCAGACACAGCTGAAGAACGCGATGGGTGGCTCGACGCGATTGAACACAAGGGTCGTCGAGCCGCTACTCGAAGACGAATACGACTATATCGTCGTTGATTGCCCCGCCAATCAGGGGAAACTCAACGAGAACGCACTGTACGCGACGAACAACCTCATCATTCCCGTTCGCCCCGAAACGGGGTACGACTCAGGGATACACAACACCGTCAATCGACTGGTGAAGGAAGCACGCCAGTACTTTGAGTTAGACATCCTCGCGGTGGTTCCATCGGGCTTATCCCAGCGTCTCGATCAGGATCGACGCGACCGTGCGCTGTTAGAGGAGATTAACTCGATGGAGATTGCCGACTCTGTCGTTCCGAATTTTTGTCGGATCTCAGACGACGACTGGGCGGCGATCGACGAGGGAACGTACGACGGTCCACTTCCCGGAATCCGGTATCGGTCAGCGATCGACGACGCCAACGACGCGGGACTTCCGCTGCGTGATTACGATGACACGTGTGATCAGCTCCCCGCTTACGGGGAATTAGCGGCGATCGTCGAAACTGGCGGTGTTGTCCGCGAACGCGAGGTGATGGTCTGATGGCGTTTGACGACTTAGACCAAGCCGAACAAACCGAGGCTGACACAACTGAGACTTCGGATGCTGCGGAGGAACACCGCGAGTCGGTCGTCGAGGACGATCAGCCGACGGATTCAGATTCTCACGTAGAGGACTACTCCTCGGACGACGACCCGGAGTCATCTGCCGGGGCTGGTGGAGACACGGTGGCAGGTTCGGAACCGGCGTTCGGGTTCGAGGAAGCGAAACAACGCCCGTTGTACGCACGTCAGCGGGCGTGGGACGCGTTCGAGGACGCACTCGCGATCGATGTCGAACCGACGCTGCGCCGCCACGATATCCGGGACGCGTCGAAGCGGGAGCTCCACGACGCGGCGCTTCGGGTGCTCGCAGACCACCCTGAGGAAGTCGCAGACAAGGTTTTGGCCGCTAGAGGAGTCAGCTCAGATGTTGACGGCGACCCCCATCAATAAATCACTTAACGCTATACTCAGTTTCGCTGCCCGCTGTTTCGACACACATCACGGACGAGCAGCGGCGGGAGATGTTTGCAGATCCACTTGCAGTGATTCTCTCGCACGAAGATCGATTTGCCGGGTTATCGCCTGGTTCAAGATGAGTCCCACGCGGGCATGTCGATCCCGCCGTCGGTAGCCACATCTTCAGGTTCTCTGCCCTCGGTGGTCGTTGTGGTCATCATCCGTTCGATTGCCGCTTCATCGACAGAGCGGCCGGCAACGATGACCAGCGGTGTGTTGGCGGGTCCGTACACCTTCATCTCCCGGCCGCGCTTGGAGTACCAACGGTCGACGACCTCGACTACGTCGACCTCCGCTAACTGGTCGAGGTGATAGCTCGCGTTCTGGACCGAAATGTCGAGTGCCTCCGCGAGGTCCGACGCGGGTGCAGGTGACTCGGTGATCCGTCCGAGAATTGCTCTTGCGGTTTCGCTGGTGAGCGCCTCAACCACCTCGCCCGCGTCGGCCAGTGCAACCGTCTTCGCTGACTGATCGACGTCAGTCTGGTTGCGCATCGGGAAGATAGATCGTTGTGACGCCATGCTCACTCACCCCCAGCGAGGCGCGGGTGACGCCGGTAGGGAGCGATTCGATGGCCAACTCGGTCAATCACTGAAGCGACGCGTTGGGTGATCCGAATGGTGCATCGAACGAGCTGCGAGGAGAGGACGACCGATGTGAAGCCGAGTGCTACTGTCGGCGCTTCGACCTCAAGGAGCCACACGGACATCACGATGCCGAACCCCGCCCGAGTGAGCACAATCGCTCGCCAGATAGGGTTGCCGCTAGAACGGGCTATCGCAGACGTCCGTCGGTTGTACCATCTCATCTGTATCTGTCTCTATCCAACTGTTCACCCAGGAAGGTGATCGCTACAGGTGTTCACACGACGGTCATCGGGGGCTATATCTATTGACACCGCCCGTCCGTGAGAGGATTTACCGGGGACTTCGCAGTGAATCTGCGCGTGAGCAACGCACACTCCGGATTGTTTGCTTGTTCGAGGGAAATGTTCAACACACTGTCTCCAAAATTCGATGAATGTGTCAGAGGAAGGGATAGAGACGCTCACCGTTTTGGTTGTGGCGAAGGAGGAGTCATTCGCCTCGGCCGTCGCTGATGGGCTCGAGGCTGCAGGGGCCTCAGTCATCACCAGTCCGGTCCCTCCAGCGGGCGGGGCCGTCGAACGGGGCGCCCACATCGAGGCTGATGCGCTCGTCGTGAGCGACGGGGTAGACGCACCAGCGATTATGGACCGACTCGGTGTGGGGGCGGAGTTCCCTGCGGTTCTGCTGGCGGATGCCGATAGCGAGGGAACCATCGCCGCAGCTGTCGAGCGCGGTGCCAGCGACGTGTTCCCACGGACGGCGGCGACAAGCCAGTGTGCACTCGTCGCCGATCGACTCGCGAGTATTGCCAACCGCGGGGTCGATCCAGAGAGTAGCCTCCCCTCTGGCGGAGGTTCACCGGACGTGGCTCCGGTGACCGGCGACCGTGCGTACCGAGCGGTGTTCGAAAACGTCTCCGACGGGGTCGTCATCCACGACCCCGAAACCGGCGAGATAGTCGACGTGAATAAGCGGTACTGTGAGATAAACGGCTACGAACGGAAAGAACTCGTCGGCGAAGACATCGGTATGGTGACCGTCCCGAGCGAAGAGTATGGCCAGGAGGCGGCCCAGGGAATGATCGAGCAGGCTCGAGAGGAGGGCCCCCAACTGTTCGAGTGGCGCAACCAGCACGAGAGCGGCGAGACGTTCCCCGTGGAGGTACATCTAGCCGTCGTGGAACTGGACGGTGTCGAGCGGGTGTTGGCGAGCGTGCGGGACATCACCGAGCGAAAACGTCACGAGCGCGAGTTGCGTGCAAGCGAGCGGCGCCTGCGGCTCATCGCCGAGCACATCGACGAGGTGATTTACCTGTCGACAGCAGATCTCTCGGAGATCCTCTACATCAACCCTGCATACGAGGATATCTACGGTCGGCCGGTCGAGGAACTCAAAGCGAACCCGCAGGACATCATTGAGGCGACGCATCCGAACGACCGGGAGCGTTACGAGGCCGACGTCGCCGAGTTGATCGCCGACGTTGAAGCCAGGGACACCCGGGACGTGTACGACGGGGAGTACCGGGTCGTAGTCGACGACGAGGTTCGTTGGGTCCGAGTCGCTCGCTTTCCCGTCGAGAATGACGAGGGCTCGGTCGACCGTATCGTCGGGCGCGCCCGAGACATCACCGAACGCAAGCGTCGCGAGCGGGAGTTCGAGCAGATATTCAACGGCGTCACCGACGCCATCGCCATCCAGGACCCCGAGACTGCGGAGCTACTCGACGCCAACCAGACGTTCGTTGAGCGGCTGGACTACGAGAGCATCGAGACAGCCCGCGAACAGGGGGTAGAGGGGCTCAGCGCGGCCGATGCTGGGTTCTCCCGGCAGCGGGCTCAGGAGCTGTGTCACCGGGTGATCGAGACCGGAGAGTCCGAGACCGTCGAGTGGGTTCAGGAAACGAAAGCTGGCGACAGGATCCTGATCGAGGCGACGGTGAGCCCGGCAGTCATCGGCGGTGAGGAGCGGATCGTCTCGATCCAGCGGGACATCACCGATCACCGCCAACTCGAGCGTCGCTTCCGGAGGATCGCCGAACGGGTCGAGGAGGTCATCTATCTCGCGGACGCGGATCTGACCGAGGTTAGGTACGTCAACGACGCGTTTGCCGACATCTACGGGCGACCTGTTGAGGAACTGTCCGAGGGCACACAGGCGTTCATGGAGGCAGTCCATCCCGAGGACCGCGACGACTACGCGGCCGAACTTGAGGCGATGGTCGCTGACATCAGGGCGGGCGACCCCGATGACAACTACGAGTTCGCGTTCCGCATCAAACGCCCGGACGGAGAAACGCGGTGGCTAGAAGCGACCGGGTATCCCATCCAGGGTGCGGTCCACGAGCCCGACCAGTTCGTCGGTGTGGTCAAAGACGTCACTGAGCGCCACCAGCGTGAGCAAACACTCGAGACATTCCACGAGGCGACTAGTGAACTCACAGCCGCTGACTCTCGAATTTCGGCCTGCCGACAAGCCGTGCGGGCCGCTGAAACAGTGCTGGGGTTCCCGCTGGTGTCGACGTATCTCTACGAGGAGGAGACGGGCCGGCTCGAGCCGACCGCGGTGACCGACCGACTCGCGGAACTCGATGTCGAGCCGTCGTCGTTCGGCCCCGGTGAGTCGTTACCGTGGCAGGTGTACGTCGAGGGAGAGGCGGTCACCAGCTCGGAGCTGCCGGCTGACGTGTACGGGCCTGAAGTCCCCAACCCGGAGTTCGTGCTGCCGCTCGGCCCACACGGCGTGATGCTCGTCGGGGCACCCTCGGCAACGTTCGACGCCGAGGACGTGGAGCTCGTCCAGATCCTGGTGGCGACGTTAGAGGCGGCGCTGAACCACGTCGCCGGCAAACGTGCACTTGACGAGCGGGAGGCAGAGCTCCAACGCCAACAGGAACGCGCCAACCGACTCGAGGAGCTCAACACCATCATCAGGGACATCGACCATGCGACGGTCGAGCAGTCCTCACGTGCCAGCATCGAGGATGCCGTCTGCGAGCGGCTCATCGATGTCGATCGGTTCGATCTCGTATGGATCGCCGAGGAGTCAATCAAGGGCAATGAGCTTCGCCCCCGTACGAGTGCCGGCGGCAGTGAGGGCTACGTCGCCGGGTTGACGAGCGTCGTTGATTCGTCTGGTGCCGGCGGTCACCCAGCAGTCGCTGCCGCCCAGACGAACGAGCCACGGACAGTCGAGAACGTCGCCACGGAGGCAACGGCAGGATCGTGGCGCAAGCATGCGCTGAGACACGGCATCCAGTCGGTCGTCGCCGTGCCGGTTCGCTACGAGACGACGACTCACGGCGTACTCTCGGTGGCATCCAGTGACCCTGGCGCCTTCGACGAGGCGACGCGGGACGTGCTTGCGGAGCTCGGTCGGTCGATCGGGTACGCAATCACAGTCACTGAACGCGAGCGTGCGCTCGAGTCTGAGGGAACTACAGAACTAGAGTTTGAGATCGCCGACGAGGGGCTGTTCATGTTTCGGGCGGCAACCATGGCGGACTGTCGGGTCCGGCTTGAACGCACTATTCGACGGACCGGGGGTTCGTTCTCGATGTTCTACGCCATCAATGGGGCGCCGGTCGAAGAGGTAGTCGGACTGGCCACCGCCGCCCCGGAAATTGAGGCCGCCCAGGTTGTCAACACCGACGAAGGTACCGACGATAGCCTCATCGAGGTGACAGCGCCGACGTGGTTCGGGGATGTATTCACCGAGCACGGGGCCGTGGTCCGAGGCGCCACCATCGACGGCAATACCGGGAGGCTCGTAGTGGAAGCGCCTCGCGGGAGTGACGTACGGACGCTCGTTGAGGGGTTTCAGAACGAATACCCAGAGACCGAATTCGTGGCCCAGCGGCAGCGCGAGCGGACCATCCGGTCGCTGTTCAAACTGCAGGACGCACTCCGAGAGGAGCTCACCGACCGCCAGTGGGAGTCCTTAGAGACGGCGTACTCAGCAGGGTACTTCGAGTGGCCACGAGAGGTCAGCGGCGAAGAGGTAGCGGCCCTGATCGGCGTCTCTCAGCCGACGTTCAACAAGCACCTCCGGGTCGCAGAGCGGTCCGCGTTCAGACTGCTGCTCGATCACGAGTATCCAGACGGTGACGACTGATCGCCCAGCCGACGGACACTGGATCAAGAATCACCTGAACCACCCGAGTCGCCCAAAAACGATGTGTCGGTATCGACGTTAACTCCTTTAACAATGTTCACGAAACCGACAGCACGGCAGTGGAGTCACTCGACTTCTCGGGTGAACGTGACCGCTTGGAGCGCGCGCAACGGAAGCCTACACTGAAACAACATATTCGAATGCGAGTGCGAGCGTGAAGAGACGTACTTCGTTGCAGTCACCCCGAGAGGAAGCCCGAGGAATGCGCGGCACGTCGCGATGAAATGCAGGGAAACTTCAGGGCAGAGTGACGTGGACTCGAGACTGTGAGCGAGCGGAACTCATGAATCTTTGAGCGCCCCGATGGCCTGATTCATGTCGGGTGCGTCGACGTCGGGCTTGGAGCGCCACTGCCAGTACGCGTACTTGTACCCGTCCTGTGGTTCTTTGATCGAGATGTACGCGCGGTCAGGAACACCCTCGTAGTCTGCTGGGTTGGCTGAGTAGCCTGCTGCTTCGATACGGCGCTCAAGCACCTCTTGATGATTAGCGTCGCGGTCGGTTGCTGTTTTGTAGTCGGCCAGCGTGGCCGCCCACGTTGCAATCTCTCGAAGTCGATCCCCCGGCTGCCGTTGAAGTGGATCGACGACGTACGCGGGTGCATCTTCTGGCGGTGGAGGTGGCGACTCGCCATTCATGATTATCCCACGATTTGAACTGTGGGGTATTATGGTATTGGGTGGATTGGCGAGTTCGCGCCCCGAATACCAGGAACCGGCTATTGGCGTTCGCGCCTTGGTGTTTGACACACAAATGCAAGTTTGAGTCTTGAATATTTATTTACACATATTGCTATTTTGTTCCGCTATGGACCGACGCTATTTGATTGTCCTCGTAGTCGGACTCGTAGCAATTGGCATCGGGGTGGTCGCTTTCACGTCTTTATCATCCCCTCAGGCAACTCCACTAGGTTCCGACCAGAGGTATCCCGCGGGGGCAGGCCCAGATCATATCAACTTTTCAGCGCTCGACACAGACGATCACAACGTTTCGCACACTCCTCGCAAATCCTGGGATTCGTACGCTATCATCTACACCGGCCCCCCCGAGCGGCGACTTGTAGAGGGTAGTTACTATATCAATTCTAGCACGGGAGAGATCATCGGACAGCGCTGGCACAATGCCACGGTATACATCAATGGGTCAACATACGCATTTGTTCAACCTGCAAACAGTATCCCGGAGCACCAACGCGATCAGTTTAAATTAGACCCACAGTTCGTCTACGAGACCACCACCGACGCGTATTACCGATACGATCCACACTACGGACAGGTTGCTCCCACGAACATCGGTCGACACCCCGACATCCTCAATGCGTACACGTGGATGGCGATCAATACGACGACCCACCATGGAGTTCCTGTGATCACGTACCGCCTCTCAGACAAACGGCCGGCTGCCACCCACGTCCCATCGCCTATTACTGGCACACTCCGACTCGGAGTCGAGGATGGAATCGTCTACGCGTTCGATATCAGGCTTGACGCGGACGAGCGCATCTATCAGTACAGGTACAGCGTGCGTCCCGCACCCTTCCCAGATCACGGCTGGGTAAACACGGCCCGGGAGGTCGGTTCCGCAAACAGATCCTCGAACGGAAGTTCTGACAATTAACAACGTCACCGGTCAATAGTAAGACGCCCGGGCAGCCACGGATACAGCTCAAGAGACAGGTGAACTAATTTATTGAGCTCGACATTTCGAACTCAAACCGTGCTCCACCATCGGTTGAATCGGTCACAGACAAGTCCCAGCCGTGGGCTTCCACGATCCGTTTTATAATAGTCAACCCAAACCCCGTTCCACCACGGGCTGACGAATGGCCGGGTTCGAATACGTCTTCACGCCTGTCCGCTGGAATCCCCGGCCCATCGTCTTCGACGTATATCACGTGGTCGCCGTGACATCCGACACGGACGGTCACGTCAGAGCCACCGTGTTCAACGGCGTTCCGGAACAGGTTCTCGAATACATGCTGTAACCGGTCGAGGTCGCCAGTGAAGGTCACCTCGTCGATGATCTCGATGGTTGCGTCGTCCGTGTCTACTGTCGCCCAGCACTTCCCGACGAGGTCAGTCAAACTGATCGACTCTGTATCGCCTAATGTGTCACCCTGGCGAGCAAGCGTCAACGTGTCCTCAACGATTGCTTCCATCCGGTTGAGCGCTCGGAGGAGTGGATCAAGATGCTCGCTTTCCGCTTGCTCGGCGAGGAGCGTCGCACGCCCCTGTGCGACGTTGAGCGGGCTGCGCAAATCGTGCGAAATGACACTTGCAAACTCGTCGAGGCGCTCGTTTTGCCGACGCAGCTGTCGCTCCCGTTCGACGCGTTCAGTCACGTTTCGTGTGATCCCAACGAGGCGAGTTATCTCATCATCGGTGACTACTGGCGCAAGTTTCGTTTGCCAGAAGCGTGCCCCCTCATCGACCCGTAGTTCTTCTTGATACGAGATTGGCGTACCGGCATTGACACAACGGTGGTAGTTTGTCTCAAGACTTGATCCTTGTTCATCGCCAAATACGTCTCGCGGTGTCCGTCCTTGCACTTCTTCGGTCGTAATGCCAGTCTGACGCTCATAGGAGGGACTGAGTCGTTCAAATTCAAATCTAACGTCACCATCCACATCCTCGACATCAACAAGAAAGATAGCGTCCGCTACGTTATTCAGAAGAGCCTCATACTCTTCGGCGAGTTCCCGAGCTTCGACCTCGTACTCTTTTCGCTCGGTGATATCTCGACTACTGAGGAGAATCCCATCGATGACGTCGTCGTCAAGCCGGTTTCTCATTGTGGCCTCAATCCAGCACCACGAACCGTCTGCATGCCGGAAGCGGACTTCGACGGTCGCGGATTCTGAAGGGTTCGATAAGACAGCCTCAACCGCCGCGGCGTTTCGCTCCCGATCGTCGGGATGGACAAATTCGTAGCCCTCGTGGCCAATCAACTCAGTAGGTTCGTAGCCAAGAATACGTGTGACTGCTGGGCTAACATAGGTAATCGTCCCGTCGGTATCGACGACTGTTGCAAGGTCGTTTACTTCCTCGACGAGCGTCCGATACCAGCCAGCCACGTCATTTTCATGCTCTTCGGGAGTCACACTGTCTTTCATCGATTTCACTATGCATAGTTTATACAAAAATGGCGGCTAGATCCGATTTCAGGCGTTCTATTGTAAGTTGCGCGATATCCCATAGATTAGTTTACATACTGTGGGTCTAGGCCATCAGTTGTTCTCGCGTGGCGAATATCTCTTCCAGAACCGAACACGTGCGCCGCTTGTTGTGACACACAAGGGTACGTCTCATTTGCAGGAGCCGGATTGGGTATTTCAACGTATTTGCTCTAGCGAGACTCCCTGTCGTTGATCCATTTTGGCTCAACTGTAGTGAATATAAAATAACAACATCCTCTGAGATGATGCTCTGGAGCTGATTGTCTCGAAGTAGGTGGTTACACGAACGTAACTGGGTGACGTTGACGCCCGGAAACGGGTAAGTCACTACAAGCCGTACAATTGTCCGAGAGCATCAAATCCGACCGCTGTCGGAACCCAAATTATAGTTCTCGTTGACATGACAAGCGCCCATCAGACCCAATCGACAACCGAATCGACCGAGAACGACGCGACTCCGGCGGGAGCGACCGATGACGGATCTACTCCGGAGTCCGAATTGTTCGCGGAACTCCCACCCAGTGCGAAACTCGTACATTTTGTACTCGACCGCGACGATGAACGGACCCAGACGCAACTCGTCGAAGAGACCGCACTGTCGGCACGGACCGTCCGAACTGCGCTGGGTCGGCTTGAAGAGGCTGGACTCGTGAATGAGTCGATCTGTCTGCGCGACGCCCGCAAGCGCGTGTACTCGCTGACTGACGATGGAGCGTCCGCCGGCGACGCCACAGAAGTCGAAGCGAACGCGTAGCCACAGTTCGGCCACGGGACCGTACCTCCGGCAGAGCGTTACGGGGGTCGGGCCGAAAAAGAACGAAGTACGTACCTCCCGATGTGGAACGCCTCCGTCTACTCCTCAGCAGCCATGCCGCCGAAGACGGCCTCGGCATCGTTTGGCACGTCGAAGTCATGGTAGTGCTCACCTTTCTCTGCAGAGAGGATGTTCAGTGCAGCGGCAGCGCCGTCACCGGCGGAGATAACGGCTTGCCACTCTTCTGCTCGGACCATTGCACCCGTCGCGTACGCTCCGTCGACACTCGTCTCCATCGTCACGTCAGCGTCGACGACATCGCCGTCGAACGCGCAACCGAGCGACTCCGCGAGGTCGCGGTTCGCTCCCGTCGCGAGCACCAGGTACCGTCCCTCAACAGCGTCGGCGTCAGTGACGACTCGGAATCCATCGTCGGTCTGTTCGACGTCGACCGCTTCTGTGCCTTGAAGCCGCTCAACCCCGAAGGAGTCGACCTGCTGTCGGAGCGTCTCCATGTACGCGGAACCGTCGATGGAACCGATTCCAGGGTAGTTGAATAGGTGCGCCTTGTGCATCCACGTTCCGTCGGTGTCGAGAAGCGTCGTACCGAGACCGTTCTTTTCGGCGAACAGTGCCGCAGTCAAGCCGGCGGGACCGCCGCCGACGATTACAACGTCATTCACATCGTGAACGTCGGTGCCCACAGTCATAACAGTAATCTAATCGGAGGATGGTGAGTCTATCACTCAGAATTGTCCTTGGCTGTCGTGGACCGACTTGACCCATCTTCCTTAGGGGCTGGAAGTGACTCGCGATGGAGGTGATACCACTCTGCGAGCGTGCCGCGTGTTCCTTTGGTCTCGACTGTGACCGACCCGTCGAACCCCCATTCCGCTCGGTCGGCGTCTTCACCGAACGCCAGCGGAACGTCGATTCGGAGGTCCTCGGCTGAGAGTTCGACTCCCCCTTGGCGTTCAATCCCCTCATCGATAACCAGTTCAAGTAGCCTCAGCCACTGCTCTGGTACCCGCCGAGATCCGATCGTGTCGTCTCCCATATCACCCCCTTCGTGCTCCTGCTACCTGTTGGTTTCCGTGGACCCGGAGCAGTCGGCGCGAATTTTCCTCCTCGGAGCCTATCCAACCCAGAGCCCAGGTCGACTGATACGAGTCGATTCTGAGACCGTCGAACACCACCGTGTCCGCCGTACGATCACACCACAATGTCCGCGGAACAACCCACCGTGGGAACGCCCAAAGTCGAAATGACGAGGCCCCGGAGACACACCACTGTGTCCGTTGTTCGGCTTCGATATCGCGCTAACAGCGGACTTGGTGGTGTGGCGTGTTTCGTATCCCAGTTGTGGATTACGCAGCAGAGCAACGGAACCGACTGAGAAACAGCGGTCTCACACGAGACAAGTAGTGTTCCCAGACAAGGTGGCCCCGAACAACACCGGTGTGTCCGCAGTTCGAGCGACGAATCGACACCAGCATGTCCGCGGTTGTATCGAGACCGCGTAGGATCTCCGGACAGCACTTGGTCGAACGGAGCGACACCACTTCGTCCGCAGTTCTTCGATGGACCGTAGTCTCAGTTGCCCGAGGCGAAGTCCGTGACTCGGGCGTCGGTCATCTCGTCGCTCGGGTCGTCCACGAGAAACTCTTTTACCGAGCGGTGGACGCCGACGTCCTGTACCGTGTCCGACATCGCGTCAAGAACCAGGTCGACGTCCATGTCGAGCGCGTACTCTCGGTAGGTGCCGCCGCGGCGCCCCTCGTTGCGTTCGGTCACCGAGATGATACCCAACATCGCCAGCTCCGAGAGGTGATCGCGCATGCGACGGGGGACGAGTGGATCGCGGTCGGCCATTTCGGCAAACCGAGAGTATCGCGGGCGGACGTCTCGCGACCGCACGGGAGCCTCGTTTTCGAGGTCGAGAGTGAGGAGCGCGTAAAGGACAAGATGGCCGTGCTGGGTCAACCCGGTGATCCCCTCCTTGATCCTGCCACGTTCGAGCGCGCGCCGTCCGCGTTCGACGTGCGCTTCGGCGACTCGTTCGGTATCGTCGTCGCGGGCGAGATCGCCAGCTTTCATCAGGAGGTCGATCGACTGGCGGGCGTCGCCTGCGTCCTTCGCGCCGTAGGCGGCACACAGTGGAATGACACCAGGGTCGAGGACGCCCTCGTGGAACGCGACCTCGACGCGTTGTTCGAGGATCTTCTGGAGGTCCGTAGCGTCGTATGCGGGGAAGTGGATCTCCTGTTCACACAGCGAGGATCGGACCTTGGGGGAGAGATCGTCGCGGAAAGAGAAGTCGTTGGAGATGCCGACGATCCCGACCTTGGCCGTCGAAAGATTCCCGTTCGCGCGAGCGCGCGGTAACTGGTAGAGGATCGAGTCGTCTTCGACGTGGTCGACCTCGTCGAGGACGATGAGGATAGTCCCGCCACAGATGTCGAGTTCGTCCCAAAGCATCTCGTAGACGCTTGCTCTCGGATAGCCGGTGGTAGAGATCTGCTCGGTGTCGTCGCGAAACTCGTTGACGAGCCGGGTTGCGACCTGGTACGACGAGGTGAGCCCGTCGCAGTTGAGCGCGACGACAGTGAGCTCGATATCGTCGTACTGTGCAGCGTCTTCTTGGAGGTGCTCCAAGAGATATCGTGTCGCTGCAGTCTTCCCCACTCCCGTCTTCCCGTAAAGGAAGACGTTGTTTGGTTGCTCCCCGTTGATCACCGGTTGGAGCGCGGCTCGGTAGGTGTCGAGTTCCTCGTCGCGACCAACCAACTGCTCCGGCTGATAATCCTCACGGAGAGCGTCACGGTCGCGGTAGATGTCTGTGTCCCGCTCGAACATCCCCATTGGTAGTCATCGGTGGATACGTGGGATAGATGATAAAACCACCGTGTCCGCAGTGTCCGGAGCGTCCGCTGTTTCCGCCGTTCTTGGATCTCTTATATAATATTTAAATAAAGCACGGAACACACTCACCCCACTTTGTCCGCAGTTGTTGTACAACGATACCCACCCACTGCATGTTGGTTATTATATACCGACGGTTTTATACATACATGAACTAATTAGTCCGCAAACCAGCAAACAAAGATATCAGTATTAGTCGTTATCTGATATCTTACCATCGCTGACTCTTATTTTCGTCGTGCGTCCGTGCCAATTACGCCTAGATCTATCGGTACCGTTCTCTCACGAGCGAACAGCGGACATAGTGGGGGGAGAGTGTTCACCAACAGCGTCCCGCAGTTGGTCGGACCGATCTTCCACAGTGAGCTCGTCTGTCGGCGATTACAACGATTTGTCGGATAGGATCAGCTGAGCCGGCCCCACTATGTCCGCTGTTCTCCTCGTCCCGTGTCAAAGCGAACTGCGGACACAGTGGTGTGTCACTCCAGTCTACCGATTACGTTCGGGCGCTACTACCACTTCAGATAGGTTGTCCTCGTGAACAGCCGCTCATTAGCTGCTGCCGGGAGCGAGACGGACACCACCGCGTCCGCTGTTCTGGGTTGGTTCTCCGGCTAACTCCGCGGGTCCGATTGCTTGAGAGCCGAAGGGTAACGCACTGACACGCTCCGGGCTGAATGAACAGCGGACACTGTGGTGTGGGTCTGCAGATACTCAACAACTTACTGCGATTGCAACTCCGAGGCGAGTTCTATTCACAGGTACAGCGGACACAGTGGTGTGGAACACCGTGGAGTCGTCCACGAATTGATACACGCCAGCCATTCGATTACTGTCGTTCACGTCGACTGTCCGATCAGTTTCAGCCCCAGGGACACGTAGGGTTAACATAACTGGGGTGTGAACTGAGACTCAATGGAGATATCAGATGATCTACGCTGTGTATTCAGTGCCGAAGTCGAAGAGCAGGACGGATCGTACGTCATCGAAGTACCGAAGCGAGAAGTCGATCTAAACGCTCTTCGGCCCGAACAAGTCTACCGGGTAGCCATTCTCGGGCGGCACACGGGTTCAAGCGAAGGCGCTCTGAGTGAGAATGAATCTGATGCTTCGACCGACGGCGACGCCGACGAAGTGAACGGAGCGGCGACGGCTGCTGGTTCGGACGACCCCGACGCCGAGGGGTCACCACGAGGGCCTCACGCCGACCGGACAGATGGTCCCAACGATACCAACGGTACTTCCACAAGTACGGCCGAACCGGAACCGCCTGTCGACCGGGGCGACGAAGTCACGGTCGACATCGAAGGCATCGGCGATCAGGGTGACGGAATCGCCCGCGTCGACCGCGGCTACGTCATTATCGTCCCCGACACGGAGAAAGGTGAACGGGTCCGGATTCAGATAACGAGCGTGAAACAGAACGTCGCGTTTGCCGAGGTCGTCGATCGGATCGAACACCACCACTACGAATAGTATTCGCTTCACGCCCCCACATGGGGCCGGAGGTACCTCCGACGGCTCGATCTCCGAGCACGACAGGGGTTTGTCCTCGGAAGACCGCACACTTTACGAATACAGCATGGCCGACCCAGACGCCGTCGCCGACCTCCTCCAACTGGATCACGACCGCTTCGCCGACCGGCTCCCCGATGTGCTCGACAGCAGCGAGTACGACGGCGAGCGGCTCACTCGCCTGACCGACGAGGCCACCGTGGACTCGATGCTGGAAACCCTGCCGGAGTCCGGGTCGCTCGCCGACCACGAGGCCGCGTACGTCCGCCGGATTCGGGTTCTCGACCACGCGTCCGTTGGCATCACCCTCGCCGGACCGGCCTACGCCGACAACCCTGTTGTGTACGCGAACGCGACGCTCAGGGACATCACCGGGTACGAGTTGGAGGAACTCCGCGGCGAGAACCTCCGGCTGCTTCAGGGTCCCGAGACCGAATCGGAGGCGGTCGCGGACCTCCGGGAGGCGCTGTCGACCTGGAGAGCGACGACGGTCACGCTGACCAACTACCGGGCGGACGGGTCACGGTTTCGGAACCGTGTCACGCTCGCGCCCGTCACTGACTCTGCAGGGACCGTCGTCAACTGGCTCGGCATGCAACAGCCCGTCGACGGCTGATCGACGCACGAGCGCCCGCCGAGAGCCGACCGGAGGGTCACCCCTCCATTCCGGAGAAAGAGAGCCCGCCCTCGATATACCGCTGTGCGAATAGGTACACGAGCATGACGGGCGAAGCGAACGTGAGCGCGAACGCAGAGAAGCGCGCCCACGGGATCGAGTACTCGTCGACCAGTGCGAAGAGCCCGACAGGGAGCGTGAACTTGTCGGCCGACAGCATCGTCTGGGCGACGACGAACTCCATCCACCCTGTAAGGAACGTGAAGATGGTGACCGTCGCCAGGCCCGCCGCCGACAGCGGGAGGATGACTTCGACCACGACGCGCCACGGCGGTGCGCCATCGACGAGGGCCGCCTCCTCGTAGCTGACGGGAATTCCGTCCATGTACGTCTTCAACAGCCACGTGTTGAACGGCACCGCGGTCGCCGCGTAGTACGCCGCCAGTGCCAGTCGGTTGTTGTTGAGTCCGACCTGCACGAACATGGCGTACAGCGCGATGAGCGCGGCGATCCCGAGGCCGCCACCGACCTGCGTGAACAGCACGTAGCCGAACAGCACCTTCCGGCGCATGATGAACTCTCGGCGCGAGAGCGCGTACGCAGCCGGGACGATGACGCACATCGCGAGGATGAGCGTCGGCACCGACACGATGACGCTGTTGACGAAGTACTGCTTGAAGTTCGAAGGGTTGTCGACCCCGTGGTCGCTGGCGTCGAGGAACGCGATCTCGGGCGTATTGAACACCAGCGCGAGGTCGGTGAACGGAACGTTCACCGTAACCGCGAGCGCCGGGACGATCAGGTCCCCGAGCACCCACACGAACGGCTGAATCGAGGGGTTGTCCGGGAAGAAGCTGAACCCGCCGGCGGCGTACACCGTGCCGCCCGATCCGGAGATCGCGGACATCGCGATCCAGTAGATCGGGAACAGGAGCACCGCGACGACCAGGATCGCGAACCCGGTCACGGCGGCGGTCCGACCGAGCTGCGTGGCCGACACGTCGCCGCGTCGGTACGCTTGAACGGTGTACCGCGCCTCCAACGCGAGCTCTCGGGGAGTGTTCAGCACGTTCCGGGCGTCGTCGGCGATCTTACTGGCGACACGCGAGAGTAAGCTCACGCTTCGTCCACCCCGTCTGCGAGACGGCCTTTCTTCACGTTCAACCACATGAACGCCCCGATGAACACGACCGCGACGAGCATGATGGCGGCGCCCTGCCCGTACTCGGAGAACTGGAACGCCTCACGGTAGCCGTAGACGATCACGAGCTCGTTGAGGCGTGCGGGACCGCCCCTGTTGAACGCGTACGGGATGAGGAACTGCTGGAACGAAGCGGCCGCCGTCAGGATAGACGCGAACAGCACTGGGCGCTTGACGCTCGGCAACGTCACGTGGAAGAAGCGCGAAAAGTAGCCCGCGCCGTCGACCATCGCCGCCTCGTGAAGTTCCTTCGGCACGTCCTGAAGCGCGCTCACGGTGATGATCACCATAAACGGATACGCCAGCCACATCTCGGTGATGTTGTACGCGATGAACGCGGGCCAGCGCTCGTTGAGCCAGGCGACGGTGCCGGCGCCGAGCCACGAGAGGAGTTGGTTCGCCAGACCGAACTGGGCGGACGTGAAGATCCCCCGCCAGATGGTGATCGTGAAGATGGCGGGCAGCCCCATCGGGACGATGAGCAACGAGCGCATGAATCGCGCGCCCCGCACACGCTCGTTCGTCACGACGAGTGCGACGCCGAGACCGAGCCCGATCTTCAACACGAGACTCGTGGCGACGAACAGCCACGTCGTTCCCAGGGAGTTCCAGAACGTCCCGTCGGTGAGGACGGCAACGTAGTTCTCCAGACCGACGAACGTCGCCTCGCCGAAGGTGAGAAAACCGCCGCCGGCGAAGAGGTTCGACGGCCGGGCGTTCGTGAACGAGATCCCGAGCAGGTACAGCATCGGGAAAAACATGAACGCGGCGAACAGGAACAGCCCCGGAAGGACGAGCAGCAGGGAGACGTCCTCCCGTTCGATGGCCGGGACCTCGGCGACCCGGTCGGCGATTCTGCTGGTGGCGCTCATGACCTAGTCCCAGTTGCTCCGGATCGTCTCCTCGGCCTCGACCATCGCGTCGTTCACGGACATGTTGCCGTCGAGCGCTTTGCCGAACCCGGTCTCGAGCGGGCCCCACACGCTTCCCATCTTCGGGTGCGTCGGCATCGGGACACCCTGCTGGACCGCCTGCGAGAACCCCTGGACGGCGGACGGGAGGTTGTCGTCCCCGGCCAGGCTGTCCAACACCGGGATGAATCCGTGGCTCTCGGCGTTGGCCATCAACTGCTCCTCGTTGGTGACGTACCACTCCACGAATTCGCGCGCGGCGGCGGCGTCGGATTCGGACTCCTCCATCCCCTTTGCGAAGTACCACAGCTGGATGCCGGTGTACGGGCTCGGGGAGCTCCCTTCGAGCGACGGAAGCTTCGTGACGCCAACGTCGACTCCCTTCTCTCGGGCGGTGCCGAGGAACCACGGGCCGTTGATCGCAAACGGTGCGTTCCCCTCGGAGAAGGCAGCCGCCTGCGGGCCGTACTGCGTGTCGTTCGGCATGTACGGGACGAGCGTGTCGAGAATGAACTCGAAGCCGTCGATCGTTTCGTCGTTCGAGAGGCCGAGCATCTCGTCGGCGTCGGGATCGAAATAATACCCGCCGTACGCCTGCGCGAAGCCGCTCATGAAGTAGGCGTTAAGCGGGTAGCCAAGCCCGTACATACCGTTCGACGGGTCGTGGTGCTCCTCCATCACGTCGACCATCTCGCTCACCGACTCCGGCGGCGTGTCGACCAGCTCCTTGTTGTACAGGAGGCTCACCGTCTCAGCGGCGAACGGGAGGCCGACGACAGCGCCGTCGAACTGGGCCGCCTCCGCGGCCGCGTCGGTGAACGTGTCCATGCTCACCGAGAGCTGACCGCTCTGGTCCGAAAGGAAGTCGCGTTGGTAGTAATCGCCGACCCAGTCGTGGGCCCACTCGAAGATCTGTGGCCCCTGGTTCGCGGGGATCGCCGACTGCGTCTTCTTCTCGAGGTCCGAGAGGTCCGACCCGTCGACGGTGTGTCGAGACTGGTTGTTGAACTGCTCGATCACGGTCTTCAGGGTCTCGCCCTCGGCGGACGAGCGCGCATACCACGTCGTCGCGGTGCCGGGATCGACCGCGGGCTCGGTGGTCTGTGTCGCCGTCGATCCGCCACCGCTGTTTTCACTGTCGGACCCGCCTGACCCGCCCGACGTCGGAGTTCCTTGCTCTTCGACGCCGACGCAGCCCGCCAGCGCTGCCGCGGCCGCCATGCCGCCCATCTTCAGCAGCTTCCTGCGATCAGTTGCCATGGTGTGAACACTGGATGAATAAGTAGTTCATACCTTAAACCTTCGGGTACGACCGTGCAGGATCGGGTCCGACGGACCTCTTTCGGGTTCTTCAGAACCGCTCGGTGCCACCTCACTCGACGACAGAAACGTCGACGCGAGCACCGGCGACACCGGCGCGATCTGCGGATCGGTCGGGATCGCCGGCTGCGACGACAAGCGTGTTTCGTCCCGAAGAAAGCGAAACATCCGCCGTGAACCGACCGTCGTCGACGGAAACAAGTCTCGCGTCGCCGTCCACGGCGACCGCGACGGCCTGCGCGTCGGTCTCGCCAGCAATAGTCACGTCGCCGGAGTCGACGGTGTCATCGGGCAAGGACACGTCGAGCGTCGGCCGGGGCGGCAACCCGCCGCCGTAGCGATCGCGCACCACTGACGGCGTTCCGATCGGTTCACCGGCGTCGATACCGTTCGCGACCCGGACGAAGGCGGCGTGACTCCACGACAGGGGCGTCGCACTCCCGGTTCCGGCGCCGAACGACCACCCGTAGTCGGTCGGTTCGTTTCGGTCCCACACCTGTTCGGGAAGCATGCGCCCCTCGTTGGCGAACCCGGCGAGCGTCGAGAGGAGGGTCGCGGGCCGGTCCGGTCCGGAGTCGGTACCGGCTGCGAGTTCGTACTCGGCGCGTTCCCCGGTGAGCAGGGGCCACAACCGACCGGTGGTGTCCGTCCCCACGGGGAACGGCGCGCCGTTGTCCCCTTCGCCGTAGCCGTCGCCAGTGTATCGATAGAATCCGGGACCGTGCGGCGTCTCGATGCGGATAGCGTCGTCGACGACGGCAACCGAGTGCTCGACGATCGCATCGTCGGCGGGTAGTACGCCCAGTCTGACGAGTTCCAGGAAGCCGGCGTCGATCACGTTCCGCTCGTCGAACGTCCGGCCGCCGTTCGCCAGCGATCGCTCGGTGCCATCATCCGGATTCCGGTTGCCGTTGACCCTGAAGTAGTACGGCGGTTCGTGGCGGTCAGTCCCGTCCTGCGTCACACACCACTTCTGGACTCCCTCCCGGAAGCGGTCCGCAGTCGCGAGCCAGACCAGTGCGTCGGCTGCGCTCCCCGTTTCCGCCGCAATATCCGCTGCGGAAACGAGCCCGGCGATCTCCGCGGCGATCGTTGACGGCGAAAGGCCTCCTTCCTCTTCCCACCGTTCCTGCCCAGTTCCCGGGCCGTTTCTGAGCACGTAGTCCGCGGAGGCCGCGATGTCCGAGTACGCGAACCCGAGATCGTCGAGCGCGCGATCCAGTTCGCCGGTGACTCGACGCGCCAGCACGAGTGGGAACGCGATCTCGTCCAGCTGTTCGCCGCCCCATCGCGTTCGACCATCGAGATAGGTATTCTGCGGCAAGAAACCGCCGTCGCGCTGTTGGACGCCGAACAGGTACTCGACGGCCGCGACTGCGGCCTCCGATTTTCCCATCGCTTCCAACGCGGTGAACGACTGGTAGAGATCGCGCGCCCACACGTACTGATAGCCCACGTCGGAGGGCTCGCTCGCGGGAATAACCTCGCCCCACGGGACACACGGACTCGCGACGCCGGCGCCGGGAAACGTCGCGTCCTCAGCTGCACGAAGCGTCATCGCGCTCGTCACGTACAACGGTTCGAGCGTCCCGTCGCCGGCGACGGTCTCGGGTACGTCGACGCCGTCGAGCCACGATCGCCATCCGGCGCGGTACGTCTCCCGGACCTCGTCGAACGGCGCATCGGCACTCTCGCGCGCGACAGTCACGGCAGCGGTTGGATCGGCTCCCTCAGCGAACCCGAGCGCGATCGTCGCGTCGGTCGACCCGGTCCCGACTCGACCGATCAGCGCGGCGTTCCCCGTCGCCGTTCGGGAGCGTTCCCCTTCGATACCCCGGCGCAACAGTCTCGCGGTCGCCGGCTCACCGACCGGCGACGCGGTCGCCCACTCGAACCCGGGGGTCGACGCGAGTGCCATCGACACGTCGTAGTCGTCGCCATCGGCGTCGCGAACAACCCCGCCGTCACTCGTGTCAATCGCAGAAAGGACGGCGTCGCCGTCGGCGGTCGGTCGGGCGTGACGGTCTCCCGCCGTCCCGGTGGTCACGGCCGGTCGGCAGACGGCGTACAGCGAGAGGCCTTCCCCACCGTCGTCGAACGTCAGGTCGGCCACGACGGCGTCGCGGTCGGGATCTGCGACGTACTCCACGCTCAACGTCCAGTCCCGTGAGGTGGACGCGAATTCGTGGCGGTAGCAGAGCGCGTCGTCGGCACTGGGAACGGTTGTCCGCTCCACGTCGTCCTCGGCCCGTCGATCAAGCTCGGCCGTCCGGACAGCGTACCCTTGGCCGTCGGCGATGAGGAAATCCATTCGTCGCGCGTTCAATAGGTCGGCGCGCGGAAAGCGGACCCCGGTGAGTGCGCCGCGAGTCAGCGTGTACCACACTCGGCCGTCTCTCGCCTCGCCCGCGCGCCCGCTCCCGGTCCCGTCGCCGACTGCCGTTCCGACGCCGACCTTCTCCCCGGTCGTCCAGAACGGCGCGAGCTCGACGGGCTCCGGATCGGCTCGCGGGGTCGCGGCCGGCTCCGTGTCGGTCGCGCCCGTCGTGGACTCCGTGGCTTCCCCGTCGGGAGCGCTGTCGCCTCCGGACCCACCGCAGCCCGCTACCGCCGCCAGGCCACCGGCGGCAGCCCCCGTGAGAACGCGCCTTCTCGTCGATCCGCCGGTAGATCTGTGCTCGCGCTCGTCGGTTCCTGACCGGTCGTCTCCCGTGTCACGTGTCGGCATGCCGTGCCGGACTGACGCATCAGATAAAAGAACGACGAAATACCACTTCACAAATCGCCGTTCGAGGGAAAGAGCTAAACCGTGGTACCCGATCACATCGGACCATGGCTACCGTCCGAATGGAGAACCTGCGGAAGACGTTCGACAGCGGTCGGCTCGTCGCGGTCGACGATCTCACGCTGTCGGTCGACGACGGCGAGTTCCTCACCGTCGTCGGACCGTCAGGCTGCGGGAAGTCGACCACGCTGCGGATGATCGCGGGACTGGAGCGCCCGACGAGTGGGAGCGTCATCATCGGGGACAAAGACGTAACCGACCAGCACGCTCGCAAGCGCGACGTCGCGATGGTGTTCCAGAATTACGCGCTCTACCCGCACAAAACCGTCATGGGGAACATGGAATTCGGCCTTCGGATGAGCACCGACCTCTCGAAAGAAGAGCGTCGCGAGCGCGTGCGAGAGACGGCCGAGATGATGGACATCGAGGGGCTACTCGAAGACAAGCCGAGCGAACTCTCCGGCGGACAGAAACAGCGCGTCGCGCTCGGGCGCGCGATCGTCCGTGAGCCGGACGTCTTCCTGTTCGACGAACCGCTGTCGAACCTCGACGCGAAGCTGCGCACCACCATGCGTACCGAGATCCAGCGCCTCCAAGACGAACTGGACATCACTGCGATCTACGTCACTCACGACCAGGAGGAGGCGATGACGATGGGTGACAAGATCGCGATCCTCGACGACGGCGAACTCCAGCAGACCGGCCGGCCGACCGAGGTATACAACGACCCGGCCAACGAGTTCGTCGGCGGGTTCGTCGGCTCGCCGTCGATGAACGTGCTCGACGCCGTCGTCGACACCACCGAGACGGGTGCGGTCCTCCGTGGGACGAACGCCGACTTCACGTACGACCTCGGGACGCGGGCGTCCGACGCGCTCGAAGGCGTCGAGGAGGTTCGAATGGGCGTCCGCCCCGAAGACATTCGGGTCGCCGACGACGGCCGGGGGATCACCACGACCGTCGACGTGATGGAACCGATCGGATCGGACAACTACCTGTATCTCGACATCGGACCCGAGTTCATCGCTCGAGTCGACAGCGGGATTACGCCGAGCGTGGGCGGGACCATCGATATCACCTTCGACGAATCTGACGTGCACGTCTTCGATACGCGAACGGGCGAATCGCTCACCCACGGTTCGGCCGTTTCAGGACCGGACGTGCGAGAGACGCCTGAGCCGACAGCAGACTGACGGCACTCGTCGTTTCGAACCCGCACGGGTTTCGATATCGGACCTTCCTGTCTCTCTCGATATCTTCGATTGTGCCGAGGACTGCTGATCTGATTTCCGGTCCTGTCCTCGGATCGCCACAGGGAGTAACGGTCGTGTAACCTCCTAACATCGGTGTCCGCGAGCGCTTATGCCTGTCTCGCCGCTAGTCGGATGCACAGGACCCAATCATGTCTCAACAGAAATCCGACTACGAATCTGACGCCGATATCGACACGACACTCGATGACCTGCCCGACGAGGAGACAGTCCAGGCGACCGCCGAGCGACTCCGAGATAACGGCTTCAACGTGATCGTCGTCGACACCGGCGACCAGGCCGTGGACGCCATTCAGTCGCAGATTCCCGCCGGTGCCTCGGTGATGAACGGCCACTCGACGACGCTGGAGGAGATCGGGTTCACCGAGTACCTCTCGGACGGGGACCACGAGTGGGAGAGCCTCCCGGACGAGATCTGGGGCATCGACGACGACGCGAAGCGGCAGGCGGCCCGCCGCGAGTCGCAGACGGCTGAGTACTTCCTCGGTGGGATCAACGCGATCGCAGAAAGCGGCGCGCTCGTTGCCGCCGACCGGTCTGGCAGCCGGATCGGCGCGTACCCGTTCGCCGCGGGGAACGTCATCATCGTCAGCGGCACCAACAAGATCGTACCGAGCCTCGACGACGCACTCGACCGGCTCGAGTCCGTGGCGTATCCGCTGGAGAACGAACGCGCCAAGGAGGCGTACGGCGTCGAATCCGCGATCGCCAAGCAACTCATCTTCCGACAGGAACTCGAGGAGGACCGCACGACGGTGGTCCTCGTCCGTGAGGCGCTGGGGTACTGAGAGCCGGCCTGCCAGGAAGGCGACGAGACGACTATTTTTGGGGTGTGGATATTACGTGATCGAGCGATAGTGTCAGGATCGGCTCAGTCGTCGGCGGGGACGGGGTCCTCGTCGGAGTCGCCAAGCGCGCCCCGATCGTCCAGCAACGCCGTCGTCGCCAACCGGATCGCGTGGGGCCACCCGAGCGGCGTCGCGCTGTCGGGGGACCCGTCGTCGAAGAACTGCTCGGGGAGGAAGCCGCCGGCAATCGAGAGCGGGCCGTCGGGCGATAGGACGTCGAGTAACTCGCGCGCGCGACGGTCGAACTGTTCGCTCCGGGCGTCGTCTTCAGCCGACAGCAGCGAGGCGAGTTCACCGGCCGCGTTGGCTCCCCACGCTGTCGAGACGGTCCAGATCTTTTCGTGGCCTTGGCCGCGCTGGCGCCAGCCGTCCCCCTCGTAGCGGACCAGTCCGGCGACATCGCTCTCGTCGGGGTCGTGGTACAGCCCGTCGAGGGTGGCGGTCAAGTGCGAGACGAGGCGGTCGCGACGGACCTCGTCGATCTCCCCGATCGCGGCGTACGCGCGGTGGGCGTCGGCGAGCGCGAACGTCGCCGAGTCGAGCCGGTCATCGAGGCTCCCGTCGGCGCGTTCGCGCACCGCAAACACGCCGCGATCGGGCACCCACAGGTCGTCGAGCGCGTCGAACAACAGCGCGGCGCGGTCGGTCGCCTCAACCGCCCGATCGAACCGGTCCGGTCCCAGCGCAGCGACCGCCGAGAAGGCGTCGAGGAAGCGTGCAGCCGTGTGGGCGAACCGCCCGCTGGCGTCCTCCCAGGCGTTCTGACACGCGACCGGGCGGCCGTCCTCGGCCAGCGACGCGACCATCCCGTCGAGGCCGTCGTCCACCGCTGCGGCGACATCGTCCGCGAGGGGGTCGCCCGCGGGCAGTCTGGCGAGCAGTCGGGCGAGGAACGCGACGACGCTCGCCGTCTGATCGGCCTGGTACTCCACGTCGTCGAGCGCCTCAATGCGGGCGTTGGCCCACCCCGGTGCGAGCGCTCCGTTCCGGGGCCACACCCGGTGGGGCCAGGTGCCGTCCGGGAGTTGGGTGTCGAGATAGGCGCGCGCGCTCCGACGGTGCCACTCGTCGAGCCCAAGGTCGAACGTCGCGTCGGCAGCCAGCAGGAATCCGGAAATTTCCGCGTCGTCGCGGAACCAGGTGTACCCGTAGCCGCCGGAGTGGACGTAGTGGGGGTCGAAGTCCGGTCCGGCGATCCGCATCCCGGTGGGCGCCGACAGCAGTGAGAGCACCCGGAGGTCGTCGACGGCGGCCTCCGACCGCGGGGTCTCGGGCGGGAGCGACACGTCGGCCTCGCTGTCGGCGGCGAGCTCGGTCACCGCGGCCGCGCTGTCCGCCTCCGCTAAGAGGTCGTCGAGGGCGTCGAGCGCTGTTTCGCGCTCGGTCTCCTCACGGTCGGTGAGCAACGTCGCGACCGCTGCGGCGCCGTTCGCGAACCCGACTGAGGCGACGACGTGTCCGCCGAGATGGTCCTCCTCGCGTCGATCGCCGAGCGCGTCGGCGTCCCGTTCGTGGGGCTCGGCAGCGAGCACGGCGTCGGGACCGGCGGGAAGACCGCCGCCGATCACGTCGAGGCCGCCGGCGCCAGCGAGGAAGTCGCGCTCGCGGTCGTGGAACACCTCTATCGCGCGTTCGTGGCGGAGCTGCCCGACCCGCGCGTCGCGTCCCTCGGGCGCGAACGTGGACCCGACGAGCAGCGACGCGTCGGCGTCGAGCGGGCCGTCGGCGTCGTCGAACGCGACGCGCGTCACGTGTGCCTCGCCGGCGCCAGTCTCGACTACGGCGTCGAGGCGGCGGAAGCGACCGATAGGCGTCTCGTGGACGGTTTCGACGAGCGAAGTCGGATCGTGGTACGACTGGTCCCCGGCGCCGAGATCGATCACCGCACCGCCGTCGTCGGACTGGCGGACCGCGTCGGCCTCCCAGTCCAGATCGGACGGAGGATCGTCCAGACGGACCGCGAAGCTGGAGTCTGCCAGACCGGAGCGTCCGGAGAGAGGATAGCCGAAGTCACGCAGCGTGCCGTCGGGCGCGACGTGAAGCAAGCGTCCGCCGGCCCCACAGAACAGGCCGGCGGTGGTGCGCCGCTCGCCGGGGAACCGAGTCGGGTGATCTCGGTTCCGCTTGTGGTCATCGAGTGCGTCACGAAGTCGCATGTTTCGATCGGAAGGGGCCCGAGACATAATTCTTGTTGTAATCGTATTTCATTCGTTCACAGATCCGGAACGCTCAAGAACCGGGCGGAATCGAACTCGCCCATGACCGAATCCGCGGACGCCGATTCTCACGACGGTACTCGTCCGATGGGGGATCCCGCTGATCCGACGCATCACCCGGGTCCACCGCGCACGACCAGCGTCGGCGAGTCGATCGAACTCGCGCCCCGAAACCTCGACGACCTCGTCGACGTGGGTCCAGACGGCGCGGCGACCGAGCGCGACGGCCACGGCCTGTTCTCGTGGTCGATCGTCGACGCGCCGGCCGACAGCGAGGCGTCTCTGGAACACGGTGATGTCCCCGGGCGCGATGCGGGCGCCGACACCGCTGTCGTCCAGTTCGCGCCAGATGTACCAGGTACCTATCAGATCGAGATGACCGCCCCCGACAGCGTCCACGAGCAGACGGTTCGCGCGTACCCGGACGAGCGCGAGGATGTGACCCTGCGCGTCGCGAAGGCGGACTTCGACGCGCCGACTGCGCGGGTGACGCCCGACCGGGTCTCCGTCGCGGGGCCGTTCAACGACTGGAGCGTCGCCGAGGTTCGGCCGTACGACGACGGCGACTTCCTGGCGTTGGACGTGCGTCTTCCGCCCGGTGAACACATCTATTCGTTCGCGCTCGACGACCAACTCGGCGAGGGAACGATGGGGGAGCTGAGGGTTTCGGGCCCGGGTCGCCCTCGCCTCCACCTCGATGCGACCGTCGACGGCGACGAGGTCGTCGTGTCCGTGGACGCAGAGGCGGCGCCGGCGGGTCCCGATCCTGAAACCACGCCTGCAGGCGCACAACCAAGCGTCGAGTGGCTGTTCGACGGTCGCGACGGTCTCAGCGTCGACCACGAGGCGGTCGCGATCGACGGCGAAACGCTCAGAGTCGAGCGAACGGCGCTACCTGACGACGGTGTCGCGCGTGTCCACGCGGTTCCCGTCGCCGACCGCTACGGCGTGATGGACACAGTGGAACTGTCGGGTGCCGGCGATGACGACGCCGGCGATATCAGGGACGGAGTCGACGATACCGAGGACGCTCCGGTCGCGACGCGACCGAATGACCCGCCGGCGTGGGCGGAGTCACCGACGATCTACGAGGTGTTCGTCAGGTCGTTCGCGGGGGAAACGCCGCGGACGACGTTCCGAGAGATCGAGCGGCGGGTCCCGTATATCGACTCGTTGCACGTCGATGTGCTGTGGCTCACCCCCGTCCTCCAGAGTCCGACGACCCACGGCTACCACATCACTGACTTCACCAGGACCGCGGACGACCTCGGCACGCGCGAGGAGTTCGAGTCGCTCGTCGAGACGTGCCACGACCACGGTATCCGGGTCGTCTTCGATCTGGTGATCAACCACACCTCGCGGGACCACCCGGCGTTCCAGCAGCACTCGGCGGGCGTCGACGCGTTCGCAGAGCAGTACCCCCGTCGGCCGCCCGAGGAGAACCCCTCCGACGTGGAGTGGGCCGGCGAGGGGACGCCGTCGTTCCGCTTCAACTGGGTGCGGATCCCCGACGTGAACTACGACTCGCCGACCGTCCGCGCGTGGATGCTCTCGGTGATCGACGAGTGGGCCGGCGTTGTCGACGGCTTCCGGTGTGACGTGGCGTGGGGCGTTCCCCACGGCTTCTGGAAGGAGGCGGCTGAGCGGCTCCGCCGCTCGGACCCAGAGTTCCTCCTGCTCGACGAGACGATCCCGCGGGACCCGTTCATGCACGAGGCCGAGTTCCACATGCACTACGACACGACGCTGTACGACGCGCTCCGCCGCGTCGGCTCGGGCGACGCTGATGCCGACGCCGTCCTCGACGCCGTCGACGCCTCCGCAGTACAGGGGTTCCCCCGCGCGGCCGTCCAGATGCGGTACGTCGAGAACCACGACGAGGACCGCTACCGAGCGGAGTGCGGACCCGAGGCGCTGCGGGCGGCGGCGGCGGCGACGTTCACGCTGCCGGGTGCGCCGATGCTGTACTACGGACAGGAGCGCGGCATGACCGACTACCGCGGCGAAATGTCGTGGCACGACGGCGACACCGAACTCACCGACTACCACCGCCGACTCGCCGCCGCCCGACGCGAGCACGACGCGCTGCGCGACGGCGACGTCATCCGACTCCACTACGAGGTTCGGGGCGAGTCCGGCAGGACAGGAACGGGGAGCGGAGGCGGTCTCGGGATCGTCGGCGGAGAAGATGACGGAGCGGCCGGTGTCGCCGGCGCGGGCGCGGTCACGGCGTACGTTCGCGAGTCCGCCGACGAGCGACTCGCGGTCGTGTTGAACTTCGGCGGCGGCGAAGCGACCGTCGAACTCTCGGAACCGGTCGACACGACGGATCTGCTTACCGGGCACGACGTCGCTGTAGAGATCACCGGCGACGACGCTGACCTGGGAGCCGAGGAGAGCGCTGCCGACGGTTCGAACAACTCGACCAGCGTGATCTGCGTCGCCGACGCGGTCGTCTGTCGGCTGCAATAGTCACTCGGGAATAACCGGTTGGAAACTCGATGGGAGCGGGCTGCTGCACCCCTCCGCCAAGGACGCTGGATACCATAATCGACCCGAATGCCCCGGTATGATCATCCTACTGCATCCGTCTGGCCAGCGGATGGCTTGGCCGGGCCGCCTGTTGCTCGCCGACCGCGCGATCCCCTGCGGGGAAGTCTGGGGAAACAACGCGCTGAGTGTCCTCGAAAGCGCTGTCGGCTAAAGCGTGCGGTCTACGGCGATCTGGCGGTGGACGAGGCGATCACCGGCGGCGAGTGTTCAGGCTCGGTTGGTGATCGAACCTGCTTTTCCGTGTCGGACCGAAGCCGACTGCATGCACGATGCGGAGGACAACGCCCCCGAGCGAGACGCCGGCGACGCCGCCGCTGCCGATCGAACCGGCGAGGCGGACCAAACGGTCGAGGAACTCGTCGAGTACTGCCGCGTCCAAGCGGGGCTCCTCGCGGGTCGCGTCGAGACGATGGCAGCGGAGGCGAGCGACCGCATCGACGAGATCGATGAGGGGATCGCCGCTTTGCGCGCCGATCTCGACGCCACCGACGCCCACGAGGAGACGGGCGCGAGCGGCGCCGGCGACGATGCCGGTGCCGAGGCGTCGGGAGACGACCCAGAGCGGACGGCCGGAGACGTCGGTGACGAGGTAGCGAACCTCTCGGAGGCGGAGTCCGACCTCCAGCGCAAACAGGCGATGGTCGAGGCGACCGAGTCGCGGATGCGGCTGTTTCAGGAGCTGGCAACGGCGTACATCGAACTCGCCGACGGCCTGATCGACGAACTAGAGTCGGGCGAAGCCGACCCGGACGAGGCGGTCTCGCGCGTCGTCTCGTTCGAGGCCGAACGCGACGCCCCCGCGTACTTCGAGGAGCGCGAGACGCTCGTCGAGGTGGCCGCCGAGTCGACCGGCGACTCGATCGCCGAGGAGTGAATGCGGTCGGCGTCGGTGTCGATCCGGGGACGAAACCCATGTCGACGACGAGGACACAGACCGGGAACTATACGGTCCCCCGCGGGTCTGTGTGAGCCATGACCACGGGCCCCGACGACCTCCCGGACGCCGCCGCGACCGGCGACGTCGACGTGGAGGGGCTGTTGAAGCGGTTCGGCCTCTCGGACAAGGAGGTGGACACCTACCTCACCCTCCTCGAACACGGCGAGGCGAAGGCGAGCACCGTCGCGGAGGCCGCGGGCGTCTCCAAGCGGTACGTGTACAGCGCGAGCGAGGAACTGGAGGCGCGCGGGTTCGTCACCGTCAACGACCACGTCACCCCGACGACGATCCGCGCGAACCCTCCCGGCGAGGTCGTCGACCGACTCGCGACCGACGCGCAGTCGATGCGGCCGGCGCTGGAGGCGAGATTCTCGAGGACAGAGTCGGTGACCGAGCCGTTCGAGGTAGTGAAATCCCGCGTCACAGTCGTCAAGCGGATCCGGCGGGCGATCGGCGAGGCGACCGCGGAGGTGACGCTCTCGTTCCCGCTGGACCGACTCGACGAGGTCGCCGACGACCTTCGGGCGGCAGCGGACCGAGGCGTGCTCGTCCTGCTGATCGTGACGGGAGTCGACGAGCCGAACGACGGACTCTCGCGGGACCTCACGGGCGTCGCCAGCGCGGCGCGCGCGTGGGGCCAGCCGATGCCGTCGATGCTCACTGTGGATAACCGCACTGGCGTCGTCGCGCCCCCCGAGATGATCGAGCGGTCAAACAGCGGAAAGCAAGGAATCGTCTTCAGTCAGCAACAGCTCGCACCGGTCATCGTCGGCTCGTTCATCGGGAACTACTGGCCTGCGGCCGCTGAGATGGTCGTCGCCGACCCGGCGCCGCTGCCGGCGTCGTACACGAACTTCCGGCAGGCCGTGTTTCAGGCGGAACTTCACCGACGGTCGGACGACACGGTCCGCGCGCACGTCGACGGCCGACTGATCGACGGCGGCGAGGCGGTCGAGGTGACCGGCGAAGTCATCGACGTGAGCCAGGGGTTGGTGGCGCCTGCGACCAACGACTTCCCGGTCCAGCACACGCTCACTCTCGACGTCGACGGCGAGCGGGTCACCGTCGGCGGCCCCGGCGCGTTCGTCGAAGACATCGAGGCCGACGAGGTCGAGCTGTCGACGCCGGCCGAGTGACCTGGGTCAGCCGTCGCCCCCGCTCCGACCGCGGTCGCTGTCGGCCTACTGCACGTGCGGCCACACCAGAACGAACAGCGCGAGCAGGACTCCAGTCACCACGACAGCCAACACCACGTCGAGCACGCTGCCCGCACGAAGCATCCGCGAGCGGTCCACCCGACCGGTCCCGAAGACGATCGCGTTCGGTGGCGTCGCCACCGGGAGGGCGAACCCGAAGCTGGCGGCGACGCCGCCGGTGACGACCAACAGCACCGACGCGAGCTCCCCCGAGGTCCCGAGGGCGTCGGCGTACCGCGGCCCCACGTCGATCAACAGCGGCGCGAGAACGGCGGCCATCGCGGTGTTCGACGCCAGCTCGCCGACGAGGATCGTCGCGACGACGATCGTGAACACGAGCACGACGATCGGGACGCCGACCAACGGTCCGAGCGCGGTGTCGGCGAGCCAAGCGACCGCGTCGGTCCGCGCGAGCGCGTCGGCGAGTGACAGCCCGCCGCCAAGCAGGACGAGCGTCCCCCAATCGATCGACTGCACGTCGTCCCATTCCACGGCGTCGACGACGAACAGCACGGGGATCGCGATCAGCCCGACGAGTACGTAGTACAGCACTCCTTGATGGCCGAGGCCGAACACGCTCTCTCCCGAGCCGCCGAACAGGGTCGTGTACCACCGACCGGGCAACAGCGGTTCGAACAGGAAATCGACCCCGCCCAGCAGCCACAGGCCGGCGGTCCCGGCGGCGACCGCAACGACCCGCCGTCCGACGGGGCCAACCGGTCCCAGCGACGCCAACTGCTTGCGAGCGTGCTCACGAGCCCCGGTCACGTCGGTGACCTCCGGTGGATACAGCCTGACTGCGAGCAGGTACCACGCGATCGGCAGGCTCACCGCAACCAGTGGAACCCCGACGAGCATCCACTCGGCGAACCCGACATCGTACCCAAGACGGGCCGATAGCTGGGAGACGACGATCGCGTTCGGCGGGGACCCGATCAGCGTGCCGACCCCGCCGATGCTCGCGGCGTAGGCGGTCCCCAACAGGGCCGCGGTTTCGACGTTCGTGGGGGTATCGGCGTTTCCAGCTTGGTCCGCAGGGCCGTCTGGTTGTGCGATCTCTGCCGGCTTCCCCACGGTCGTACGAGCGACGCCGAGCGCGACTGGGACCATCATCGCTGTCGTTGCAGTATTCGAGATGAGCATCGACAGGCCTGCGGTCGCGACCATCACGGCGAGCACGAGCCGGCGCGGCGACGTGCCGATCCGCGCGACCAGCCGGTAGGCGATACGCCTGTCGACGTCGTGTTTCGACAACGCGGCCGCCAGCACGAAGCCGGCGAGTAACAGCGCCAAGACCGGGTCCGCGAACCCGACCAGTGCGCCGCCGAGCGTCGGGTAGACGCCAAACACCGTCAACAGCACCGGGATACACAGCGCTGTTACTGGGAGCGGGAGCGCCTCAGTCACCCACAGGATCGCCGCGAACACTCCCGTCGCCAGCACGTACCGCCCTGCGGGTGACAGTGACGGCGCTCCCGGTCCGAGCGCCACGGTGCCGGCCGCCGCCACCGCGACCGCGACGACCGCGGCGTCGACCCGCCGACCGGTCATCTGCTCGCTTCTCCGGCGGCGGAGAGCGTTCTGAACTCGTCGCCACCGAACGCGAATCCGTTCGCCGACATGACGCGCCACGGACGGTACTCGAGCCGCCGCTGCTGGCTATCGGACTCGCCGAGGCGCTTCTGCCGCGTCGAATGGTCGACTTCTGGACGCGTGTCGCCGCTGCGGGCGATCGAGACGTCGAACTCCGTCAGCCGGTGTACACTCTGGCGCGGATCGAAGGGGTAGCGATCGTGGCGTGGGTGGTTTCGGAGTGGCTCCGCGGCGAACTGGGGACCGACGCGACCACCCGGTCCGACGTCGCCTGATCCCGTCCCCGATCGTCGCGACCGCCGGTCGGCACAGTTCACGCCGACTCCCCGCGTGGCGATTCGAGCATCGCTGCGTTCGGATCCGATCGGCCAGTTGATAGTAGTACCGTCGTCCTCGCGTCGCGTCGGCACGCGACCGCCACGGTGACCGCGGTTAGCCGGATCACGCTTCTCTCGTTCGTCCTGACGTGGCGCCGATGCGAGGAACTGTGATGGCAACAACGTATAGCACCCTCCCAACCGAACGTCGCGTATGGCCGACAGCGACCGGGACGTCGACCCCGCACCGAGTGTTTGTCCGTTCTGCGGCGTCGGCTGCGGGATCCGATACGACCAGTCGAGCGGCGACGCGCGGGGGTGGAAGGGACCGGTCAACACGCGGGCGGAAGTGTGTCCGAAGGGGGCCGCCGCGTGGGACGTGGTCGACCACCCCGATCGCCTGACGACGCCGTTGGTGCGAGAGGGAGGGGAGCTCGTCGAGACCACGTGGGAGGAGGCGTTTGACCGCGTCGAACGGGAGTTCACGGAGATCGTCTCGGCGGATGGGCCGGACGCGCTGTCGTTGTTTGCCTCGTCGAACTGCACGAACGAGGAGAACTACGTGTTCCAGAAGATCGCTCGACTGCTCGGGACCAACAACGTCGACAACTGCGCGCGGCTGTGCCACTCCTCGACGGTCGCGGCGATGCACGAGCGGCTCGGTGCGGGGGCGATGACGAACTCGCTGGACGACCTGGGCGAGGCAGACGCGTTCCTCGTCGTCGGAGCGAACCCGGTAGAGAACCACCCCGTCATCTTCCGCTCGTATCTCCTCCCCGCGCTCCGCGAGGGAACGACACTGATCGTCGTTGACCCGCGCGAAACGCCGACCGCTCGGGCGGCTGACCGCCACCTGGCAGTTCGGCCAGGGTACGATATCCCGCTGTTAAACGCGATGGCGGCGACGATCGTCTCTGAGGGCCGAGACGACGGCGAGTTCTGCGACGAGCGCGTCGCCGGCGTCGACGCGTTCGAGGCGTTCGCCGGCGGCGTCGACGTCGAGGAGTCCGCCGCACTGGCCGGCGTCGGCTCTCAGGACCTCCGGGACGCAGCCCGCGCGTACGCCGAGGCGGATCGCGCAGCGATCGTCACGGGGATGGGTCTGAGCCAGCATCGATGCGGCACGGCGAACGTCCACGCGCTACTCAACCTCGCGCTACTCACCGGCAACGTCGGCCGCCGCGGCTCCGGTGTCAACCCGCTTCGAGGCCAGAACAACGTCCAAGGCGCCAGCGACGTGGGCGCGCTCCCTGACATGCTCCCGGGGTCTCGACCGGTTACCGACGGCCCGGCCCGTGCGGAACTCGCGGGCGAGTGGGGGATCGACGCGGCCGAACTCCCCGAAGCCCCCGGGCTCACCGAGGTCGAGGCGACCCACGCGTTCGGCGAGTCCGTCCGTGGCGCGTTCGTCCTCGGGGAGAACCCCGCTGTCACCGAGCCGAACGCCAACCGCGTCGCCGACGCGCTCGACGAACTTGACTGCCTCGTCGTTCAAGACCTCTTCGTGACCGAGACCGCCGAACACGCCGACGTGGTGCTCCCCGGGAGCGCGTGGGCCGAGCGCGGCGGGACCGTCACGAACACCGACCGACAGGTGCTCCGGATGCGACCGAACGTCGCCCCGCCTGGCGACGCCCGCAGGGATCTCGACGTGCTGTGTGAGATCGGGAGCAGACTCACCGGCTCCCCCGACGCGTTCGCCTACGACGACCCGGCGGCGGTATTCGAGGAACTGACGCGTGTCACCCCGCCGTACGCGGGAATGTCGTACGACGGGATCGGAACCGGGAGCCAGCGATGGCCGTTTCCCGAGGGCGCCGAGGGCGGGACAGCCGTCCTCCACGAGTCGACGTACGCGAACGGTGAGCGTCGCGCGCAGCTTCGGGTCGTCGAGCACGTGGACCCGGTCGACGCAGTCGGCGACGACGACCTCGTGTTGACGACCGGCCGCGTCGTCGAACACTTCAACAGCGGTGCGCTCACGCGTCGCTCCGATCGGTTAACCCGAATGGCCGGTCCGCAACGGCTGCAGATCCACCCCGACGACGCCGAAGCCCGCGGGATCGCCGAGGGCGATCGCGTGATCGTCGAAAGCGAACGAGGTTCGGTCCGCGTAGGTGTCGAAGTGACTCCAGCGGTCGGTCGCGGTCGCGTCTTCGCGACGTTCCACACTGCCGAGCCGCTGGTGAATACTCTCACCGGCGACGCGCTCGACCCCGTCGCAAAGATCCCGGAGTACAAGCACTCGGCGGTCCGGGTCCGAGTCGATTCGGATTTCGAGAGTCAGTGAGAGATCGGTCGTCAGTCCGGCTGCTGCGACGGGTCGCCCGTCCGATCACGTCGATCCGGCCGCGGCGGAATCACCGGCCGATTGATGACCGAGCCCGTCGAACTGGCGATCGGCGTTCCAGATGGATGTGACTGACCGGGTGTACACGGCGGGAATGACTGACGAGGAGGTAGACGAGCGTCTCGGGGACTGTGAAACCGGCGTGCTGTCGCTCGCACGGGACGGCGAGGCGTACGCCGTTCCGGTGGCGTTCCACTACGACGGGGAGTCGCTGCGATTTCGACTCGGCGACGACGGCGACAGCACGAAACTGGCGTTCGCGGACGCGACAGCGACGGCGAACTTCCTTGCGTACGGTTACGAGACGGCCGACGACTCCTGGAGCGTCATCGCGAGGGGGCCGCTGCGGCGAGTCCCCGAAGACGCCTGGGAGACGACGGCTGCTGCAGACCTCGACGAGTGGTACGTCCCGCTGAGAGTGTTCGACGAGGCGATCGAGGAGACAGAACTGGTCGGCTACGAACTGGAGATCGAAGCGATCACGGGGCGGCGAACGGTTCGGTAGTAACCGCAGCCAACGGATCGGTGACGCTCAGGCGCGAAACGACCGGTGAACACCTCGGTGCGACGGAACAGCCGGCCGGCCTCAGTCTCGATACAGCGAGTACGTGATGAAGCCGAACCCCAGCATCGTGAGGGCGCTCTGAACCAACACCCCGTAGAGGATGACCGGCTCGGGCCCGCTGAGGGGGAGCAGGTCCCCCACGAGGTCGATTCCGCCCCCCAGCATGCTCCCGACAGTGACGATCGCAAACCCCAGCGCGAGCGAGCGGAGTTCGGCCGCGTTCGTCCGGCGGTAGGCGGTCCACGAGAGATACGTGATCGTCGCGCCGAAGACGAACGTCAGGGTCTTGGTCGCCGCAATTGCGATGGTGAGGTGGCTCATTGCTCGGCCCCCTTGCGAACCTCGCCCCACATGCTCGCGAGGCGATCGGCGGCGTCCTCGGCGGGCCGTTCGATCTCGACGTCGAGCGACCGGTCCTCGGCGAGCGCGACGATCACCTCGTTGAAGTCCGTTCGGTAGCGAGTCGCGTGGTGGCCGTCCTGTCTGACCTCCACGCTCTCGGCTAGCAACTGTGCCTCAGAGAGCAGGTCCAGCTTTCGGTATGTCGTCGACATTGGGATCTCACACTCCTCGGACACCTCCCCTGCGGTCAAGGGCTCCTCCAGGTGCTCGATGATGGTCCGACAGTCCTCGTCGTCGAGTGCGTCGAGAACTGGCTGGAGGCTCGGCCCGGGATCGGCCCCCGGCCGGGAGTCGCGCACCATACGGGCAGGTTGCGCGGTCGATGGTATATGTCCCGCGGTTCAGTCCGGTGATCCCGGCGACTGAGAACCAGTGTGGTCCCTAACCTACTCCCGCACTTCCGTCGAAGTGCATGACGAATATCGGCGCTCCCGGATCCGAGATGAGTCGACGCGAGTTCCTGGCGGCCACCGGTGCGACCGGCGCGACGGCAGCGCTCGCAGGGTGTAACGCGCCGACAGCGGCGAGCGGCCGGACTGCGGTCGGGACCGATGCGGCGGCTCCCCAGACCGACTCGTCGCTGCCGACCACTTCGCCTCCGGAGATCGTCAACGTGGACGAGCAGGGCGGATCGGTGACGATGAAGACGCTCCCGGCGCGCCACGAGGTCCACCCGGGCGAGGCGATGGGCGGCCCCATCGAGTTCCCGCAGGTGTGGGCGTTCCAAGCCGACGACCGAGACCCCTCGGTTCCGGGGCCGATCCTCCGAACGACGGAAGGCGAGGACATGACCGTGGTCCTCGACAACACCGACGGGAAACGTCCGCACACGCTCCACTTCCACGGCACCCAGAAGACGTGGGAGAACGACGGCGTCCCCACGACGACCGGGATCACCGTCGATCCCGGGGAGAAACACGAGTACGAGATCCCCGCGAACGTACCTGGGACGCACGTCTACCACTGCCACTACCAGACTCACCGGCACATCGACATGGGGATGTACGGTATCTTCCGGGTCGACCCGGAGGGGTACGAGCCCGCCGACCGGGAGTACTTCATGACGGTGAAAGACTGGGATTCGGACCTCAACCGGATGATGGCCGGCGAGGACGTGAGCTACTCGCCGCGGACGCGCTCGCCCGACGTGTTCACCGTCAACGGGAAGTCGGCGCCTCGGACGCTCCACCCAGAGGACGGCTCGCCGATGATCGTCTCGCAGGGCGATACTGTCCGCGTCCACTACGTCAACGGCGGGTACATGAACCACCCGCTGCACATCCACAACCACCGGTTCCAACTCGTCGAGAAGGACGGCGGCACCATCCCCGAGGCCGCCCGCCACGAGATGGACATCACCGACATCGCGCCCGCCGAGCGCCACACCATCGAGTTCACCGCCGACGCAGACCCGGGGATCTACCTCATGCACTGCCACAAGGTGAACCACGTCATGAACGGCACCAGCTACCCCGGCGGGATGCTCACGGGGATCGTCTACGAGGAGGTGATGGACACCGACATCTTCGCGTCGCTGATGGAGTACGCCGGCTACGAGGGCTAACGCCTCGTCGCTGTCCCACGGTAGGCGTATCCTCGGTCGGTCGACGGTTCACGCTCGGTTTTCGCCCTCCGTTCGGGTCCCGAATCCGCGTCCCGGCTCCGTTCTCCGATACTGCGCCGTAGCGTCGGTCGAGTAATTAAGTACCCCGGCGGAGGTATACCTGTATGTCAGTTCGTCGGCCCGTCCTCGCGGGCACGCACAGATTCCGACCCCACCGGGGTGGCGAATGGTAGATTTCGTCTTCGCCGCCGGTCGCCTCCTGATCGCGCTGGTGCTCGTGGTGTTGAACGGCTTCTTCGTCGCCGCGGAGTTCGCCCTCGTCCGCGTCCGATCCACCTCCGTCGACCAGCTCGTCGAGGAGGGACGCCCCGGCTCGGACACGCTTCAGGAGGCGATGGGGTCGCTCGACGACTACCTCGCGGTGACGCAGCTCGGGATCACCCTCGCCTCGCTCGGGCTCGGATGGGCCGGCGAGCCCGCGGTGGCGTCGCTCGTCGAGCCGGTGCTCGGGCCGTTGCTTCCGCCCGATATCCTCCACATCGTGACGTTCGGGCTCGCGTTCGGCTTCATCACCTTCCTGCACGTGGTCTTCGGCGAGCTCGCGCCGAAGACGATCGCGATCGCCCGCGCAGAGCGGATCGCCCTGCTGGTTGCGCCGCCGCTGAAGCTGTTCTACTACGTGTTCTACCCGGGGCTCGTCTTGTTCAACGGGACGGCCAACGCCTTCACCAGCCTGATCGGCATCCCGCCGGCATCCGAGACCGACGAGACGCTGGAGGAACGCGAGATCCTGATGGTGCTGTCCCGGGCGGGCGACGAGGGCAACGTCGACGCTCGCGAGGTCGAGATGATAGAACGGGTGTTCGACCTCGACGACACCGTCGTCAGGGAGGTGATGGTGCCGCGTCCCGACGTGGTCGCCGTCCCCGCCGACGCGACGCTGTCGGCGATCAGATCGACGGCGCTGTCGGCCGAACACACCCGCTATCCCGTCGTCGACGCCGACGACGCCGACCAGATCGTGGGGTTCGTCGACCTCAAGGACGTGCTACGCGCCGGAGAGTCGGCGGAGGCGGCCGACACGACCGCCGCCGACATCGCACGCGACGTGCTCGTCGTCCCGGAGACGATGCCGATCGACGACCTCCTGATGCAGTTCCGTGACGAGCATCAGCAGATGGCGGCGGTCGTCGACGAGTGGGGGAGTCTCGAGGGGATCGCGACCGTCGAGGACGTCGTCGAGGCGGTCGTCGGCGACATCCGCGACGAGTTCGACGCCGACGATCGCGAGGCGTCGATCCGGCGCCGCGCCGACGGCGGCTACGAGGTCGACGGCGGCGTCCCCTTGTGGACGCTCAACGACGCACTCGGTACGTCGTTTCAGAGCGACGATTTCGAGACGATCGCGGGACTGGTGCTCGGTCGACTCGACAGGGTACCCGAAGTGGGGGACTCGCTTGCCGTGGACGGCCACGTGATCGAGGTCACTGCGATGGACGACAGCCGGATCGACGCGCTCTCGATCCGTCCGTCCTCCACCGCTGCCGAGGACGATGCGTAACTGAGAGCGTCAGCGCCGACCAGCACAAACGCCACGCTCCGTGGGGTAGGTCGCCCGTTCGGTGAAACCAAGATTCTTTATCCGGGTGACAGTGGTACGGATAATGGCTGCTCCGCACGACGATCCGCCGCCCGACGACGACTCCAATCGCGATCACGCGGAAAACGGCGTTCCACAGTCCGGGTCGGTCATTCCGGATCGCTTCTCCTCGGATGAGGTGTTCCAGCGGATCGTCGCCGACGCGGACCACGAGATCACCTCCGGAACACGTGAGTTGTTCTTCGCCGCGCTGGCCGGCGGGTTCGCGATCACGATCACGCTGTTGGTGTACGCCTCGATGTACCCACAGACGGACAGCAGTGTCGTCGCGGCGATGCTGTACCCGATCGGCTTCATTTACATCATCATCGGCGGGTACCAGTTGTACACCGAGAACACTCTCCCACCGGTCGCGTTGACGCTGGAGCGACTGGCGTCGGTGCCGTCGCTGTTGCGCCACTGGACGATCGTCGCGCTCGGGAACTTCACCGGCGGCGCGATCGGCGCGATCGTGTTGGCGTACGGCGGCGTATTCTCGCCGGAGGCAGCGGCCGTCGCCGCGGACCTGGCGGCGACGGGCGTCTACGAGACCACGCGGTGGGAGTTGTTCTTCAAGGGGGCGTTCGCCGGACTGATCGTCGCGGGCGTCGTCTGGATGAACTTCGCCGCACAGGACACGATCTCCCGGCTCGTCGTCGTCTATCTCGCGTTTCTGACTATCCCGCTCGGGAACCTCTATCACAGCGTCGTCTCGTTCACCGAGGCGGTGTACCTCATGCTCGTCGGCGACTTGGGGTTCCTGTTGGCGATGACCGACTTCGTGATCCCGGTGTTGGTTGGCAACACCGTCGGCGGGGTGTTACTGGTCACGATCGTCAACTACTACCAGACCACCGAACAGCGCCTGGAGACGGCCCGATTCGAGAACGTCCGCCGGTTGTCGATCCGCGAGTCTCTGCTGGGGAGTCTCGCCGGTCGATCATACGTTCCCATGTTCGACACGGTCGAGGAGTTCGTCCGCGATCCGGACTCCTTTCGGATCCTCGTCCCGATCACGAATCCCCGGACCGAGTCCCGGCTCGTCCAAATGGCGTGCGCGCTCGCGTCGACCCGCGAGAAGGGCGTCGTCCACGTGGTTCACGTGGTGCAGATCCCCTCCGGACCCAGCCACGGCGGCCGCCGGACTGACCACGACCGGATCTCCGCTGAGTCGAACAAACTCCTCGAAGGCGTGCGCGACATGAACGACCGCTACGAGGCCGAGGTGGAGACGTCGACGCTCGTCACGCACCGCTCGTTCGAGGACGTGTTCGATCGCGCGAACCGCACCCGCCCCGACCTGGTGATGATGGGCTGGGCCGACGACGGCGTGTGGGCTTCGGCCCGCGCTGAGCGCCCCATCGATGAACTGACCAACCGGCTGCCGTGCGATTTCCTCGTGGTCAAGGACCGCGGGCTCGACTGCTCTCGCGTCCTCCTCCCGACGGCGGGCGGTCCCAATTCCGTGTTGAGCGCCGACGTGGCTCGCGGACTCCGCGAGGCGCTCGACGCAGAGGTCTCACTGCTCCACGTCGCCGACGGGCCCGCGGACCGCGAGCGCGGCGAGACGTTCCTCGCGGAGTGGGCCGCCGAAAACGGCCTCGAGGAGGCAGACCGCATCGTCGACGAGTCCGGCGACGTGGAGGACTCGATCGAGCGGGCGGCCGCGGACAACACCCTCGTCCTCATCGGCGCCACCGAGCAGGGGCTGCTCTCGCGGCTGGTCAGCGACTCGCTCCATATGAACATCGCCGACGACGTTGACGCTTCGCTGCTGTTGGCCGAGCGACCCACCGACCGAACGCTGTTGAAGCGCCTCATCGGAGCCGGCCGTCGGGAAAAGTAGTCGGCACGGGTCTGGCGCCGGCGCCGACTCAGGCGTCGCCCACGCGGTCCGGTACCGCCCCGTCGTAGCCGTTCGGGACGTACGGGCACAGCGGGTCGGACGCGAGCGCGTCGCCGGTTGACGCATACGCCCGAGAGCGCGAGCCGCCGCAGACGGCGCGGAACTCGCAGGCGCCGCACTTCCCCTTGAGTGAGTCGCGGTCGCGGAGTCGTTTGAACAGGTCGCCCTCGCGGTAGACCTCCACGAGGTCGTCCTCGCGGACGTTCCCCGCTGGCTTCGGGAGAAACCCCGACGGCGTCACGTCTCCAACGTGGTTGACGAACGCGAACCCGTCGCCGGCGCGGACGTTCGGCCGCGCCGCGAGCGCCCCGACCCCCGGAGTCAAATCAGCGGGGTCAACGCCGTCCCGTTCGAGCCCGACACGGGTGTGCTGGGGCGCTTCGGTCGTTTTGATCGCGAACGCGGCCTCGTCGTCGACGCGGTGGAGCCAGTTCATGACCTCGTCCGCCCGCTCAGGCGAGACGGGGTCGAGCCTCGCTCCCCGGCCGATCCGCACGAGGAAGAACACGCTCCAGCGCACCGCGTCGAGATCGCCGACCAGCTCGCGGACTGCGGGGAGTTCGTCGACGGTCCGTTCACAGACGGTCGTGTTGATCTGCAGACCGAGGTCGGACTCGCGGATCCACCGCGCCGCCCGCAGCGTTTCCTCGAAGACGCCCGGCTCGCCGCGGTAGCCGTCGTGAACCGCGGGGCACCCTGCGTCGATGCTGAGCGCGACTCGCCGGAGACCGGCGTCGGCGAGGCGCTCAATGCGCTCGCGCGTCAGCGACGCGGTCCCGCTGGGCGTGAGCGCCATCCTGAGACCGATGTCGTCGCCGTGGGCGATCAGCTCCGGGAGATCGTCTCGCTTGAGCGGGTCTCCCCCCGAGAGGACGACCACCTGCCCGTCGCCGAAGCCGCGGGCCGACTCCAGCAGGTCCTTTCCTTCGGCGGTCGTGAGTTCGTCCGGGTGTCGCCCGGGCGTCGCTTCCGCCCGGCAGTGGTCACACGCGAGTTCGCACGCGCGGGAGACCTCCCAGACGAGGACGATCGGCCGCTGGCTCGTGTCGAACATCTGTCTCGGTGCTGGTGGGGAGTACTCCTCCGATCACTCGACGACGACGACGCCTTTCATACCGAGCGCCTCGTGCGGGACGCAGGCGTACTTGACCGTCCCCGCCGACTCGAAGGTGTGGCTGAACGTGTGGCCCTCCTCGGCGACCAGTTCTGACTCGAAGGACCCGTCCTCGGCGACGACGTTGTGGCTGGACCCCTGGCCCGTCCATTCCCAGGTGACGGTCGTTCCGCTGGACACCCTGACTGCGGCGGGGCCGAAGCCGTAGTAGCCGCCGTTGGCTTCCGTCCCGACTTCGACGGTCACCTCGTCGGCACCCGTCTCGTCGACGACGCCGTCGTAGTTGTCGACGTCGTCGAGCCAGCCGCCGAACGACTCACCGCCGTCAGACCCGCCGGACGGGGTGTCTGTCGCCGTTTGCGTCGCTGTTTGCGTCGCCGTCTCGGTCGGTGTCTCTTCATCGCCGCCACCTCCGTTCTCGCTTCCGCCAGCGCAGCCGGCGAGGCCGGCGGCGCCGCCGACAGCAACGAGGGCACTCGCGCGCAGTACGGACCGACGGGTCGACTCGTGGTCGGACATCACTGAGCCGTACGACCGAGGGAGATAAGCCGCCCCCTTCGGTTCCCAGTCTGTGAGATCCGACGCGACCGTGTTGGGGCCGTCGACTCACGCGAGGCCGCGCCGGACCTGCCCGAGCAGTTCTTCGACGCCGATGTCGTCCCGTCTCGTCTCCGGGGCGCCCTCATCGCCAGAATCAGTCCTCCACGGTCGCTTCCGCCCGGAAACTGCGGACGCAGTGGTGTCCGGTGACGCGTCGCTCTCCACGACGGCAGCGACGTCCGGACGGCGGTGGGGGCTGTTTCGCGCCAGTGCACGCCACCGGCGAATGACTGTCTCTCGAAACGACTCCATAACTTTCTCCCGGGGTGCAAAGTTGTCGGCATGACCCCACCAGCTCACTCGAGCGACGACACGGACAGCATCACGCGGATCGAAATCTCGCTCCGTCGGGCGCTCGCGACGACGGACTCGAGCGAGTCGCGGTACCACATTCGGACGGCGCTCCAGCAGCTACAGGTGGTCCGCGAGACCGGCGGGATCGAGTCCTCGGAGTACGGCGACGCCCGCGATATGAACCACCAGTAGTCGTGCGTTGAACGTCACACTCGACTTTCGAGGTCCACTACCGTGCCGCGGTCGACGACCATGAACGCCTCCTCGTGGAGCATGTCCTCCTCGGTCGGCAACACGAGTACCTCCGAGCCGTCACTGGTGGTCGTCGGGATAAAATCGAGCTCGATGAGATCGTACTCCAGGTCCTCGGACGGATCGGGATTCGGAGAGACCGTTCGCCACTCCTGCTCTGTCGAGGCCACGATCAGCTCGCCTCCGATGAAGGCCCGCAAAACCCCGGATAAGGTGTGCTTACCACACGATCTCCGTTGGTACCGACTGTTCGGTTTCCGACGCATCTCTTGTGTGTACCCCCAGCCCGTTCGATAATACGAACCTTCTGACCGGTATGTCGGCCGTACTGACAGGCCGACGTGGTTGACTTGAGTCGCATGACTCGTTAGCAGACAACTACTGTAAAGAAGGCTCCTACAGGGGCGAGTCGAATACCGTGAAGATAGCCACCAATTACGTTCAGTATCCTTTCTTCTGTCTTGGACTATCGCCAACTCACGGCCCCGTACCTATCGGTTCCCCCCGCCTGAGCCGCACGCGCGATAAGATAAACATACTGAGTGTATGACGATCGTACTGGCTCTCCCCGCCCGAGAATCCCTTCGAGCGAGATCCTCCTGTTCGGTCAGTTCTGGCCTCAGACCCGTGCGTGTTGACTCGGTCTGGCTGTCGTCCTCTCACGGGTCTCCCGCTCCCGCCGATGACCGGTCGATTGGGGTCGGCCGACCGGGTGGACCCATATCTCCCCGCAGTCACCTGGTTTCTGTGGCGACTCCGAGCACTGAATCGCCTTTAGCGGGTCTGTTACGATAGCTACTGACGGTGAGCGCTTACGCATGGCACTAGTTACAAAACACGCCATCGTCGCTGTTGCCGTGCTGACAGTGGTGGGCGGGGTCGGAATGGCGACCATGGGGACGATCGGGGGGTCGATGGACGCAGCCCCTACGGACGCACTCGTCGGGGAGGAGGAGCCGCTCTCCGTCGCGACCGCTGACGAGACGACAGGGGTCGGCGCCTCGACGACCGCGGTCGTTGAGGCGACCCTCCGAAACGACGCGGACCGCGAGCGCGTCCGGACGGTCTCCTTGGAACTGCGCGGAGAGGGCGACGACGCCGTGAGGGCCACGCGCGAGCGTGAGGTCACGGTGCCGGCCGACGGGTCGGCGGACATCAGCTTCGAGATCCCGGCCGACGAGGTCGGTCCGGGAACCTGGGACTACACGGTCGTGGTCGACACCCAGTCGGCGGATGGGCCGTCGACAGCGGCCGAGGGGACCGTCACGTTCGATCCGGCGACGTACGCGCTCGACGGACGGGCCGTCGGTTCGGCGGACGGTGCCGTCGCAGACAACGCCGAGCGGGACCGTCCCAGCGTGCTCCCCGGCGACGAGGTCGACGTGATCGCGACCGTCGAGAACGGGGGCGACTTCGACGGTGAGCCCGCCGTCAGGTTGCTGTTCGACCGCAACCGCGACGGAGAGTTCTCCTCCGAAGAGGCGGTAACGACCAAGTATCCGGCCGTTTCGGCCGGAACCGAGGCGGAGCTCCGGTTCAACGTCTCGACGGTCGGTCTCGAACCCGGCACCTACCGCTACCGGATCGTCGCCGAGGGCGAATCGATCGAGGGGAGTTTCGACGTGCTCGCACCGGCGCGATTCACTGTCGAGAACACGTCTGAGCAGGCGGGCAGTTCCGGCGGGGCGAACGTCTCCGCGAACGTCACGGGGAACGCCACCGACGACGCCAACGCCACGGTCGATACGAACGCCACGGCGAGCGTGAACGAGAGCTCTGATGCACCCACGAACGCGACCGAATCCGCGCTTGCAGCCGATCCTGCGGACGTGCTTCACGGCGAGAACGCCACGCTCTCGGTCCGCGTCCGGAATCACGGTGAAGTCGCCGGCGAGCGCACAGTCGCGCTGGTCGCTCCGGACGGCACCCTGACCGCGGCGCGTCGGGTGTCGCTGGCGGGCGGCGAGAACGACACGCTCTCGTTCGTGGTCGACACGGGCGACCTCGACCGCGGGAACTACACCTACACGGCCGTCGTCTCGAACGCATCGGTGAACGTCTCGTCGACGGCCGAAATCGCCTCGACGACGGCCGGGAATTCCTCGACGGCGACCGGAAACGAGTCCGTCGCAGGAGACAGGAATGCGTCTGTCGCTGCCCTGCTGAACGAGTCGGAAGACGAGGCTGAGCTCCAATTGCGCGTTCGCGACGCGCAGTTCGAGGTGATCTCCTACAGTCTACAGGGCCCCGACCGGATGACTCTCGACGACGAACTGACCGCTAGCGCCCGGGTACGCAACGTCGGCGACGCCGACGGCACTCGAACGGTTCGATTCGTGGTCGATCTCGACGGCGACGACGAGCCGGAAGGGTACAACGTGACCACGCGGGTGACGCTCGTTCCGGGTGAAGAAACCCGTATCGCCTTCGCTGACGTTTCCCGTGACACGCTCTCGGCGGGCGCCGACAGGTCGCTCTCGGAGGACGACATGCTCGGCACGCACATCTACGGAATCGAGAGCGACGGTACCTCGGCGACAGACGTGGTCGTGATCGAGCGACCGTACTACGGCGGGACTTCCGCGGGCGGATCCTCCGACTCGAACTCTGAATCCGCGTCAGACGACGGGGACGAGTCCGACGACCCGGTCAGCCTCGACGAGATCACCCAGGAGAAGTACAATCGCGACTACGACGAGGTCAGCGGCGAGACGAAGCGCCAGGTCGAGGAGATCCACGAGCGCCAGCCGTTCGCCGAGGGACTCAAACTCGTCGACGTCCTCACTCGTGAGGAGATAGCCCGAGAGCGCTACGGTGTCGATGTCGAGCCCTGGGAGGACTTCGAGTTCACGGCGCTCGACGTGGGACTCCAACAGGAGATCGAAGCGGAGTTCGACGCACAGTTCGAGACGGAGGCGGGCGACCGCATCGAGTCGTGGGACGAGATCGCACGCGCTGTGCACGGGAGCGACTACGAATCGCTCTCGGCCGAGCAGAAGGCCGACGTTCGCGAGCGGTACCGCGATCAGTTCGACGAATGGAACGGCGACAGCGCGGACTGAATCGGGATCGGGCCTCGCGACACTGCGCTAAGTAGACTTCCCCTCGTGGCGTTTCGCCCTGAGATACGGACGATCTAACTTTACTCCCGTGAGCTATCAACGAAGCCGACACATGTTGGAAACGCAATATGAAGTGTCGAGCGTACCGGACCCCTCTGCGTTGGCGCGCGGCCAGAACCGGAGAGCTACCCCATGATCGGCGGAGTCATCGAACTGTTGCGTCCGTTCGCCTGGGTGGTCCTCCCGTTGATGTTCTTCGGGAGTTTCGCAGTGGTCGGCGTCGCGCTGGTGTTCCACAGGCGCAACCGCGTCCGCAAGACCTTCGTCGCCGGCTTTCTCGTGACGCTACTCCTGTTTCAAGTGAGCGTTATCCCGCTGACCGCCCCGCCGTTCGTGACGTGGCACAAGTTCTCCAGTCCGTGGGAGTCCGAGCGCGTGGTACATCAGATCCGGGTCGTCGACGATCAGGGACGAGAACTCCCGTACGACGACAAGGCGACGCTGGCGTTCGACGGCATCCGGATGACGGCGCTCCATCGCCGGATGACGGAGGACTACTCGTCCGAGCAGAACCGTGAGATCGCTCGATACCTGTTGTGGAGCGCCCGAGACTATCGCGACGGGATCGAACGCGGCTCGCCGCGACGCGGGCTGACGTGGACGGGGTCGTCCATGCTGCCCGCGCAGTTTCTGAAGTTCCCCGCACACGGCCACAATTCCGTGTGGACGGCCGACCAGCTGTCCGCTCACGGGACCTTCGTCGGGATCCGAGTCTACCGGATCGAAATACACACCTCGGCCGACGGACGGGAGGTCACGTCCTACTCAGAGCAGGTCGTATTCGAGTACCGCGAGGGCGACGACGCTGCGGGCGACGCGTCGTCCGTCCCGAGCGGTTCGGCCTCTCCGTCCCTCTCGGTCGCCGGCCCAGCCGGGGGTGTCGCGCGTGTTCGTTAACTACTTCGCCGACGACGAGCGGTCCTCACCGTTCAACCTCGCCGCCGCACGCGTGATCGTGGCCGGGTGGTTGATCTGGAAGACGATGTGGTACGACTGGATGACGTTCGTCGCGGTCCCATTCAGTCTGACGCCCGAGTTCACGTGGGCGATCCCGCCAGTGATGCCCGGCGTCGTCCTGACGGTCGAGAAGTGGGTCCTCATCGGACTCCTCGTGGCGTTTGCGCTCGGATATCGGATCCGAGCCACGGCCGGCTTCGGCGCCCTTCTGCTCGCACACCTCGGAACTGTTCGGCAAATACACATCACCTACGGCGAGACACAGGCGATGCTGATCGGGGTGTACTTCCTGCTGATATACGCGCTGTTCGCCGACGCCGACAAGCTCTCGCTCGACGGTCTCCGTCGGACGCGGACGTGGACGGTCTCGTCGCTGCGGGACCACCTCGTCTCGAACGGGGACTCGGGCGACGACGGATCGGAGGCCACAGACGGGTACCGACTGCCTGCGTTGAAGTGGTCGCTCGTGGTGATCGCGATGATCTACTTCGGCGCGGGCGTGGACAAGCTCTTCCCCGACGGACCGTTCGGCGGCTTCAGCGCCGCGTACCTCGGTCCGGAACACCTGAGCCGAATCGTCGTTGTCCGCGAAGTCCTGTACGGCTGGCACATCGCCATCGCACCGCCGTTGGTGGAGTTTCCCGCGGCGATGACCGCCGCGGCGGTCGGGACGCTCGTCGTCGAACTCGGACTGTTCGTCGCTGTCCTCGCCGGGATCTCGATAACGCCGTTCGTCCTCGGTATCCTCGGCTTCCAGACGGCCGTGCTCGTGATGTTTGGAATCCTCTTCGCCGACACGTACCCGATGCTGCTGACGTTTCTCGCGTGGGACCGCGCGTACGAACGGGTCGCGAGCGGCCGTCAGCTCGACGTCGTCTTCGACGACCGGTGTTACTTCTGTATGCGGAGCCTCTATCCGTTCAGCCTCCTCGACGTGAACGGCACGATCCGGTTCATTCCCAGCTCCGACGCACCCGATCGCTACGAATCCCGAGAGGACGTCGACTTCGACCAGGCGATGTACGCCTTCGACGGCGGCGAGACGCACGAAGGGTACCACGCGTTCCGGGAACTGATCCGGCAGTTCAGATTCGCTCTCCCGGTTGTCTGGGTGATGCGCCTCCCGCCGGTCGCGGCGGTCGGCGAACGGGTGTACCGACGGGTCGCGGACAGTCGTGGGGACCGCTTCACCTGCCGTATCGATAACCGCTGAGGGGGGCTCGCTCCCGTCAGCGCCCTTCTGGGAGCGAGGAGGCGTCTGGCGTCGTCGTCCCCGCGTCCTCGGCGACTCCGGCGGCGCAGCCGGCGTCGTTCACATTGATGTCTCGCAGGAGCGTCCCCGCGGATCCGGACATGTTGACCACGTCGGCGCTCTCGGCGATATTCAGTTCGTACATGACGTTCAGGTTCTGGATCGCGCTCTCGGGGGACCCGGCCAGTTTAATCACGCCACGCGCGTCCGAGACCGAGAGGCAACAGCCGTCGATGACTGAGTTCGGGCGCCCGGTCAGCCGGATCAACGCCCCGTCGACGCCCTCTGACGTGTCGATCACGACGTTCGACAGCGTCACGCCCCACGGCTTCGCAGCGGTCGCGCCGAGGCGAGGGTCCTCGGGATCGTCGGCACGTATCGCCGTGATCCCCGGCACGTCGATCTCGAAACTGGTGTCAGAGACGGTGAACGCGCCGGCGGAGCCGTCCGCCCAGATCGCGGCCTTCGCGTCTGGCGGCGCTGACCGGTAGACGAACTCGCAGCCCTCGATCCGGCCTCCCGTCTTGCCGAAGCTCCCCGTCTCCCAGAGGATCGCGTTGGGATTGATGTACTCGCCGCCGTTATCCGGGTTGGCGTTGTCCGTGTCGATCAAAAAGCGGCAGTCGCGGACGACTGACCCCTCGCCGCCGATGCGCAGCGACGCCTGATTGTTGTTGACGAATGCAGTGTTCTCGATGATCACGTTCCCGGGGACCCGAGAGGCGTATATCGCGTTGGTCCCGGTGTTCTCGATGTGAGAGTCGCGGATGAGTAGCTCGCCGGCGTGGTCCCCGCCGACGTAGATACAGCCCTCGTTTGCGTCGTCGCCGAGGTGGCCGTGGGAGGTGATGTTCGTCGGGCCCGCCCGGACGAACCCCTCGATGATCCCGCGGCCGTCGGAGTCGAGCACCTGTGCGATGAGATTGTCGACGGCCCCGTTGTTATCGGTCGGGTTGTGGCCGATGTGTTCGACGGTGTGGACGCGGAGCTTGTCATGCATCCGCAGCGTACTTCCGATCGACCCGTCGCCGTCCATGTGGTCGAACGTCACGTTCTCGAGGAGGAACCCGCTCCCGCCTTCTCGGACGTTGAGGAATTTTCGCCCCTCCGTCTCCGGCGTCCAGAAGACCACGTCACGATGTGAGTCGCCGACGCCGACGATCCCGATGTTCTCGAACGCCCGTTCGATCCTGTGTTCGTCGTGGAACTTGTAGCGTCCAGGTCGCACCCGCAGCAGGGTCCGGTCCATGCTCATGAGTTCCAGGATGTCGCCATCGATCGGTCGGTTCCCGTTCGCGTCCATCCGGAAATCCCGCTCGGCGTCGAGCACCCTGTCGAACTCAATACCGCGGTACTCAACGGGGCCCTCGGTGGGGAACCGGTCCTCCTCGCCCGGCTCCGTCGTCCCGCTCGGGCGCCCCTCGGTCTGGCTCACGGTCCCCCGACCCTCGTCGTCTTTCCCGGGTATCAGCCCGCCACACCCGGCTAGACCGACCGCCAGCGCCGACGCTCCGGCCGCGCGGAGGTACGTCCGCCGCTTCATCCGCTCCTCCGACCGTGCTGGCTCTCGTTGCTCCTGTCGCACTCGGTTGCGTTCGACTTACTCACTGGGTTCATCATTCATCGGGGACCTTTGTCGGGAAACAACCCGTCCGCGCGTCTCGTCAGGACCGATCCATACACCCGCTTGATCTGCCTCGTGGTTCATCACGGCGGGCGTGGGCTACCATGTACGCCGTATCAGTGGCTCCGAGTCTTAATTATAGAGTGATTACATGCGATTCGCACATTCGGTGACCGCGAGCCACCCCAGCGACTGTTCGCACGCAGCCATCGATCGTGGCGACCGATGGCAACCGGGTTCACGACGCCGATATCAACAGACTATCCACGGCTCACGGGCCCATAACTTACTACAGAGGCGAGAGGGACAACCCATGAGCTCGCGCGACATCGTGTGGATCACCCTCGAGAGCGTCCGTCGAGACCACACTTCTCTCTCGAACCACGAACGGGACACAACGCCGTTCCTCAGGGAACTCGCTTCGGAGCGACGGGGGGCGTCGTTCCCGAACTGTCATTCTCACGGGCTGTGGACCCGGCCGTCGAGCGCTTCGATACTGTCGGGCACGCCACCGTCGACTCACCGGGTGTGGTCGTACGACGCGGCGCTCCCAGGCGATGTCAGATCGATCCCCGAACAGCTATCCGAGGTAGGCTATCAAACGGTTGCTGTCTCCCCGAACGCACAGTTGAGCGACGCGACTGGACTGAACGCGGGGTTCGACACCTTTCACTATCTCGGCCGCGAGACGCTTCTCCGAGAGGCAGGCTTCACGGGGATGCTCAGGTACGCAGCAAACCTCCGTCGCCACTCTGCGGGGTTCACCACAGACACAGCCAAGCACTGTCTCGGGTACCTGAACAAGACGATCGCAACCGATCACATCGAGCGCGCTGCCGGAGACGAGGACCCACTGTTCTTGTACCTCCATCTGGGAGACAGTCACCGCCCCTATTACCCGCCCCGTGGGTGGCGGGACCGGTTCGCTGACGACCTGGAACTCCCGATGAAACGAGCGTTAGCGGTGGCCCTCGAGATGTCGCTCGATACGCACAGACTCATCGCCCAGGGGATTCCGTTGGACGACCAACAGTGGAACGCGATTGAAGTCCTGTACGACACCGCGATCTCGTACGTCGACGACATCGCTGCGGAGGTGGTCGCGACCGCGCGTGAACACCTCGAGGACCCCCTCATCGTCGTGACGGCCGACCATGGGGAGTTTCTCGGCGAGCACGGGCTCCTCTCGCACATGCTCGTCCCCCACACCTGTGTGACGAACGTCCCGCTGGTGACGTACGGGCTCGAGGCTCCCGCGAGCGCGACCGATCGACTCGTACAGCACGCCGACGTACTCTCGATGCTCTCGGCCGACTGCGGCCTCGATCTCGACGTCCCCGTCGGCCAAGACATACGACACGAGCCCCGGGAGTTCGCCGTCACCCAGCGGGGACCAGACCGGGCGGCGCGGAAGATCGAGGCGTTTCGGGAGTACGTCCCCGACTTCGATGCGAGTCGGTTCCGCGAGGGATTGGTGACGAGCCTCCGGACCGAGGAGTTCCGGTACCAGCGCGGTGACGACGGCGCCGATCTCTATCGTCTCCCGGACGAGACCGCGTCGGTCAACGACGATTACCCGGATGTCTGCGCGTCGATGGACGAAGCGTTGGAAACGTGGCTGGAGACGTTCGGCCACGGCGCATCCGACCGGCGGACGGCCTCGTTTACCGACGGGATGCAGCGGCAGCTTCAGGATCTCGGGTACCTGTAAGGTTCCTTCGAGACCGACCGGTCGGTGCGCGTGAGTAATCCGCCACGGATACTGTCACTCGAACGTTAGATCCTGCTCGTACTCAGCAGATCGGCGATTTGCCGAGTAGAGCGCTCGTACCCGGCAGTAATCAGTACTTACCAACAGTAAGACGTGCATTCTCATTTTGTTGAACAGCTGTCTAAAACCAGTTGACGCGCTGAGAGATGGACTCTGTTGGTAACCAATACATAACGAGCTAACACCCACCGGTACGTAGCCCGTCGATACGGTTTTTCAGGTAATGTCTTATTACCGGGTATGCGGCACCACAAGCAGACGGGGGAGAACGGCACACAGAACGAACACGGGCTGTATCGGACCGACACGGGCCGCGTCGTCGCGTGCGACGGGGGACGCACCGAGGACGGCATCGATTCGGATGTCGACGTCGATTCGAACGATGGTCGTACCAGCGAGAATGGTGTCCTTACCAGGCGCGGGGCGCTCAAGATGGGCGCCGCGGCCGTGGCCGCGGCAACCGGTGCGACCGCCGCTACGGGCGTCGGCGCCGCCGCGACCGAGCGACACGGGATCTCGTTCTCGACGGTTGTGAACGCGGTCGACGACCTCGGGATGGACCCGAACGGGAACCGGGCGATCGACGGGAAACTAGCAGACACCATCGACCGCGGGGACGTGCTCGTCGAGTTCCCGCCGGGCGAGTACCTCGTCAACGAGCAGTACAGCGGCAGCGTCGATAACTGGGGAATGCGAGGGCTTGGCGACGCACCCGATGACGTGCGCTTCGTGACAGATGACAACGACGGCCTCCGTATCCTGAATCTGTACGACAGCAGTGATATCGTCATCGAGAACCTCTCGTTAGACTACGGCGACGACGACGGCAGCATGGGTCTGAATTTCAAGGTCACCGACGGACTGCAGGTCCACGGCGTCCACTTCCTCGGATTCAACCCGACCGACGGGAACGGCGCCGTCGACAATCTCAATCCGCAGGTAGTCGACCCCGACGGGACGGCCGTCGTCGACGGTGTCGTCCGCAAGGGTCCGACGGACATCACCTCCCACGGCCACCTCGGCGACGACGCCAACGAGGGGTTCATGTGGATGGGGTCGCGCCACGAAGGGACGCTGTACATCCGAAACTGCCACATTGAGAACACCGGGACCAACGGCGTCTACGTCCGCGGATGCCCGGGCGACATTCGCGTGGAGAACTGTTTGTTCAGAAACAACAACCAGACGTCGTTCCGCATCGGTGGCGACGGTTGTTACATCAAAAACACCCGGTTCGAGATCGACACGGACAACGCCAACCCGGATAACGGCGGCGAGTACATCAATCCCAACGCGATCCTCTTCGAAACGGGTGACCGCGGTGAGTCCGGCGGCTACTTGGAGAACTGCGACTTCGTCTACGAGTCCGCGCCGAGTAAGACGAAGGCGGCTATCCGGGTCGACGGGTCTGGCAGCGACATGGAAATACGGGGCTGCCGATTCCAGATGAACGTGGACGATGTCCAGGCCATCCTTGTCGACGACCCGACGGAGGCACGCCTCGGCGACACCGCCGAGCGGCCGTGGGAGGTTCACCTCGACGGAGTCAGCGTCACCGGCTCCGGGTCGCTGTCGAACCCGGCCGTCGAGATCCACAACCGCGACGGGACCACGATCCGCAACAGCTGCCTATACATGACAGGCAACACCGACGGGATCCTCCTTCAGGACTCCGACGACAGCGTCATCGAGGACACGAACGTCAACGTCACCGGGCAGGCGACGATCTTCGATGACTCATCGGTCGACACAACGAACGTCACGCACACCGACACCTGTCCGGTCCCCGGTGACGACTCGACCTTCGAGAGCTCCACCACCACCAGCGGCTCCTCGCTCCCCAACGAGATCACGATCACGGGAACGGGCACGAAGACGAATTACGAGTTCGCCACTACCGGCGGGCTGGAGGAAGAACGCGAGGTCGAAGAGTGGGACGAGATTTCGGGCTCTAGCGTCAACGGCTGGATCACGGACGACGGCGACGTCGACGTGTTCGGGTTCGACGGTGGCCTGGGCTCTGTCTCCTTCCTCGAGGGCAAGGCCGAAGTGTCGGTCAACGGGCACGCGCTCGACCCGGCGACGCTCTCGTCGGACGTCGACCGGCCGCACACGCTCCAGATCGTACCCACGGGCACGTCGACGAACTACTCGCTGTCGGTCTCCGGCGACATCGCCGACCATCCCGCGCTGGGCACCTCGCTGACCAAGTACGACTCGCTCGACGGCGGTACCCTCGAGGGGTGGGTCACTAACGACATGGACGCCGTCGTGTTCTCCGGGGAGATCACCGACTTCAGCTTTGTCGAAGGCGGCACGACGGTGTTCCTCGACGGGGAAGAAGTCGCCCCGAGCGAACTCGGATCCGACGGGTCGACTGATGACGGAAGCACGGACGACGGGTCGACTGATGACGGAAGCACGGACGACGGGTCGACTGATGACGGAAGCACGGACGATGGGTCGACCGACGACGGAAGCACGGATGACGGGTCGACCGACGACGGAAGCACGGATGACGGGTCGACCGACGACGGAAGCACGGATGACGGGAGCACGCAGCTTCCGAACACCCTGACGATCGACGGCCGCGACACCTCCGGCCTCACCGGCTACGAGTTCACCGTCACCGGCGATCTGGAGAGGGACGCGGCCACCGACCCGGTCGAGGGGGCGACCCGCTGGGACGACCTCGACGACGAAGTCTCCGGTAGCAGCGCCGCGGGCGTCGTCGACGAGGGGATCGACCAGTACCGGTTCTCCGGCGACGTGGCGTCGATGCGCGTCGAAGGGAAGGCGTCGCTGAGCTTCGAAGACGTCGACGGCTGATCGGCTTCGCAAGCCGCCGCTCGCGATCGAACGAGGCGCAGAGGGGGCCGCCGCTCGCAAGGCGGTCTTCAACGAGCTCCTCGCGTTCGTCCTCACTGTCGCTATCGGCCGCCTCCGGCCGTTCGCCCTCCAGTTTACCCACGCGGAGCCCTTGGTACACCGACGAGAGCCAGTACATGTGCTACCCTCCGGCCGACCAACGGAGACTATCGGTACCGCTACGATAGGTGCCTCGCGGCGCCGCCGATCGGCCGCCGTCCCCCACCGGACGTCCCATCGACCGGGATAGCGGCGGGATAACAATCACGCGCCCCGAAGCTATCTGGAGATATCCGACGGACGGACATCCCGCCGGCGACTACGCGCGGCGGCCCATATCAGCATGAACGGACTCATCGGCGGCACACTCTCTGAATCGACGGCGATTGACGCGCTCGTGGAGACGGACGCGGCGGCAGACTCCGAGCCCGTCGTCCGCTCGCGAGGCGAGTTCACGCTCTGCGTGTCGCACCTCACGGACCGGGACGCGACCGGTTGGGGGGTCCACGACGCAGACGGCATCACAGGCGTTCGGTACGGTGCCATCCCAGGGATACGAGGGAGCGACGAGGAGGAAGCGTCGTTCTTCCGGGGACTGCTCGAGGACCCCGCGGAGACGCTCGCACGCGCCGACGGCCCCTTCGCTGTCGCCTGTACCGACGGCGAGGAGTTGGTCGTCGCCAGCGACAAGCTCGGGACGCGCCCGATCCAGTACGCCGACGGCGACGATCCTGGCGAGGACCTCGTGTTCGGCTCCAACCTCGCGGAGGTGGCAGCGACGCTCGACCGCCCCTCGGTGGACGAGCGGGCCGTGAGCGACCTCCTTCTGATCGGGCACGTCTGGGGGGAGAAGACCCTCCTCGATCAGGTTACGTACCTTTCACCCGCGACAGTCCTCCGGTACGACGGAGCAGAGACAGACCGCCAGGAGTACTGGGCCCCGACGTTCGACACCCGACCCCGGACGTCGTTCGGGCAGAACGTCGCGTCCGCCTACCGGTCGTGTCTCGGCGACGCCGCGTCGACGATGGACGACGCGTCGGTGTCGATGTGGCTCTCTGGGGGCCTCGACAGTCGCGCGATGGTCGGCGAACTGGCAGAGCGCTTCCCGGACATGCGGACGTTCACCTACGACGCGAACCCCTCCGGTGGCGGGAACCTCCGGATCGCTCGCGACGTCGCCGACACGCTCGGGATCGCCAACGAGACGGTGGATCTCACCCCCGGCCCGCTCGTCGAGCACTTCGAGGACGCGGTGACGCTGACCGACGGCATGCTCGGCTGGAAGACGTTCCTCAACCTCACGGCGTCGTTCGCCGTCGAGGACCCGGGGGACGTGCTTCTGGAGGCCTGCGGACAGGGCGGCATGATGGGCGACGGGATCGGCCGGGCGGCGATCGAGCTGTCGTCCTCGCCGGCGGACGCGCTCTACCGCGCGAAGCACAAGGTCGACGCCGAAACGGTCGAGACGCTGCTCTCAGGCGACGCGGACCCGATGATCACGTATCAACAGGCCGTGGACGGGGTCGACCAGGACGGCTACGCCGAGACGGTGTTGGGCGCGTACTACCGCAATTACTTCCCGCGAGGCGACTTTGCGAGTAACAAGCTCGTTCGCGCTCGCACAGGCACGCGCGTTCCGCTCGCACACGGCGAGTTCCTCGACGCCGTGACGAAGATGCCCCTAAAGTGTCGAGTGGGATGGGTTCCCGGTACCCGCGGGGCGGTCCCGTACGGTACGGCCGCGGCAAAGCTCGGACTCGTCAGGCGGCTCGATTCGGCGCTCGATTCGATCCCCTACGAGCGGACGAAGGTCGCCCCCGAGCGGCCGCTCTGGCAGCACGCGGCCGGGTTCGTCTTCCACACGGGAATCCGTCGCCTCCGCGGTGAGACCACCTACGGGGGGCGCCGGATGGCGAGCGCGTGGTCGATCACGAACGACGACCTGCGCACCCTGCTCGTCGGTCTGTTGGAGGACGCGGCTGACCGCCCGTTCCTCGACGCCGACGCGGTCGAGACGGTCGTCGAAGAGCATTTCGAGACCGAGGCCGCCGATCGGATCGGGGCTGTCTCCGGGATCGCCACGCTGGAGCAGTGGCTCCAGTCACACTACGATCCCCACACCTGAACGCGGTCGCATCGCCTACCCCGAGAGCCACCGACTGATCCGCCGCGCCGGGCGGTACGTCACCGGCCCGCCCAGGGCAGAGAGGAGAACCACGTAGGTGTGGCGGTCGGCGGGGTTGCGTGCGACCGCCTCGAGGAGGTACCTGAGGGCCTCGCCGTAGTGGCCGTTCCGAAGCGCTGAAAAGCCCAGCGTTCGGGTGAGCCTGCCGACGAACTTCCGTCGACACTCGGGCCCGTAGGAGGCCGCGAGCGATCCGTGTTTTCTGATCAACAGCGGGTACGAGACGTCACGCTTCGACTCGAAGTCGTCGGTGATCTGCTCGCGGTCGGAGTAGCGACGGACGGCCAGCCGGTCGGGCACCGACGCGTACTTGCAGTGTTGAGAGAGTCTGATGTGCCACTCCTGGTCTTGCCAGCTCGGGAACCGCTCGTCGGGGTAACCCGCCGCCGGGAGCACCGACCGCCGGACTGCAGTTCGCGAGTATGTCCCCGGTTTCACGTCGCCCGAGAGGATCGCTTCTGTGACGTCGCCAGCGAATTCCGGGGTCGTCCCGCCGACCTCGTCGCCGTCGGCATCGACAACTGTCACGCCGACGGTCACCACGCCGACCGCGGGACCGCCCGCCTCGAACGCCTCGACGACGCCCTCGACGTATCTCGGCAGCCAGTAGTCGTCGTCGTCAAGGAAGCAGACGATCGGCGCGTCGACGGCCTCGATCCCGGTCCGGCGTGCGGCGTTCGCCCCCCCGGTTCTCCTCGTGGCGAATGCATCGCCAGTCGACTCCCGACAGCGACGCGTCGCCGAGTGTTGGGTCCACCGGCTCGGGCGAGTGGTCGTCGACGACCACCAACTCCAGGTTCGGGTACGTCTGGTCTGCGACGCTCTCGACGGCCTCGACGAGGAACTCCGGGCGGCCGTAGGTGGGAACCACGACGGCGACCCGCGGGGGTGGGTCGGTACCGGACACGCTCTTTCCGTCGACCGGTTCGGGCTTCGTTATGAATCGGCTTCCACTCCCGAGGCCGCTAGCACGCGACCTTCACACGACCGCGTGCCTCTGTCCGTTGTCACCCACTTCCGGCGGTGCAGCCACCCACTCTCCTGCGACTGACGGCACCGTCGCACGGTACGCGCGGTATAACAAAACGTCTCTCCGGGAAGGAGAGGGTGAATGATCGGATCCGAAGTGCACTCGCCCGAGGTCGCTCCGGCGTCGACCGCGACCGCGCACCCCGGACAGTGAACGCCCCACGAGACTTGGAGCCATCCCCGGGCCGGTCCACGGACCTGCTCGTGATCGTAGAGGTGGCCGTGACGATGGTCCTGGTGGTGCTCGTCGCTATCGGAGCGTTCACCGGACTCGGCGGGCCGACTCGCACGCTCCTGGGGGGCGCACTAGTCCTGTTCCTCCCGGGGTATGCCCTTTCGACGCTGGTGTTCCCGGCGTCGGACGATGGTCGTCCCGGCAGCGTGGCCAGCGGTCGCGCCGGCCTCGCGTTCCTCGAGCGCCTCGCGTTCGCCGTCGGTGCGAGCGTCGCGTCCGTCCCCGTCCTCGCGTGGGCGGTGGCGCTGCTCGGGTACCCCTTCGACGTCGCGACCGTGCTGTCGGCCGCCGCCACCGCGACCGGAGTGTTGACCGTGCTCGGCGGCGTCAGGCGACTGTTCACGCCCCGGAGAGATCGATACGTCCTGCCCGTCAAACGCGCGCTCGCGCTGGCAAGCGCCGGAACCGAGGGATCAGTCGTCGAGCGGGCATCGACCGCGGCGTTCGTCGTGGCGGTGGCGTTCGCGGTCGTCGCCGTGACCGCGGGCCTCGTCGCACCGATCGAGGGCGACGGCTTCACGCAGGCGTCGATTCTCGTCGAGGGCGACGACGGCCGACAGTTCGTCGGCCAGTCGCCCGGTGAGGTCCCCCCCGGCGGCACGGCCGACCTCGTCGTTCGCGTGGAGAACCACGAACGGGAGTCGACCGACTACATCGTCGTCGTCCAGCTCCAGCGCGTCGTTGACGGTGAGGTGGTCGACCGGGCCAACGCCGACCGGTTCTCGCGGACCGTCGAGGCCGGAGAGACGTGGGAGCGGCCCCACGAGGTCCGCCCGTTTGACGGCGAAAACGTCCGGATCGCGTACCTGATCTACCGCGAGGGCGTCCCCGCCGACCCCGACATTGAGTCGGCGTATCGGGCGGTCACCGTCTGGACGACGGTGGCAGATGCTCCCGGGGATCCGGGCCCCGGCGCGGACGACCTCGGCGGCACCGGAGGGGGTGACGGGCCCGCCGGCGACGGCACCGATATCGGAGGACCCGCCGATTCGGATGGAGCAGGCGGCACGAACGGTATTGCCGGTTTCGATGACGTTGACGGCGTTCCGGGGGGTGCATCGCCGTGATCCGCCGACTGGAGCGGGAACCCGTTCCCGAACGCAGCGAGACCCGTCGGGAGGTGATCGACGCGTGAGCCTCGATTATGCGTTTCCGGAGCGGGACGCGGGTCCTCCGCCGAAGGCGTTCCTCGCGCTCGCGGGCGGGTACCTCGCCCTCGCTATTGGCGTGCTCGCGGCTAGGGGTCATCCCCCGGACGGGTACGAGCCGTCGATCTACGCGGGGACCCCGACGGTCTACTGGGTCGCCGTCGCCACTGCAGTCTTCGTGGGCCTGCTCGCCAGTCTCTGGTGGGGACGATTCGGACGATACGCCGGGATCGGGCTGGCCGGTTTGTCGGTGCTGACGTTCGTGGGGCTGCCGATCGTTCGGGGATACTACTTTTACGGCGGCGGCGACGCGCTGACGCACCTCGGGTACGCGAAGGACATGGCGGGTTCCAGCGCAGAGTTCTTCGAGCACATCTACCCCGGCGGCCACAGCTTCGGCGTGTTCCTCGCACGCGCGATGGACGTCCCGGTGCGCTACGGACTGATGTACGAGACCCTGGCGGTGTCTGCGGTTACGCTCCTGTTCGTTCCGTTGTGTGTGTGGGTCGTGCTCCGCGACGAGCGAGCCGTCGTCGCCGGCGCGTTCTCCGCGATGCTGCTGATGCCGATAAACAACATCAGCACGACCATCTCGTTTCACACGTACTCGGTGGCGACGCTGTTCTTCCCGTTCGCGCTGTATCTGGCGTTCAAACACATCACGCGCGGCGCTGAAGACGAGGCACTCCCGACGTGGCTGTCGGCGGCGAGCATCGTCTCTCCGCTACCGCTGGTCGGGGTGGTGATGTTCCACCCACAGGTCGCACTGGACGTCCTGATCCTCTTTGCGACGTTCGTGTTCGTCGGGGTCGTGGCGCGGCAGCTTCGGACCCGAGGTCGCACCGGCCAGGGCGCCGGTGTCGTCGCCGACGGTGGCCGGGGGTCGCCGCGGCTGTTGATCGGGCAGACCCTGGTGCTCGCGCTCGTGTTCCTCCTGTGGGTGTCACAGTTCAATAAGACGTACATCTTTGCGGAGAACTTGGTGAACTCGCTGGAGACGTTCACCGCCACGGGCGAAGGCGCCGGCGCTGTCGCGCAGGACCGCTCGGAGTCCGCCGAGCGCGCGGGCGTCAGCCTCGTGGAGTTGTTCGTGAAACTGTTCGCGGTGAACCTACTGTACATCCTCGGGGCGGCCGGACTGATCGCGGCGCGGGTGTGGCGTGGGTTCGGCGCCGACCGGAGTGACGCCGACCGAGCGGTCGCGTACATCGCCCTCTCGGCGTTCACCCTCGGGCCGTTCTTCCTCGCGCAGTTCTTCGGTGACGTCTCGGGGTATTTCTTCAGGCACTTCGGCTTCGCGATGGTGCTCGTGGGCATCATCGGAGCGATCGCTATCGCCTCCATCGCCGACCGGCTCGCGCCCGTCGGGGACGCCGCCCAGACGGCCGTTGCTGTCGTCGGCATGCTGGTACTGTGTCTCTCGCTCGCAGCGTTCTTTCCCTCGCCGTACATCTACCTCCCCTCCGATCAGACTCCACAGACGGAGTTCTCAGGATACGACTCCGGGTTCGAGTACCTCCCGGCGGAGCAGTCGATCGTCAAGCCCCGCCCCGGCCCGTTCCGAATGATGGACGCTACGGGATACGAACTCGACGGCGTCCGGAGGTGGGAGATCTCGGGCGAGCAGATGTCGAGCCTCGACCGGGTCCTCCGCGCCACACCCGACGAGGATCCTCCCGAGGACGGCTACTACCTCGTCGTCTCCGAGCGAGACCGCGGCCGGGAGGTCGTCGGCTGGCACGGGATCCGATTCCAGGACGACGAGTTCGACCGGATCCAGAACGCGACCGATCCCCGGATCACGCTGGTACTCTCCAACGGAGAATTCCAGCTCTACTACGTCGACCAGAGCGGCGTCGAGGTGCCCGAGGAGGAGACGGCGCAGTCGGTGACCGGACCCTCGGAGCCGTTGCCCGGATTCTCGGACACGACAGAAGCGCGGTCGGGCGAGCGGCGCGCCAATGGTCGGCCGGCTTCGATCGCAGGCCCCGTATAACAATCCGTGTCTCACCCCCCCGCTCGATCGAACTGAACGATGTCTACCTCCAGAACGACACCAACTGTCGGGGCCCGCGCTCCCCGCCCTCGATCCCGCGGACCTGACTCCCTCGAAACCGCATCTGTCCGAGTCGGAAGCGGCCGCCAGGGGCCTCTGAACGGCCCGCAACCCCCCGCGGTCGAACTCACCGGAGATGAATCCGGAACACCGTCAGCAGGTGCCCTCACGGGGGGCCGCCCGTGAGGATCTGCGTCCACGGCGTCGGCTACGTCGGCCTCGCGTCGGCGGCGCTGTTCGCCCACGACGGCCACGACGTCGTCGGGTACGACCCCGACGAGGAGACGATCGAGCGGTTGAACCGGGGCGAGCCTCGGACGACCGAACCCGAGTTCGCGGCGTACGTCGGGGACGTCTTGGGCAACGGGCTCGAACCGAGCCACGACCCTGTCGTCGCCGACTGTCACGTGATCTGTGTCCCGACCCCCTACGACGCGAGCGTGGGGGCGGCCGACCTCTCGTACGTCGAGGCGGCCGCGCGGACCGTCGCGGATCTGCTGCGGCCGGGCGACGCCGTGGTCGTCGAGTCGACGGTGCCGCCGCGGACGACCGAGGACGTCGTGGCGCCGGCCCTCTCGGCCGCGGGCCTGACACCGGGCGAAGACGTCTCGCTCGCGTACTGCCCGGAGACGATCCTCCCGGGAAACATCGCTCACGAGTTGGTCAACAACGACCGGATCGTCGGCGGTGTCGACGACGAGTCGACCGACTTGGTCGCGACGCTGTTCGAGTCGTGCACTGAGGGGACCGTCTACCGCGCGCCCGACGCGTCGACCGCCGAGTTCGCCAAGCTCGCGCAGAACGCCCACCGCGACGTGAACGTCGCGTTCGCCAACGAACTGGCCCGGCTGGCACGAGACTACGGGATCGACTCGCGAGCGGCGATCGACCTCGCGAACGTCCACCCACGCGTCGACGTGTTGAACCCCGGACCGGGCGTCGGCGGCCACTGCCTGCCGGTCGACCCGTGGTTCCTGGGGCAGTCCTCGGACGAACTGGACCTGCTCGCGGCCGCCCGCCGGGTGAACGACGGCATGGTCGGGTTCGTCATCGACCTGCTCGAGGCGTCGCTGGGAGACCTCGAAGACCGCCGTATCGGGGTACTCGGCGTCGCCTACAAGGGGAACGTCGACGACGCTCGCCACAGCCCGGGCCTGCGGTTGGCCGACGCGCTCGCCGGCCGCGATGACGCCGCCGCGGCGGTCAGACACGCGACCGCCGACGGGGGCGACGGGCGGGCGACCGACGCGTCGGTCGACGTTCGGCTCCACGACCCGCACGTCGAGGACGATCGGCTGGTCTCCCTGGAGTCGGCCGTCGACGGCGCCGACGCGATCGTCGTCACGGCCGGCCACAGCGAGTACCGCAATGTGGACCCGGAGACGATCGCCGCGGCGACCGACGGGCGAACGATCGTGGACGGCCCGGCGGTGCTGGACGCGGACGCCTGGCGCGAGGCCGGGTTCGACTACGTCCGGATCTGAGGGCGGAGGCCGCGAGTAGCCGCGGGATTACAATCCCCCCTCGGGGTGGAGCGACTGCCATGGCGCTTCGAGGCGAGGACGGACTGCGGTTCGACCACCGCCGGATCGACGACGACCCCCCGGCCGGCCGGATGGGATTCTGTCTCACGACTGACCTCACCGGTAACGGCCGTCCGGACGTGCTGGTCGGCGCGATGGGCGGTCGCTACCCGGTGACGCTGCCGGTCGTCGGCAAGCGGATCGACCTCCGACTGCTGCCGGGGACTCGCGACGTGATCGAACGACTGGAGTGGAACGTCTTCTGGTACGAGAACCCCGGGTGGGAGCGCCACGAGGTGGCGCGCGCGCCGGACCTCTCGATCGGCGGATCGCTGGGTGACCTCACCGGAAACGGTCGGGTCGACCTCGTGGCCGGACAGAACCTCTCGAACGACCTCTACTGGTTCGAGCAGCCCGCCGATCCCCGCGACCGGTGGACCCGCAGGCTGATCACCGACGAGTTCACGAAGTACCACGACACCGTCGTGGCCGACGTGGACGACGACGGCGAGCCGGAGGTGCTCGCGCTGTCACAGCGCAGCGAGACGGTGTTCTACTACGACGTGCCGGCCGACCCGACGCGTGAGCCGTGGCCCGCCGATCACCGGCACGTCGTCGCCGAGAACCTGAACGTCGAGGGCGTCGCAGTCCGCGACATCGACGGCGACGGGCGGACGGAGATCGTCGCGGGCACGAACGTCTTCCACCGCCGCGGTGACGGCTCCTGGGAGCGCGAGGCGATCGCGACCGGCTGGGACTGGACGCGCCTCGCGGTGGCCGATCTCGACGGCGACGGTGACCTCGAGGTGGTCGCAGCCGAGGGCGACCTCCCGTATCAGGGCGACCGCCGGGCTCGACTCGGCGTGTTCGACCCGCCCGACTGGGAGCTGACGCTGCTGCACGACGACCTCTCGAACCCGCACACGGTCCAGGTGCTGCCGTCGTCGGGGATCGACGATGGCGGTGATCACGACGGTGCACCCCCGGACCTCTTCGTCGCGGAGATGGGGCTGGAGGAGGGCCACGAGCCCCGGCAGTTCCGCTTCCACAACCGCGGCGACGGCACCTTCGAGCCGGAACTCCTCGTGACCGGTGTCCCCACACACGAGGCGAAGGTTGTCGACCTCGACGGCGACGACCGCCCGGACGTGGTCGGGAAAGCATACGACACCAGACACGTCGACGTCTGGTACGGGCGATGAACGCCGCCGCCTCCGCCCCCGACCTCGTCGCCCTCGGTCGTAGTGCAGCCCTCCCAACCGCCCCCGATCGAAAGGCCCGCGAGGACAAATGACCGCGCGTATTCGATCAAACGGCGACCAGCCGGCGGACGACGGGGCTGCCGACGAGACACCGGAACCCGACACGCTGGCCGCGTCGTCCACAGCGACGATACCTGAGGGTGTGAGCGAGGTACTGCTCGTCGGCACGTTCGCCGGCGGGGGCGTGCACCGGTACGTCGAGCGACAGCGCGAGGAGCTCCCGGATGGAGTCGACACGGAGACACACGACATGTACTCCCCTCGGGACCGCGGCGGGCCGATCTGGCTGCTCCGCGTCGCGCTGCGGACGGCCTTCGCGGCTGTCGCGTTCGTCCGCCGCTCGCCGCCGGATCTGGTCCACGTGCATACGTCCCACCACTTCTCGTTCTATCGGGCGGCGTTCTACGTGCTGTTCGCGCAGTACATCTGGGACCGTCCGACGGTGTTGCACGTCCACGGTTCGTCGTTCGACACCTTCGTCGAGGACCCTCCGGCGCTCGTCCGGGCGCTCCAGCGGGTCGTTTTCGACGCCAGCGACGCAGTGGTCGTGCTCTCGCCGTACTGGCGAGACGTGGTCGTCGACGCCGGTCTGGTGCCCGAGTCGGCGGTATCGGTCGTCCCAAATGCCGTCGAGCCGGAGTACTACGACCCGGAGTACGACGCCGATCCGCCGCGGATCGTGTTCGTGTCGAACCTCATCGAGCGCAAGGGCGTGGCCGAGCTCGTCGAGGCCCTGGCTTCGGTACTCGATCGCGCCGATGGGACCGTCGCGGTCGATATCGCCGGCGACGGTCCGCTGCGCGACCGGGTCGAGGCCCTCGCAGACGCTCGCGAGTCGGTCACCTACCACGGGTACGTGAGCGAAGAGCGCAAGCGCGACCTCCTGAACCGGGGGACGGTGTACACGCTCCCGACGTACGCCGAGGGGCTCCCGATCGCGGTGCTGGAGGCGATGGCCGGCGGGAACGCCGTCGTCTCGACAGACGTCGGATCGATCCCCGAGGTGATCGACGACGACCGCGGGCGACTCGTGACTCCCGGTGACGCGGACGCGCTGGCGGACGCGTTGACAGCGCTCGTCTCCGACCCCGACCGGGCGGCGTCGATGGGTCAGCGTAATCGGCGAGCGGTAGTCGAGCGATACTCGTGGGACGGTGCCGTCGCGTCCATCCTCGACGTGTATGACGGGTGCGTCTCCGAGAGATGCCGGCGTCGCGAGCGCGCCCCCGACTCGGGTCGATAATCGACGCATATCCAAGTGGGCGACCGTCCGAGTCGATTCCATGGCCGACAGACCGGACGTTCTCTTCGTGATCCTCGATTCGGCTCGGCGCGACCGCGTGTCGCTGTACGGACATGACCGACCGACAACGCCGACGCTGGACGCACTGGCCGAAGAGGCGACCACCTTCGAGAACGCCTACACGCCGACGCCGTGGACGCTACCCTCCCACTGTTCGATGTTCACTGGGAAGTTCCCCTCCGAACACGGCGTGACGAACGGCTTCGCCGACCGTCGACCGGCTCTGCCCGCGAGCACCGAGACCCTCGCGGAACGGCTCTCGGAGCGCGGCTACCGCACGGCCGGGTTCTCGAACAACCCCTGGGTCGGGAAGCTCTCGGGGCTCGACCGGGGCTTCGAGGAGTTCGTCGAGTGGGACCTCGAGATCGGCCGCGAGTCCGGCGCGGGGATTCACTCCCGGCGCGACCGGGCGTACTCGCGGGCACACTCCCTGCTCGCACAGGCCGCCAGACAGCCGGTGTTCCTCCTGAAGCGGCCGTTCTTCACCGACTCCCTGGTGACGCGTGCGCGAGAGTGGGTCGAGACGACCGCCGACGACCCACAGCCCACGTTCACCTTCCTCAACGTGATGGAGGCACACAGCCCCTACTTCCCGCCGGACGAGGCGTTCGAGGAGCTGGGACTGACGACGCCGGGACCGATCGAACCGCGCCTGCTCAACACCCGCCTGCTCGCGTACGTTCTCGGAAAGGCGGACCTCGCTGGCGATGACCGCGACCGCGTGCTGGAGTACTACGACGCGGCTCTCCGATACCAGGACGCGAAGCTGGCGGAACTGCTCGACACCTACCGCGACCTCGGTCTGCTTGAGGACACGCTGGTCGTGATCTGCGCCGACCACGGGAAGACGCTCGGGGACTTCCCCCGCGACGGGGAGCCGTCCCACTACCTCCGTGACCTCAACACGAACGTCCCGATGGTCGTGCGTACACCCGGACAGCGCGGAGGCGAGCGCGTCGATGACCCGGTCGAGCTTCGGGACCTGTTCGGGTTGATCGCCGAACCGGGCGCCGACGTGTCGTCGCTGGCCCGCGAGCACGCCCTCACTGAGGACCACATCCCGCACACAGGCACCACGAAGGAGGAAGTGGACCGCTGGCGGGTGATATCCGGGCGCGACCACCGGCTGGCCCGCTCTGAAGACGGGGAGCAGTACCTGTTCAGGCGCGGAGAGTCAACCGTCGACGAGCGGACGATCCCGTCGCCCGAGCGGACCGAGCCGGCGGTGCTGTCGGCGCTGAGCGAGGCGCTCGACGACCGCCTCGCGGACCTCACCGAGACTGACGACCACGGCGACACAGACGAGGCGATCGGCGGTTCGACCGAGGCGCAGCTTCGGGACCTCGGCTACCTCTGAGGTGGATTCGCTTCTTCGGACCCGCCCCGAGCGACGACGTTCCAGCCTCAAGAGCGGCTTCGAGGCTCACGCTCACCCCTCGAACAGCACCCTCGATCGCTCGGCGACCGACGAAAAGTACTCTCGCCCGAACGACAGGATCTGACCGTCATCCTCGCGGGTGTTGTAGGGATTGACGAGCAGGCGCTCGCCGTCGCTCTCGAGGAATGTGTACGCGTTCGTGGGCGGAACGATGCCGTCGGCCCCAACCCGCTCGGCGAACCCTCGCTGCCGTCGTCCCGATGTCACCTCGTACCACCGTTCGTACGCGGACGCGGAGGAGGCGGCGACGACGCGCGTCACGTCGCTGCCGGTCTCGTTGTCCTCCGGTCCCGTGCTGTCGGGGTTCGCGCTGGCGGCCGTGGCGAACGCCACCCACCGCTCGCCGTCGACCTCGGCCGCGGCCGCGTAAAACACCGGACTCGACAGCGACGCGACCGGCGTGGGCGTCGGATCCGCCCTCGACAGATCTCCGCGAGGGAGCCGGTAGATCCGCCTATCGCTCGTGTAGTTGCAGTCGACGCCCCAGAGCACGAACTTCTCGGTGAACGCGAGCTCGACGGCTCGCCACTGTTGGCTGCCGCCGCCGACCGGGACGAACTCGCCGTCTCGAAGCCGACCGATGTAACACTCGTCGTCCGTGTCGCCGGTCGTCACCCACCACTCGCCCGTGTAGGGATCGCGGGTCACGCCGTGGATGTGCCTGACTCCGGGGACTTCCAGGACCGTCTCCCATGTCGCCCCGCCGTCGCGAGAGCGGCGGATCCGGGGAGGTTTGTCACCCGCGAGCGGGTACTCCCCGAACGTGACCGTTCCCTCGTGAGCGCACAGCGCCGACGGCAGGACCCCCATCGGCCCGGAGGAGTCAGGGAGCCGCGCGGTGACCCGCCACGTCGCGCCGCGGTCGGGAGAGGCGAACACCCACGTGCCGGCGGTGGCGACCAACGATTGACTGTCGACGACCTCGACATTCACCGACGGGAACCGCCCGGTGACGACGGACACCGCGCGCTTCACCGCCCGTGTCGTCCGCAGGTGGAACCGGAGCCCGTCGAGGCCGCCGGTCGGGGTCGGGAGCCGTCCCACGCGTCGCAGCCGCCCGTCGACGGGTCCCCGGTACACCGCTCGGTCGCGGGTCGCGACCAAGGTCCCGTCGACGACCGTCTCCAGCTTCACAGCCTTCGCCCCCTGACCGTCGCCTCCGGTCGTTCGTCGCCCATCTGTGCCGTCCCCCTCCACGGCCGTTGGTAAAAGTAGACGGCGGATACGGGTCGAGTGGAGACGCTCGCCGACGTGTGGCCGCGGTTCTCGACGTGTGTCTCGGTTCTGTGGACGCGTAGTCGGCCGTCGCCGGTGCCCATCGGCCGCTCCGCCGTCGATCGCGACCTGACCCCTTGGGGGGCGTACGGTCCGCGAGTTCGATCGTTCACTGGGGCGTGAAGCTCGCTGTTACCTCCGGTAATGAAGTCATTACTACCGGGGACGGCTTCCCACGCCCGTCAGGGACACAATAGTGAGCCACCGACACGTACGGTCGATCTTTCTAGGCCGGGGGAGACAATGAGCCTCAGAGAACGGATACGGATGGTCGTCTCGCGGCTCCGACCGTCAGGAAACACCGCACAGCGAGCCGGCAAGAGCGCCGTCTGGCTCGGCAGCCAGAACGTTCTCGGTCGGCTGTTCCAGCTCACGACGCTCGCGGTCCTGGCGCGGCTCGTCGGGCCGGCGGAGCTCGGACTCGTCGGGATTGCGCTGCTCACTCTCAGTGCGATCCGGAAGTTCACCAACATCGGGCTGAACACGGCGCTGATACAGAAGGTCGAGGAGGACGTCGACTCGCACCTGAACACGACGTGGTTGCTCGAGATCGCTCGGGGGACCCTCATTTTCGGGGTCATGTTCGCGGTCGCGCCGTACGTCGCGGACCTGGTGTTCAGCGAGCCGCGGGCGACGGCGCTGATACGGGCAACGGCGCTGTCGCCGCTGTTGCTGGGGATTCGAAACCCGGGCGTCGTCTACTTCAAGAAGAACCTGGAGTTCGAGAAACAGTTCGTCTACAAGCTCTCGGGCGACGCGACGCAGTTGATCGTGGGCATCGGCTACGCGCTCGTCGAGCCGACCGCCTGGGCGTTCGTCATCGGATACGTCGCCGGCGACGCGGTCAAGTTGCCGCTGTCGTACGTCGTCCACGGCTACCGGCCGTGGCCGAGTTTCGACCTCGAGATTGCAAAGGAGCTGGTCGGGTACGGAAAGTGGCTCACGGGGTCGTCGATCCTGTATTTCCTCTACAGCGAGGGCGACGACGTCTTCGTGGGCTGGCTGCTCACGCCGACGGCGCTTGCGTACTACCAGTACACCTACCGGTTCTCGAACGCACCGGCGACGGAGCTGTCGCAGGTCGTTTCCGGCGTCATGTTCCCCGCGTTCTCGAAGCTCCAGAGCGACGAGGAACAGTTCCGAGACGCCGTCCTGCGGACGGTCCGCGTCACCTCGCTGATCGGCTTCTCGTCGGCGTTCGGGATCATCGCCGTCGCGCCGACGTTCGTCTTGGCGGTGTTCGGCGAGGCGTGGCTGCCGGCCGTGCCCGCGATGCAGGTACTGGCGGTCTACGGCATGCTCAGGTGTATCGGCCGAACGTTCGGGCAGGTGTGGAAGACGATCGGACGCCCCGACTACATCACGAAGCTCTCGGCGCTGCGAGTCGTCCTCATCGCGATCGCGATCTACCCCATGACCGCCGAGTTCGGCATCCTCGGGACCGCACTCACTGTCACCGGCATCTTCGTGTTCCCGATGATGCCACTGGACGTGCATATCACCGCTCGAGCGATCGACGCCCCCGCCAGAGACCTCTACTACGAGTTCGTCTTCCCGCTCCTGGCGAGCCTCGTGATGTGGGCGGTCGTCAGGTCCGCGCGCGTCGCGCTCGACGTCAACCCCTTCGTCGAACTCGCCGTGCTCATCCCGCTCGGGATCGCCGTGTTCGCCGGCGCCGTTCTGGTGATCGAACGCCCAGTTCAGTGGAACGTGACCGACGAGTTCAAACAGATCGCCCGCAACATCGTCTCCTAACCTGGTCGAGCCGATATCCGACCTTTTCGGTCAGTCGTCGCCGCCGTCGCCGTCGGCGACCGCTCGTTCCGTCGCGTCGGGAGCGGCCGCGTCGCCGCCGTCGCCCGCCTCGCTGGCTCCGGCCTCGGCAGTCGTGCGGGCCCCGGGACCGATCTGGCCGTTCTCGACCATCGCCTCCAGCGGGTTGTCGTCCACGTCCAGCGGGAGGTCGACGCGCCCGCGCCGCCGAACGGACTCCCAGGCGGCGAACGGAAGCTCCGCGGCGCACAGCGACCGCCGACCGCTGATCGCCGGCGTTCGCCCCTCGACGAGCGCGTCGACGACTTCCTCGATCGCCTTGTCAACAAACGTCGGCGGGTCCACGCGCCGCTCGTCGACGCCGGGGACGCGCTCAAGCAGCTTCCGAGCGCCTGCTCGAACGACCCCCGACGTCGGGCCGTGGACGGTCGCGCCCACGTCGACGGCCGTCCAGCCCGAGCCGTCGACACGGTAGCGCAGCGTTGGCCCGTCTTCGACGCCGATCTCGACGACGCCGTCGCTCCCGACCAGCCGCAGGTAACAGCCGGTGAAGTCGTCGCCCATCCCCGGGTCGGTGCCCGTCGAGGCGAGTCCCCGGACACCGGTCTCGTAGCGCCACTGGGCCAGTCCCTGGTTCTCGTTGTGCGAGCCGAACCACTTGTTCTCCTCGCGGTAGTCGATCCCCGAGAGCACCCACTCCACGTCCGCGAACTCCGCGTAGTACCCCGCTAGGTCGAACTGGTGAACGCCGGCGTCGAAGAGGTTGTCCTGGCCGAACTCGACCCGCTCGAGGTCGCCGACGGTCCCGTCCTCCAGCAGGCGTTTCGCCCGGGTGAACGGCTCGCCGAAGCGCCGCTGGTGGTTGATTGTGAGTTGGACGCCGGCGTCCTCGCAGGCGTCGACCATGCGCCGGCAGTCGCCCCACGTCGTCGCCATCGGCTTCTCGCAGTGGACGGCCGACGGGACGCCGCTGTCCGCACAGCCGACCACGATGTCGGCGTGGATCGCCGGCGGGACGCACACGCTCACGACGTCTGGCTCGGCCCCGTCCAGCATCGCCTCGTAGTCCTCGTAGACGTGTTCGTCGGGGATGTCGAAGCGGTCGGCGAACGCCGCCGCGTTCTCCGGGACGATGTCCGCGCAGGCGACGAGCCGAACGTCGTCGAGCCGTTCGTACGCCGGCGCGTGTCTGTACGCCATCGCGAAACCGGTTCGGTCGCGTTCCTCCGGGTCTGCGCCGGTGCCCACTATCGCAGCGTCGAGAACCATACCGCGCGTTCGACCATTCCGCCCATCACTATACACACACTACCCGTCCGGGTCGTCGTTCTGACGCGCGAGAATCCGACCGGTATCGAGGGGGCAGGTTCCCCCGGGCTGTCGGACACGAACGTCGGGTGTCCGGGTTCCGCACCGAACGACGCCACCCGTGCCGGTAGGACTCGCTTATTCGGCCCAGGGAGGCGGATACCACTTCGGCGTGCACACACGCGGTTCGAACGGGACGGGCGGTTCGAGCGGAGTCGAGGCGGACGACGGGCGAGCGTCGGCGGGAGCGCCCCGAGGACGCCGAGATGCCGACGCCGTGCCGGGATCGCTCCCGACAGTCATCGCATAACAAAACCCCGAACCGCTCTCCCCGGATCCACGAACCGATCCGAGCCGTCCGCTCGGACGAACACCCTATGATCCCGCACACAGATTCCCTCGATACCCTTCTGGAGCCGGTACGGCGGTACAGACGGCGGCGACGAGAACGGGCCCACAGACTGTCGTCGGACGCCAGAGATCCGGGAGCCGACCGGGAGTTCCTCGTCGGGTTGCTGGAGGACACCCTCGCGTACGCCAGAACGCGACAGTATACCGGCCCGGACTATTTCGACGGTATGAGCAGCCGGCTCCTCAACGCGGCGCCCGTCGAGGACAAGTGGCTCAACATCGCCGTCCAGGAAGGCATCAAGCGAGCCCCCGTGGACCTCCGACCGCTGTTCCTCGTCGAGCAGCGGCAGAGCTTCAAGGGGTCTGCGCTGTTCGCCATGGCGAACCGGAGGGCGGCTGACCTCACTGGCGACGATCTGTACGCCGAGGAAGCCGACTCCCTGCTCGACTGGCTGCTGGAACACTCCAGCGAGGACCGCGACCCGGGCTATGCGGGCTTTTGCGGCGGCCACCGCCACGCCATGCAGCTGCTTGACGAGTATCGCGAGGCGGAGGTGCCGAACGTCATCCCCACCTCATACGCGACGAAGGCGCTGTGTCGGGCCACCGACGGCGATGACGAGTACGCCGCGGCGGCCCGCTCGGCGGCCGACTTCCTGCTGGAGGATCTCAGGTACACCGAGTTGGACACCGGTGCGCGCATCGTCTACCAGCCGGAGTACGACGGGGAGTTCTACACGGTCAACGGCGGGGCCATCGGCGCGCGTCTGTTCGTGGACCTGTACGACCGCTTCGGCGACGAGGACCACCTCGAGCGCGCGAGCGCGCTGTTGGACACGATCGCCACCCACCAGACCGACCGTGGCGGGTGGACCTACCGCGTTCCGGCGGAGGCGTCGCACCTGTCGATGGACAGTCACCACAACGGCTTCGTTATCGAGTCGTTCCAGCGGTACCACGAGGTGACCGGCGAGGAGCGCTACGCCGACACGCTGGAGCGCGCGCTGTCGTTCTACCGACTCCAGCTGTTCGACCCGGACGGCGCGCCGAACTTCGACGAGTCGTCGCGGTACCCTCGTGACATCCACGCGGCCACCCAGGGAATCATCGTGTTCGCGAACGCCGGCGACTTCGCGTTCGCCCGGCGGGTCATCGACTGGGTGCTCGCGAATCTGTACGCGGGACAGGGGCAGTTCTACTACCAGAAGCGCCGGCTGTACACGAAGCAGTTCACCCTGATGCGGTGGTGTCAAGCGTGGATGGCGTACGCGCTCGGAGAGTACCTCACCGCGACGGCGAACGCCTCCCCAGTCGACGAATCGCGCGCCGGGACGGCCGCCCCAGTTGCCGACGACGACTCGGGAGTGCTGACCTCCAAGTCGCCGGCGGCGGACGGCGGCGACCCGACAAACCGGCCGATCACAGACGGAGGCGACGACTGATGGACCTCGCGAACGTCGTCGCGAACCTCCGACGCAACTGGGACGACCCCTCGTGGTGGCGCGATATCGTCGTTCCGTTCGGCGTGCGGACGGCGCTCGTTCAGCCGTACTTCCGGCACCTCGCGTCGAACGATGGCGTCCGAGTCCTCGACGAGGACTGGGACACGCTGCTGATACTCGACGCGTGCCGCTACGACATGTTCGTCGAGCACAACACGATCGAGGGCGACCTCTCGCGTCGGACATCCCTCGGTTCCAACACCGAGGAATTCCTCGTCCGCAACTTCCGCGGCGGGACCTTCGACGACGTGGTGTACGTGACCGCGAACCCGCAGGTCGACGTCCGCCTCGACGACCCGTTCCACGAGGTGGTATCGGTCTGGCGCGACGAGTGGGACGAGGAGTTCGACACGGTGATGCCCGACGCGATGGCGGATGCGGTCCGCGAGGCAGCCGAGGCGTACCCGAACAAGCGGATCGTCGGCCACTTCGTCCAGCCGCACTACCCGTTCGTCGGTGAGCGCGGCCGCGAACTGCTCGACGAGCAGGCCGGGATCGAACTGTCGCGGCGGATGGCCGACGGCGACGAGCCGATCGCGGACCACATGAACGTCTGGGACATGCTCCAGCGGGGCCTGATCGACGAGCGCGACCTCCGAGCGGCCTACGAGGAGAATCTCCGGATCGCGCTTCCGCACGTGCGGACGCTCGTCGAGGACCTCGAGGGCCGCACCGTCGTCACGTCCGACCACGGGAACCTCATCGGCGAGCGTCCCAAACCGTGTCCGGTACCGATGGAGCTGTACGGCCACCCGCCCGGCGTCTACGCCGACAGCCTCGTCACGGTGCCGTGGCTGACCGTCGAGGGCGAGGGCCGCCGGCGGATCGTCACCGGGTCCGCGTCGGTCGCCGACGATACCGCTTCCTCCAATGACGCGGCCGCTGCGGGGGCGGAGTCGGGTCAGGACGAGGACGAGGCGACCGACCGCCTGCGCGACTTGGGATATCTGGAGTGATCCATATGAGCCACACACACCACCGGCCGACCGCCGTGCATTCTCTCCCGACCGGCTCCAGTCCGCGCCTGCGCTCGGTTCGAACGGAGGTGACGACTCGTGCGTAATTCCGCGGCGTCCCGTTCAACTGCTCCGGCAGCACGCGCGCGGCCGACCGACGTCTGGGTCGACCTCGCGAGCCCGTCGCACCCGTTTTTCTTCAAGGCACTCACCGACGCAGTCCCCGACATTCGGACGACCGTCACCGCCCGCAACAAGACCCAGACGGTCTCGCTCGCCAGGGAGGTCGGCTTCGAGTTCCGAACGGTGGGCCGCGACTACGAGCAGTCGGTCCTCAGGATGCTGGGTATCCCGCTGCGCACCGCACAACTCGGGATCGAGATGCCCGACGTCGACGTGGCGGTGGGCGCCCGCAACGCGATGTGCGTGCTCGCGGCGAAGGCCCGCGGCGTCCCGTCGATCCACTACACGGACAACGACATCTGCGCGCACATGGACGGGCTGTACGCTGATGCCCTGTACCACAGATTGGTCGCACAGGCGACCCACAACGTCGTGCCGGAGGCGTTCCGAACGGAGGTGTTGACCGACCGCGGGGCCGACCCCGACAGCGTCCATACCTACGACGGCTTCAAAGAGGACGTGTACGTCGCGGCCTTCGAGCCCGACGACTCGTTCCCCGAGCGCCTTCCGTTCGACGGCGAACCGTTCGTCGTCGTGCGGCCCGAGGCGCTGCAGGCGACCTACGTCGAAGCCGACACCATCGCGCCGGAGTTGCTCACAGCGCTCACCGATCGCGGGATCAACGTCGTCTATCTCCCCCGGACCGACGACTACCGCGCGTTCATGGAGGATGCCGACCCAGACCGAGTGTACGCTCCCCAGGATGCACTCTCGGGACTCGAACTCTCGTGGCACGCCCGCTGCGTGCTCACCGGATCGGGCACGATGGCCCGGGAGGCGGCGCGGATGGACACCCCCGCGGTGTCGTTCTTCCCGAGTGAGCACCTCTCGGTCGACCAGACGCTCATCGACAGAGGAGACATCTATCACTCCCGGGACCCCGTCGAGATCGCCGAATACGTCGACTCGCTCACTCCCGCGGACGCGAGACCTCGCCTCGACCGCGCCCGTCGCGTCCGCGAGGAGGTCGCCTCGCTCACTCGGGATCTCATCGACGCCGAGACCGGTGAGGATCGGTAACGGTGCTCCCCGTTAGCTGTCGCCCTCGGCGTCGTCCAGGTCGAGTTCGGCGAACGCCTCCCGCCCCGGCAGCCCCGCGACGGCCTCGTCGATCCCCCGGTAGGCGGCCCCGTCGACGGTCGCCTCGAACGCCTCGACCGAGGGGTACTCCCGGAATGTCAGCACGCGGCCGTCCTCCACGAGGTACACGACCTCGGACTTCCCGTCCGGGTGGTCGTAGCTGTCGCCGGCTACCGGTTCCTCGCTGTCGCTCACGACGCACCTCCGGACGATCCATCTCCGCACGGCGTCCGCAGACACCGCGCGGGCGTCGCGCGCGGATCGTGGCGTCCGTGTCCGTCGATGGCCGTCGCAGTCCGGCGGCGATCCGCCGGGCGTCGTCTCCGTTCTCGCTCGCAGTGATCGCTCACGCCTCCGGGTTCGAGGTCATGTCTAATGATTGTACGGTCGGCGCGTCCCGATCTTGTCGCTCGGTCGTCCGTGCCTCCGGGCGTGAGCGTCGACCGCGAGACACCGATCGCTTATCTCCGTCGGCGACTGCTCGGATCGACGTGGGACAACGCATGGGGGCGACGGCGGACCAGCGCGGAGCCGTGAGCGAGCGCCGGCAGAGGGAGATGCGCTGGGGCCAGTTGGGAGGGGTTCGCTGAGGTGTTCCCGTGGGACCATCTCGCGATCGGGTACGTCGCGGTCTCGCTGCTGTTCCGGATCCGCGGCCGTCGCGTCGGCGCGCTCGCGTGCGCCGCACTCGCCCTCGGGTCGCAGTTCCCGGACCTCGTCGACAAGCCGCTCGCGTGGGCGTTCACGGTTCTTCCGGGCGGGACGACACTCGCTCACTCGGTGTTCGTTGCCGTGCCGCTGTCGGCGGCAGTGTACGTCCTCGCACGTCATCGCGCCCGCGCCAGCGTCGGCGCGGCGTTCGGGGTCGCCTACGTACTGCACCTCCCGGCGGATCTCCTCTACGGACCGCTCGCCACGGGTGACCCGATCCGGGTCGGGGCGGTGTTGTGGCCGCTCGTTTCGACGCCCGGCACGGCTGCGGGGGGCGGGCTCCTCTCGAACACGATCTACTTTATCACCCGATACTACGCGTACCTCGACTCCCCGCGTGCGATCGGGTTCCTCCTGCTGGAGGTCGGGTTGATCCTCGCGGCGCTGGCGCTGTGGGTCGACGACGGGACGCCCGGTCTTCGCGAGGCGTCGACGGCGGCGCGCCGGGTGCTGGCGTGATCCGGTCGGCGCGCGACCGAGATGCGGTCGGACGCGGATGCGACGCGGGACCGGCATTCGGACGCGCGGCCCGCCGGTCGCGTGCCCTGTCCTCGACGGACATCGTGACCGACTGATACCGCTCGTAACACTGTCATAACAAAGCTATCTCAACCGAATCGCCTGGCCATGCAACCGATACGCCATCGTGCGCCCGACACGAGGGCCCGCTCGGTCGCCCGTCCCGGCAGACCGACCCTCCACCCCCACCAGGACCCATGGTCGAGCTGAGCGTCGTCGTCCCGACGCTGAAGTCGCGTGAGGACGTCGAGTCGGTCCGATATCTGGCGCGCGGAACCTTCGACGACTACGAGGTCCTCCTCCAAGACGAGAGCCCGGTCACGTGTGCGAGAAACGAGGGGATCCGGCGCGCGTCAGCAGAAAAGATCGTCTTTCTCGACGACGACTCACGCCCCGCGCGAGACTATCTCGACCACGCCAGCGCCGTGCTGGATGAGGCGCCGGCCTACGCCGGGCGCACGGTCCACCCGCGCGAGGACCTGTTCTCGCGTCACTTCACGCCCCACTACCACGACGGGATCGAGGCCGCCTCAGTCGACTGTTTCTGGGGGTGCAACATGGGTGTCCGGCGCGAGGTGTTCGAGACTGTCGGCGGCTGGGACGAAGGGATGCGCTGGGGCCACGAGGAGAAGGAGCTGGCCGACCGCGTCCGTTCGGCCTTTGAGATCCGATACGACCCCCGCGTCGCCGTCGAGCACCCGTATGCGGACTCGGTGCTCGAGTACTGGAACAAGCAGTACCGGTTGGAGACGCAGACGCCGTACTATTGGCGCAGACGCGGGCTGACCGCCGGCGAGTGTGCTCGACGGATCGCCGACGACGCGCTCGACCCGCGGGCGTATCTCCGCACTGACGCCGTCGCCACCGGCGTGCAGATCGGCGCGCGCTTCGCCAACACCGCGGGGCGGATCGTCGGGTTGGTCTCGATCCTCGGCCCGCGGTCGACCACCGGCGACGTCCCCGCGTTCGAGCCGCGAGACCCCGACGACGCGGAGGAAGTCGAACGTTCGCGGCGGTCGCCTGCCGGATGAGCGACTTCCCGGCGACTGTCCGACGCGACCCCACCGCCCCGCGCGGCCGATCCTCCCTGCGACGGTGTGCCGGGTCCACTCGACCGGACCAAACCTCGACTGGAGTCCGGTCCCGACGTGGTATCGCTCTCATAACTAATTCCGTCCGGTTGCTGCCGACGGACGACGCCCCGACGACGGGCACACCCCAAACGATGTTCCCCAACGCACGGCCGACCCTGACCGGCAGAGCGCACAGCCCTCGAACACCGCCGACCCGACGCGACCGGCGTCCGGGGTGGCGGTCGTGACCTACCGGGACGCGACCGTCGGAGTCGTCATTCCGGCGTACAACGAGATGGACTTCGTCGGCGACGTGATCGAGGGGCTCCCAACGTTCGTCGACAGAGTGTATCCCGTCGATGATTCCTCAGATGACGATACCTGGAGCGCGATCACGGAGACGGCCGAGCAGGTAAACGACCGGCAATCCCCTACGAAACCGTTTGATCGGGTGGTCGTCCCGATGCGGCACACCGAGAACCGCGGCGCTGGCGCTGCCGCGCTCACGGGCTACCGGGCGGCGCTGAACGACGATCTGGACGTGGTCGCGTCGCTCGACGGCGACGACCAGATGGACCCGGCATTCCTCCCCAACCTGCTGGACCCCGTCGTCGAGGGCCGGGTTGCGTACGCGAAAGGCGACCGACTGGCCTCCCGAGAGTACGTTCGCGAGATGTCGCGCTGGCGGCTGTTCGGAAACCTCCTACTCACGGGGCTCACCCGGGTCGCGAGCGGCTACTGGCGGCTCCGCGACCCGCAGAACGGGTACACTGCCGTGTCGACGGACGTGCTCGACCGGATCGACCTGGACAGGCTCTACGAGCAGTACGGGTTCCGAAACGACGTCTTGGTCCACCTGAGCGTCACCGACTGCCGAGTCGCGGACGTCCCGCACCCGGCCCGCTACGGAGACGAAACGAGCGGGATCGTCTACTCCTCGTTCGCCCCGAACCTCTCGATCCTGTTGGCCCGCCGATTCCTGTGGCGGCTCGGCCGCCAGTCGGTCGCAGGTGAGTTCGGCCCAGCGGCGTCCTTCGTGGCCGGCATCGCCGGACTCGCCGGAGCCGCCCGCGGACGGGTGCCCTCGCTAGGTGGCGATCGTTCGCCGGAACGTGCGGCAATCTCAGCAGACGGCGGCCGTGATCAGTCTCACGTCGACGTCGGTCGGACGGCAATCTGGGCCGTTCTCGGACTGTTCCTGCTCTGTCTCGGCTCGGTGCTCGATGCTCGCCGGCGGACGGGGTCGATAGTCCGGGTTCGTGCGGACGCGGACTCGGAGAGACACGCCGACCTCACGTCGACGCTTGGGTCCCGGACCCGTTCCGAGGCGGAGCCCGGCCACGAGGCCGATTGAGGCGTCGGCTCGCGGCTGGGAGAGTCGCGGGGTACTACTCGGTGAGTTCGATCACGGACTGAATTCCTCCTTCACGGCACAGTCGGTGACTGCGACCGACCGGCGTTCGCCCCCTCACAAAAGCGGTCCCGCCGGAGGTTCCGAACTCAGTCCTCGCGGCGGTACCACTCGATCGTCTCTTTCACGTGTGACCCGAGCGGTCGGGCCGCGTATCCGAGGTCGCGCTCGGCCTTCGCCGAGGAGTAGAACAGCTTCCGAGTCGCCAACCGGGCCATCTCGCCGTCGAACGGGAACAGCCGCAGTCCGGTGACGTCGTTGAGGACGCCGACCACCGGGCCGGCGGCGTGAATAAGCGTCGCGGGGACCCGCAGCGGCGGGCGGTGTCCGTCGCCGTGGTCGGCGATGACTCCGAGCGCATCACCGTACGGGAGGTTCTCTCCACCGAGGAGGTAGTGTTCGCCCGCCGTACCGTGTTCCATGGCCGCGAGGACGCCGTCGACGGCGTCGTCAAGCGAGACGAAGCTCGCGCCCCCTGGAAGGTACGCGACCATGCGCGGATCCAGCGCCAACCGGAGCAGCCGACCAGTGAACTCCTCGTCGCCCGGGCCGAATACGGACGTGGGGTGGACCGTGACCGCGTCGAGCCCGCGATCGGCCGCTCGGTCGACGACTCGCTCGGCGGCCGCTTTCGACTCCTGGTAGGCGCCGATGGGCTCGGCGTGGTCGGTCTCATCGGCCGGCTTCCCGTCCGATCGACGGCGCGTTCCCGCGGTACTTGTGAAGAGGAGCCGCTCGACGCCGGCGGCCTCGCACGCCTCTACGACCAGCCGAGTTCCCTCCTCGTTCACCCGACGAACCGTCTCGGCGTCGGCGGACGCGAGGCCGACGCCAGCGAGGTGAAAGACCCGGTCGTGGCCCGCGACGGCCTCGTGGACCGCGTCGCCGTCGAGGACGTCCGCGTGGACCCACTCGACGTCAACGTCCGCGAGCACGCTTACGTCCGATTCCGCACGGCGCGTGGCCGTCACCGACCAGCCGCGGTCGACGAGCCGACGGCACAGCCGTGAGCCGAGAAAGCCCGTCGCCCCGGTAACTAGCGCCTCAGACATCGTCACTGAGGAACTGCGGCGGGACGACGTCGCCCGTCGCTCGCGCGTACGTTCTGTATGCTGTCGCCATCGCCTCGGTCGGCCCCGTCGGTCCGTCGTCAGGGTCGTCTGGCAACGACCGGCCGAGTTCGCGGGTGTCGATGCCAGTGACGGGCGCGGCGGTTGACTCTCGGGAGAGAAACGGTACGTCGGCGGTGTTCCACCCGAACAGCGAGGCAGCCGTCGCGTCCAGCGCCGCCGCGGACTCCCCGCACAGCAGCGTGTCGGTCGCCAAGGGGTGCCCGACGTACGCCGTCGTCGCATCGAGGACCGCCCCAACGGGGTCGACGGCGGCGAGCCCCGCGGCCGCCTCGCGGGCCGTCGGGGCGCCTCCGGTGATCCATCGCCCGAGGATCGCCCCGGCGCCTGCCAATCGGAGGTCGGGTGCCACGCGCAGCGAGGGAACGACAACGACCGTCGCCGCCTCCAACACGCGCGGGACCGCCGCGTCGACGGGACCGAGGTGCGTCTCGACAGTCTGATCGGTAGTTTGACACTGTTCGCGGGCGATTACCCCCGGTAGCTGGTTCCCGACCGTCCCGTCGCTCGCGCTACCGCCGACGTCAGCGTCACGGTCGGCTTTTGCGTCCCGACCGCGGTCCTCACCACGGCCTGTCGCCGCCGCTGCGTCCCGGGCGGGCGAACCGTAGCCGAGCAGTTCGGCGATCTGCCCGTCGCTCAGTTGACCGTCCCCGGCGACGCCGACCAGCACGCGCTCGGTCCCGGTCGTGCGGCGGATGTGTGAAGCCAGCGCTCTGACTACCGTGGGGTCCGTGACTGCACCGGTGCTCGGGTGGTGCGGGTACCCCGTGTCCGGCAGGAGAAGGACCAGGCCGGCGTCGTCGAGTGCGTCCGGCAGCGAGAGTCGCTCGACTGCCTCGGCGATCGCCGCGTGGCCGCGGCCTTCGGTTCGAACGCCGTCGATCGGCGTCGCGCTCGCCCGTTCATTCGTCGGACCGTCGCCTCCGCTCACGGGGTCACCACCTCTCGTTCGTCCGTGCGGCCGGCAAGTTCGTAGGCTCGGGCAACCAGCTCCAGCGTTCGGCGCCCTTCGGCCGGCCCAACCGGTGGTGTCTCGCCCGTCTGGACCGCCTCAACGAAGTCAGCGAGCGCCCGGAAGTGCGCCCGGTAATAGTAGGTCGGGCCGAAGTACTCCGGGTCCTGCCCGGTCGCGCGGCGCCAGGCGTTCGACAGCCCCGACTTCGCCGCGTGCAGCGTGAGGTTGTCCGGCACGAACTCGCCGTTCGAGAGGGTCTCGGCGACGCCGTCGAGGCGAAAGCGCATGTTGATTTCCGGCGGTTCCTCCCACTGGAAGAAGCCGCACTGCAGCGTCGCGAGCGTCCCCGTCTGCGGCGACTCGAGGACGACGACCGCGGTGTCCTCGTACGGGAGGTCGAGCTGTCGCGCGGTCGAGGCGTGCGCCACTTCCAGGTCACCGAAGAACCACTCCAACACGTCGAACAGGTGGACGCCAAGATCGAGCAGGGCGCCGCCGCCGGTCGCGTCGGCGTCGAGCTGCCAGTCCGGAATCGACCGCGAGGCGGGCGGCCGCTCGAACGGCCAGCCGTTCACGCGTCCGATGCTCGCCATCGGGACGTGTCCGAGGCGGCCCTCGTCGTACACGCGCTTCATCTCGACTACGGCCGGGAAGTACCGGATGGTGTGATCGACGCCCAGCGAGACGCCTGCGCCCTCGGCGGCGTCGATCATCCGGTCGGCCGATTCGAGGTCGGTCGCGAACGGCTTCTCGACGAAGGCGTGTCGCCCCGATTCAGCGGCGGCTACGACCGCGTCCTCGTGGAGGAACGGCGGCAGCGCGACGACGACCGCATCGACGGTCGCCTCCGCGAGAAGGTCCCGGTAGTCGTCGTACGTCTCGTCGACGCCGAGCGAGCGAGCGCGGCGTCGGTTCGCCGGCACCGCGTCTGCGACCGCCGTGACCCGGACGCCGTCCATGGCCCGCGCCGTCTGGAGGTGCACCGTCCCGATGTTCCCGAGGCCGAGTATTCCCAGATCGAGGGGGTCGCTCATGGGGGGTCGATCCCCCGCAGTGCCCGTGCCGGTCGTCCGTCGTCCGTTGGTCCGTACATTGTCGTTCACGCGGTTGTCTCGGTCGGAGGCTGCCCGGCGGTCCAGTTTGGTATGCGGTCGCTATCGCTACGAACGCGGTCACCGCAAGCGCGTTCCCCGTCGCCGCCCCACGGCGGTCGCTCCACAGTACAGACAGCGCCGTGCCGAGGTCGCTACAGCCGTCGTCCGGACCGCCGTCGGTCAGTCCCAGCCACTCAGCCTCCAGCAGCGAGAGCCGATAGTGGCACGCCGACGGCTCCCGATCGCGCCAGTAAGGATAGCCCACCTCCAACATGTTTGGGTCAGAGGGGTGCTCCACGGACCGCTCGATCGTCGCCACCGTCGACATCGGGTCGATGTCGAGCGTGTCGCCGACCGTGCGGGCGAACACGACCCCGAGCGAGCCGAGGGCAGCCCGGAGCCTCAGGTGCTGTCGTCCCGGTCGAACCGTGTTCGCTCGATGAGGGCGGTCGCGAGGCGGGAAGCAGGAGGCGTTTGGAACCTCCCCGTTGACGGCGTCGAAGACTGCTCCGGAGCTTGACTGTGTCTCTCGATCACGCGTAGCAGACGCCGCCACACGTCGGTTTGAGTACATTCCGATCATCGCTCCGTGACTGGCCCGATTCGCCGTGTGAGCATCCACATCCGGCCGGCCGGTAGGTGTTGGATATCCCTTCGATTCGTTCGGGCGTCGCCCGCGATGCACCAGGCTCCGTCCCGAGAGCCGACCGAGAACCGACTGCGACCCGTTTGACGGCGTCGAAGTCGCGGTATTCGATGCTTGACCGGAGTATCAGGTGCATACTAATTCGGACGCCACGGTGACCCGTGGTCGATGAGCGCCCCAGAGTCGGTGGTCGTGGTCGCCGGGACGCGCCCCGAGTTCGTCAAGCTCGCACCGGTGGTCGCCGCCCTCGACCGAACCGATCGATTTGAAACGATCCTCGTCCACAGCGGTCAACACTACGACGACCTGTTGAGTGAGCGGCTCCGCGAGTCCGTCTCGCTGCCCCGACCGGACGAACACCTCGGCGTCGGTAGCGGCTCTCACGCCGCTCAAACCGGCGAACTCGTCGCCGGCATCGGCGACCTGCTTTCGAAACACGAGCCGACCTACACGATCGCACAAGGCGACACCAACACGGTGTTGGCGGCCGCCATCGCCGCGAGCAAGTGTCCGACGACCTTCTGTCACGTCGAGGCCGGCCTTCGCAGCGGGGACCGCGAGATGCCCGAGGAAACGAACCGCGTGCTCGCCGATCACGTCGAGGGGTTCTCCTTCGCGCCCACGGAACAGGCGGCCGAGAACCTCCGTCGCGAGGGAGTCACCGAGGACGTGTACGTCACCGGAAACACCGTCGTCGACGCCTGCCGGAAGAACATCGCAGAGGCGCGCGCCGGTTCGGACGTCCTCGATCGCTTCGGCCTTGCGGAGGGGGAGTACATCGCCGCAACGATTCACCGCCCGAGGAACGTCGATGACGCGACGCGCCTCCGACAGATCGTTTCGGCCCTCGAAGACGCTCCGCTGCCGGTGATCTTCCCCGCACATCCCCGTACCGAAAAGCAACTCAGTCGCGTGGGATCCAGTTCCGAGGGATCGCTGCGCGTCGTCGATCCACTGGAGTACCTCGATTTCCTCCGTCTGCTCGACGGAGCGACGGCCGTCGTCACCGACTCCGGCGGCGTCCAAGAGGAAGCGAGCCTGCTGTCGGTCCCGTGTCTCACCGTCCGCCCGAACACGGAACGCCCCAAGACCGTCGAGGCAGGGGTGAACGTCCTCGTCGAGCCCGAGATGCTGGACGAGAAACTCCGGACCGTCGTGTACGACCCCGACCGCCGGGAGGCGATGACCGGCGCGCGCGACCTCTACGGCGACGGCCGCGCCGGCGAGCGTATCGCCCGCCTGCTCGCGTACCGGTTGGGCGAGGAATCGCCCGACCTCGACGCTCACGGGATCGACGACCTCCTCGAAACGGCGGCCGAGTGAGGACACCGCTGTCGACCGAAGGCCACGATCCTGGCGATTCGGCCCTCGCGACCCCGCCGATTCCCAGTCGCTGGGAGTCGGCCACACCCACGTAGGGAAGGGCGTCCCTCCGGTCGGACGATGACCGACGCGGACCAACGGACCCACACGGCCAGGCGCGTGCGGGTTGACGAGCCCCGGGCGGACGACTCCACGGAGTGGGAGGTGTTCCTCCGCGGATCGGCCGCCGATCCGCTCCGGCACGCGGGCAGCGTCACCGCACCATCATCCGACGTGGCACACGAGCAAGCGAGCACGCTCTTCCCGGATGCCTCCACGCTGTGGCTGATGCGAAGCGACAGTGTCGCCCGTTTCACCGAACGCGACCTCGGCGTGGAGTACGACGGGGACGCGGCCGCAGCCGGCGACGGGGGTGTCGAATCGTGATCTCCGTCAGCAAGTTGTTGTACAACCTCGACGCCGAGGGCGACGGGCTCAGATACGGCGACGCCGACTCCACGGCCGAGCAGATACGCGAGCGGAAACAGGAGCGACCGGTCGTCGTCTGGAACGGGACGAAACGGTGCAACCTCTCGTGTTCCCACTGCTATGCGGGCGCCGACGTGGGCGCCGCTCCCGGAGAGCTCACGACCGCCGAGGCAAAGGGGATGCTGGACGAGCTCGCCGACTACGGCGCTCCTGTCGTGCTCTTCTCGGGGGGTGAACCCCTCGTTCGCGAGGACCTCCCCGAACTGGTCGCACACGCGAGCGACGCCGGGATCCGCCCGGTGCTGTCGACCAACGGAACGTTACTCACCCGGGACCGGGCCCGCGAACTCCGCGACGCCGGACTCGCGTACGCGGGGATCTCCGTCGACGGTCGTCGCGAGGTCAACGACGCCTTCCGCGGACAGGAGGGCGCCTTCGACGCCGCCGTCGACGGCATCGAGGCGTGTCTCGACGTGGGGCTGAAGACCGGCCTGCGCTACACGGTCACCGATGACACCGTCCCGGATATGGAGGCCGTAGTCGACCTGCTCACAGACGTCGGCGTCGACCGGTTCTGCTTCTATCACCTCGCGTACGGCGGCCGGGGCGTCCCTGACGCCGACATCACGCCCGAGACCCGTCGGGACGCGGTCGAGCGCCTCGTCGACCTCACGCGCCAGTACCACGAGGACGGCGAGGAGATCGAGACGCTGCTGGTGGGTAACTACTGCGACGCCGCCTACCTCGTCGAGTACGCCCGCCGCGAGTTCGGCCCCGAACGCGCCGAGCGAGTCCGCCGCTACCTCGAGGTCAACGGCGGCGACCCGGCCGGCGAGCGCGTCGCCGACATCGACTATCAGGGGAACGTCCACGCGACGCAGTTCTGGCAGTCGTACTCGCTCGGGAACGTCCGCGATCGCCCCTTCGGCGACATCTGGGAGGACGAATCGAACCCCCTGATCGACCGCCTCCGGGACCGGCCCGACAGCCTCGGTGAGGAGTGTCGTAGCTGCGCGTACAGCGACATCTGCCGGGGCGCCTCACGCCTGCGCGCGCTCACGGTCGACGGCGAGTTCGGCGCCCGCGATCCGCAGTGCTACCTCACGCCGGACGAGCGCGCCGGCGACGGCGCATTCGGCGTCGGGTCGCCGCCGTCGCAGGCGGACTGACGACTGCAACCGAGTGCGATATCGCCTCCGCACTATCCGTCTGCCACCCCATCGAACGTGTTCGGGGAACGGTTGAGGGGTGCCAGCCGCTGAATATCCCGTATGAGCGCAGTTGACGCCGAGACGGCCGAGCGCGACGACGAGCGAGCCGTCACTACCGTCGAGGTGAAAGGGACCGGGCGGCTGTACGACGCCCTGCCGGCACACCGCTTCGAGTACACGTTCGAAGGGACGACGCTTCGGGAGTTCCTCGACGCGTTCCTCGACGAGCACGACGTGGTGGAGTTCCTCATCGCCGAGACACCGGCTGAGGAAGTCGCACACGGCTGGGCGCCCGCACCCGAAGAACTCCCAGACGACTTCACCGCGAACCCCGAGGGCGATCGAACACGGGCGTACGCGCGGATCGCGATTAACGGCCGGTTCAACGAGCACCTCGGCGGCTTCGACACCGAACTCGCGGACGGAGACCGCGTCGCGCTGATGTACCCGTTCATGTACTGCTGCTGATCGTATCGCGCGTCCGGAGTTCCCGGTACAACCGTACCGACCTCCACGATGATGTACCTAACCCGGAGAGACTGACTACGTCGTTTACAGCTGATTCCCCCGGTCGGAGCTCGTCGCCCGGCGTCGGCGGGGTCGGCTCTGCTGAATTCCTCAGAAGGCGACAGATTTCGACCCGGATGTGGTCGGTACGGAGGGGACGCGTATTCGTTGCTAACGTTTGTACACCAACCAATATGACAGTGGGAGTGTCACCGCGAGGACCACCAACGTCCCGATAATTTGGTTGTAGACATCTGGGGGAGATACCTGCGCAGCGATAGCGAACCCCAGAATGATCAGAAGAGACTCGTAGATCACGAACCGAGAACGACGTGACAAGTTCATACTGTTGATGTATGCGATCTCACGGATAAACTGTGTCAAACCTACTGGATTTTTGCGACCGGCAGTTTCAGCCCATTTCGTGCCCGAAGAATCGTATTTCAACAGAGTCGGGGAGGGAGACCTTTTGAGAAAGGGCTTTAGTCGATGATCGAAACACATAGGTATGCATATTCTCTGCGTCGATGACGACGCGAATTTCTTGGATCTCACGACAACATTTTTACAACGTAACCTTCCTGCGGCAACGATACACACTGCCACCCGCGTCGGAGACGCACAGACGCTCATCGAAACAGAGCCGATCGTGTGCGTCGTGAGTGATTACGAGATGCCGGACCAGAACGGGCTGGAGTTCTTACAGTCCGTCCGTGAGACGCATGCGGAGCTGCCGTTTATTCTCTTCACTGGAAAGGGCTCAGAAGAGATCGCCAGCGACGCCATCTCTGTCGGAGTAACTGATTACCTCCAGAAACGTGGCCCCGAACAGTACGAGCGGCTTGCCGAGCGCATTCGTCATGCGGTTACCGAGTACCAAACCCAGCACGAACTTCAAGAACGAGTGAAGGAACTCACTGCGATTCAAACCATTAGCGATCTACTCACCGCCAGTGACGATCAGTCGGACGAGCAACTCCAGCAAATCGCAACCTACCTTCCAAAGGCGCTGCAGTTCCCTGAGGCGGCAGTTTCTTCGATCTCCCTCGATGAGACTGAATTCAGGTCTCCCGAGTACGAAGCACCGGTGGATCAACTCACCGTCCAAGACGTGACCACCGCTGGCAACGAACTCGAACTTACGATCGGCTACACGGATCACTCCGTGGCTGAGACCGACGGTGACGCGTTTCTGCCTGAAGAACGTGAGCTACTCACAACGATTCTGCAGCTCATCACGGGGTACCTTGACCGCAAACACGTCCTCTCGGATCTCCAAGAGGCGGACCGCCGTCTCAACCTCATTCTCAACAATACGACTGCAGTGATGTATCTGAAAGATACTGATGGGCGATACGTGTTCGTGAATGCCGAATACGAGCGCTTAGTAGACGCGGACAACACGGAGATCGTTGGAAGCAGTGATGAGGACATTCACCCACCGGACGTCGCTGCGGCTGTCCAAGCGAACGACCGCCGCGTCGTTGAGACGGGCGAACCGATCGAGGTCGAAGAGCGACTCACGGTGAACGGTGCTGAGCGAACGTATCTCTCATTAAAAGTTCCCGCACTGGGTGGCGCTGGCAACGTGGAAGGCGTGTTCGGCGTGTCTACAGAAATAACACAGCGAAAAGAACGCGAACGGCAACTCGAAGCGCTCAACCGGGAGATCTCACAGTTCTTGTCTGCCGAGACGGCTGAGGACGTCGCCGAACGAGGGGTCGTCGCCGCTCGTGAGATATTGGACTTACAGGCGAACTCCATCCATTTGTACGACGCCGAAACCGATGAGTTGGTGCCTGCTGCGTACACTGATGCTGTGCTGGAGCTTATCGGTACCCCCCCGTCGTTTCATGACGGAGAGAGTATCGCGTGGCGGGTGTTCGAGGACGGAACTGCAACGGCGATCGATGATGTCCAGACTGACCCGGATATCTATAACCCGGAGACGCCGATCCGCAGCGAGTTGCATCTCCCGCTGGGCGAGTACGGGACGCTGCTAGCCGGATCACCAACCCCCTCGCAGTTCGATTCACAAGACGTCGTGATCGGTGAACTACTCGCTACGCATCTAACCACTGCGCTTTCAAAAGTCAATACCGAGCAAGCGTTACGGGAGCGAGAAGCGGAGTTAGAGTCTCAAAATGAGCGGCTTGAACAGTTCGCCAGTATGGTTTCACACGATCTTCGCAATCCGCTCTCAGTCGCGTCCGGGCATCTCGAACGCTATCAGCAAACCGGCGAGGAATCACACCTCGACACGATCGACACCTCCCTTACTCGAATCCAGGAACTCATCACTGACCTCACGACGCTCGCACGTCACGGCATCCCTGACGAAAACCACGAGCCGGTTTCGGTCGCTGAGGTGGCCCACGACGCATGGGAACTGGTCGACACACGGTCGGCAACCCTGTCGACGGATCCGTGTACAGTGAATGGAGACGAAAGCCAGATCTTGGCACTCTTCGAGAATCTCTTCCGGAACGCGGTCGGGCACGGCGGCGACGACGTCACTGTTCGCGTCGGGCCACTTGAGGACGGCTTCTACGTCGAAGACACCGGCGACGGTATTCCGGCTGACGAACGTGACTCCGTGTTCGAGCACGGCTACACGACAGGCTACAGCGGGAGCGGTATCGGCCTCACGATTGTCTCTCGCATCGCCCAAGGTCACGATTGGGACGTTACCCTCACAGACAGCACTGAAGGCGGTGCACGCTTTGAGTTCCGAGAGACAGGGTCAGCAGAACCTGCCGATTGTTGACTCGCAACAGCAGCTATTGTCCGATGTGGAGGCTTTCAACGGAGCTCACGAACTGCGACCGAATCAGTTCCTCTGGTGGATACTTCGAGACAACCTCTCTCGTTCCGAAGGACGAGGGGGCGGTACCCCCGACAACGCATCCACCTACGACACCCTCGCTGTGGATGTAACACACCACAGCTCGTTATCGTACGTGTGCCCACGCCGACTTGCTGCCAAGACGGATTTGATCATCCCTTGCAACACACGGTTCGAAAGAGCGGTCGAAACATGTTCGCCAGCGTCCCCGAGGAGCCGGAACCGCGGACGGACTAACCCGGCTGACGGGAGTATCGCCGACCGGCATGAAGGTAACCAGACGAACCCTGGCGAAGGCGCTCGTCGTGGCCTTCGTCGTGAACCTCGTCGTGATGGGCGCCGGCGCCGCGTTGGCCTACGAGGAGGCGCCGCCCATCCCCGACCGGATCGTCGGGCCGGACGGGGAGACGATCGCCACGGGCGACGACGTACAGGCCGGCAAGGCGGCGTTCCAGCGTGACGGGCTCATGAATCACGGGTCGATCCTGGGCAACGGGGCGTACTTCGGCCCCGACTACACCGCCGACGCGCTCGACCTGAAGACCGAGGCGATGCGCGAGTACTACGCCGAGAAGCGCTATGGCGACGCGTACGACGACCTCTCAGAGGCGGAGCGCGCCGCCGTCGACGCGCGCGTGAAGTCCGACCTCGACGACGGATCGCCCGGCGACGGCGTCATCGAGTACTCCGCCGCGGAGGCGTACGCCCACGAGCAGGTCCGTGAGACGTACGTCGAGCGCTACCACGAGGGCTCCGACGCGCGCGGCGTTCCGGTGGACATGATCGACTCGGAGGAGGACGCGCGGCGCTTCGCGGACTTCGCGCTGTGGACCGCGTGGTTCTCACACACCGATCGGCCGGGCGCGGAACACAGCTACACGAACGACTGGCCGCCCGCCCCCGCCGCCGGAAACACCCCCGGCGCGTCCGCGATGACGTGGAGCGTTATCGCGATGGTGCTGCTCGTCGCGGGCGCCGGCGTCGGCATCTGGCTGTACTCGTCGATCGATCTCCCCGAGCCGTCGGCCGAGGGCGTCGACGTGCCCCACCCTGACGACATCGACCTCCTCCCGAGTCAGTCGGCCGCGCTGTGGTTCGTTCCCGTCGCGGCGCTGCTGTTCCTCGCGCAGACGCTGCTCGGGGGACTGCTCGCCCACTACTACATCGAGCGACACGCGTTCTTCGGGCTGGAGACGATACCCGGGTTGGGCGTCGACGTCCTCCAGGTGCTGCCGTTCGCGATGGCGAAGACGTGGCACATCGACCTTGGGATCCTCTGGATCGCCACGCTGTGGCTCGGCGCGGGGCTGTTCCTCCCGCCGCTACTCACCGGATACGAGCCCGATAACCAAGCGCAGTACGTGAAGGGACTACTCGTCGCGCTCGTCGTCGTCGTGGTCGGCGGACTCTCGGGCATTTGGCTCGGCGCCCACGGTTACTTCGACGGCGACCTGTGGTGGATCCTCGGCAACGAGGGACTGGAGTACTTGGAAGTCGGGAAGCTCTGGCAGGCCGGCCTGCTCGCCGGCTTCATTGGGTGGGCCGCGCTCGCCGCGCGCGGACTGAAGCCGCTGTTGAAGCGGGAGACGCCGTACGGGCTCGCGCACATGATCCTCTATGCGGGCGGATCCATCGCGCTGCTGTTCACCGCGGGGTTCATGTTCACGCCGCAGACGAACATCGCGGTGACGGAGTTCTGGCGCTGGTGGGTCGTCCACATGTGGGTCGAGGGCGCCTTCGAGTTCTTCATCGTCGCCGTCGTCGCGATGACGCTGGTGTCGATGAACCTCCTGCGGCGACGCTCGGCGGAGAAGGCGGTCTTGCTGGAGGCGCTACTCGTGATGGGTACGGGTGTCATCGGCGTCAGCCACCACTACTGGTGGATCGGGATGCCCGACATCTGGGTGCCCATCGGGAGCGTGTTCTCGACGCTGGAGCTGATCCCGCTCGTCTTCATCCTCTTCGAGGCGATCAACGAGTACCGGGCGCTCGCCGGCAGCGGCGAGTCGTTCCCGTACACGCTGCCGTTCATGTTCATCATCGCCTCCGGCGTGTGGAACTTCGTCGGCGCGGGCGTGCTCGGCTTCTTCATCAACCTCCCGCTGATCAACTACTACGAGCACGGCACCTACCTCACGGTCGGTCACGCCCACGCCGCGATGTTCGGCGCGTTCGGCTTCCTCGCCATCGGCATGGCAACCTACGTCCTCCGGTTCACCGTCTCGGACTGGAGCGGTCGACGCCTCCGGTGGGCGTTCTGGCTGTGGAACGTCGGCCTCGCGCTGATGGTGTTCGTCTCCGTCCTCCCGGTCGGGTTCGTCCAACTGGAGGTGTCGTTCACCGAGGGGTACGACGCCGCGCGCTCGCTGGCGTTCTACAACCGGCCGCTCATCCAGTCGCTGTTCTGGGCGCGGCTCCCCGGCGACACGCTCATCATCCTCGGGACGGCGCTGTTCACCTACGACGTGGCCGCGAAGCTGACCGCGCGCCGCGTCGCCGACGACCCCGAGCGCGTCCCCAGCGGGGCGGTTCGGCCGTTCCTCGAAGACGACGACTAACCGGGAGCCTCCCGGATTCGCTGGTTCTCTTTTACCTCCCACGCGAACCAGTTCGGTCGAGTCCCGCACCGTCGGGAACCACGAACTCGGTTGATGTGGTGTCCACCCATACGTGCAACTGCGAGGTGCCCACTGATGCCCACGACGCGACGCACGACGCTGAAGGCGCTCGGAACCGGTGCGGGCGGGGCTGCCCTCGCCGGGTGTGCGGCCGACGCGCCGACCGACGAACAGACTGAGACTGCGCGGCAGACGACGGAGAAGGCGAGCGGAAAGCCGACGTCGAGCCGCGTCGCGGCCGACCCGACCGATGTCCCGGCGCCGATCGACCGTGACACCTCGGAGACGGTCGAGGTCGACCTGACCGCGAGGGAGGTGCGCGCCGAGATCGAAGACGGCGTCGTCTACGACTACATGACGTTCGACGGGCAGATCCCCGGGCCGATGATCCGGGTCCGCCGCGGCGACACCGTCCGGGTGACCTTGACGAACGCCGAGGAGAACGCGATGCCGCACAACGTCGACTTCCACGCGTGTTACGGGCCCGGCGGCGGCGCCGAAGACACCACCGTCGCGCCCGGCGAGTCGGCGACGATCCAGTTCCGCGCGGAGTACCCGGGCGCGTTCATCTACCACTGCGCCGTCGCGAACATGGACTACCACATCGCTTCGGGGATGTTCGGCATGATCCTCGTCGAGCCGGAGGGCGGGCTCCCCGAGGTCGACCGGGAGTTCTACGTCGGTCAACACGAGATCTACACGGACAAACCCGCAGGCGAGAAGGGGCGACACAGCTTCGACCTCGCGTCGATGAAGGCGGAAGACCCCACGTACGTCGTACTCAACGGCCAGAAATACGGGCTCACGCCCGACCGATTCGGTGCGATGAGCGCCGAGACCGGCGAGACCGCACGCGTGTTCATGGTCACGGGCGGACCGAACCTCAACAGTAACTTCCACCCGATCGGCAACGTCTGGACCGACGCCTATCGAGACGGCGCGCTCGCGAGTGACCCCGAGCACTTCGTCCAGACGATGAACGTCCCGCCGGGCAGCTGTATGGTCGGCACGATGGACTTCCCGGTGCCCGAGAACATCAAACTCGTCGACCACGCGCTCTCGCGCGTCGCGCGCAAGGGCATGCTCGGAATCGTCTCGGTCGACGGCGAAGAGAACCCCGAGGTGTTCGATCCCTCGCCGTAGCGCCGCAACACCGGCAGTTACGAACGCGCCGCAGGAAGTCTGACCGTCGCCTCGCCGTCGCCGTCGGGACTCGTTCCGACGGTCAGCGAGCCGCCGTGAAACTCGATCACCCACTTCGAGAGCCACAGTCCGAGGCCGCTGCTGTGGCGCAGTTGCGTCTCGATCTCGTCGCCGTTGATCAGCGTGCGCTCGTCGTCCGGGAACCCGTCCCCGTCGTCGAGCACGCGGAGTTCGACTTCGTCGCCGACACGGCGTTCCGAGACCCGCACGTCTCCCGGGTCGCCGCCGTGCTCTATCGCGTTCTCGACCAGCTCGACGACCGCGTTCACGACGTAGTCGCCGCCGCGGACCGCTGGCTCGCCGTCCGAGTCGATCCGCAGCGAGGCGTCCGGATACTCGTCGCGCAGTGACCCCCGGCGGTCGTCGAGCGCGGCGCTCACCACCACCGAGGAGTCGGTGTCGGCATCGCCCTCAAGTAGCTCGTCGATGACTTTGACCCGCGACTGCGTCTCGCTCAGCTCCCGCCCGATCGACGCGATTTGCGCTGCCACCTCGTCGTTGCTCTCGGGGGTGTTCCCCGCGCCGGTCCCTCCGTCTCGGATGCGATCGCTGTACCCGACCAGCATCTGCGCGGCGTGGCGGAGGTCGTGACGGACGAACCGGTTCACGACGGCCGCCTTCCGCTGCTGGTCGGCGACCGTCCGCGCGCGGATCCGCCGCACGTCGTTGACCCCGATCAACACGTGAGCGAAGGCGCTCACGCCGACGATCACCGCGCCCGACAGCAGCGGCGCGGCGACGCGTCCGCCCTCGGCGAGTTGAAACGCGCTGACCAGCGCGAGCACGGCGACCGTCACTACCACGCCGAGCGTGTTCCAGGCGGCGACCCGAAGGAGGTGGTCGGAGGTAACCGAACTCCGATACAGCGCCGGTCCCGAAACCGCGAACGCGACGCCGAGCACGAGCACAGCACCGACGATGATTCCGCTCGAGATGCCTGACACGCCCCGAGACAAGTACGTTCCGCCGACTCCGACCAGGCCGAATCCAGTGACGCTGATCAACGCCGCCGCCATCCCCCGTCGCAAATCCATTAGACTGGGCACTCCAGCGAGCGTAAAAACGGCGTTGGTTTCGGTAGTCGAGACTGCGCGAACGAACACATTCGGGGATAGACCGACCCGAACGCCGCCAGTACTATTTCCCGATGAGCGTCGACACCGACCAGAGGGACGAGGAGACAGAGGGTGACACGGCGACAGCTTCCACCGAAACGGACGACGATGTCCACGACACCTCGTGGTCCGCGAAGCTGGAGGAGCCGAGGCACGCCGACGACAGAGCCGTCGTGGTGGCGGAGGCGATCGACGCCGTCGAACGGACGGCCGACGGCGTCCACGTGAATCTCGTCACGCACGGCGACCACGGCCACCCCGAGACGTACCTGTTCCCCGCGCTGGCCGAGCGGTTCGGCGACACCGCCGACTGTGAGTTCGTCGACCGCTGCGGGTGCGGCGGCTACGTCACGCGCGTCCGACGGTAACCGAGCAGTCGCGTTCGGCGGTTCGATAGCGTTCAACCTCAGCCGCTTCCGTACGCCGGGTAGTGTCCAGGATGACGGGTTCTCAACTGAGCGATCGGGTACCACCGATATCGTGAGCTACCCTTGGCGTCCTCGTTGACAGAATCCACCAGAGAGCGGCTGACCAGCGCGCTGCTCAGTCTTCGGTGGCCGCGAGTGGGGAGCGTTCGGGGTCGACGTCGAGCGTGTCTTCCGCGAACCGCTTGATCACCTTCCCCTCGGCGCGGTGGAGCCGCTCGCTCGCGGTCGACTTCGCGATCCCTTGCTTGTCAGCCAGTTCGGTCAGCGTCGTTTCCCGCGGGGTGTCGTAGTAGCCCGTCCGGATCGCCGCGGCGAGCAGCGTTCGCTGGCCCTCCGTGAGGAGGTCTTCTGCGTCGATGGCGTCGTGGACGTAGTCGACGACGTAGTCCATCCCCATCGTCTCCAAGGCGGTCGCGAACGCCGAGAGCCGGTCGCGCGATCCGGCGACGGTGAGCCGGGCGGTCCCGCCCGTGACCTCGACGGGATACTCGACGGGAAGCCGTGAGTCACGGAGCGGCAACAGGAGCCTGGGATCGGTCGTCTCGACTCGGATGATCGCCTCACGGACGTCCTCGGCCGCCCGCTGGAGTTCGACCTCCCCGACGCTATCGGCGGCTTCGATGTCGCGAACGACCGTCGGGGCGTCGTCGTCACGAAGCGCGACGAGCGCGACCCCGCCCTGTTCGGTCGGCAGGACCGATAGCACCGACAGCGTCGCATCCGGATGCGAACGGGTCACCTCAGCGACCCACACGTCCTCCGGGAGCGTCACCTCAAGCCGCGCGCGAGCCACACCGGATCACCTCTCCCCGTCGTGTTGCGTCGATGCCGGTCGACTCCCGCCGTCGGTTCGATATCCGACCTGCCCGGGTCCGTCGTCATCCTCGCCGAACAGGAGGACGAACAGCCCGAACACGAGCGGCGACAGCGCCGCGCCGATCCCCCCACCGAGCAGCAGCAGCGCGGGAGCGTCACCGGCGCCTCCGCCCCCGTCGGATCCGCCGCTCGCACCGCCGGCTGCCGACTCGTTCGTCTCGCCGCCAGCGTCCGTCGCGGTCGACGTCTCGGTACCGCCTGTCTCGGTGGCTCCGCCGTCGTCGCCCGATGCGCCGACCTCCGCGTCGCCGACGACGATGGCGCCCTTCATGCCCAGCGCCTTGTGCGGGGTACAGGCGTATCGGTAGACGCCCGCCTCCTCGGCGGTGTACTCGAACGTGTGCCCGGCCTCACCGACCAGCTCCGATTCGAAGGAGGCGTCGCCCTCGGCGACGACGTTGTGCGAACCGCCGTTCCCGGTCCACTCGAACGTGACGGTCGCTCCGGGGTCGACGCGGACTGCCGCAGGGCCGAAGCCGTACGCCCCGCCGTTGGCCTCCGTCCCGACTTCGACGGTCACTGCGTCGGCACCCGTCTCGTCGACGACGCCGTCGTAGTTGCTCACGTTCGAGAACCACTCCTCGAGTTCCCCCGACGATTGCGCGGCCGCCGGCGTCGTGGCGGCCCCGCCGACCGCTGCCGCGGTTCCGCCAGCGAGTGCGGTTCGAAGGACAGTCCGCCGTGACACCGAGCATGTTCCGGAGTCTGCCATACATGTTCGGCTTGTGCTCCGGTGGTAAAGTGGGGCCACGCTGGATCCCAACGACTGGGAACAACCGGTACGGGGCCCCGCTAACTCAGATTCGCCACGACGCCGCCCGGACGTCGCCGCGATCGCGACTCGCCGACCCGCCCCCTCGAGCGAGGCGAGTACACACGAGTTTAAACCCGTAGGCCGATCAGAACAGGTATGCGTGGAAACGATCCCGAGCGACGGGACCGACCAGCGGGAAGCGGCTCCGAACACGACGGACCGGCGGCAACGAGGTCGGGCCGATGAATCCGAACCGCGTCGACTCCTTCGTCGACTTGACGTACGGCCTCCTGATCGCGTTGGCTGTCGGGCTCATTCTCGTGCTCGGCACGGAGGTGGGTGTCGCGTTCGGACTGGGCGTTATCGTCTCGTTCGTCATTCACATCGCCTGGAAGATGGCCCGGTTCGACCCTCAGTGGATGACCACCGAAGTCCAGCAGACGGTGGAGAAGACGGTCGCGGACACCGTTGACGAGACCGTCCAAGAGGTCGAGCAGTCGGTCGCCGAGACCGTCGACGAGTCCGTCGGCGAGACGGTCGAGCAGACGGTCGCGGACACGGTAGACAAGACGGTAGAGGAGAAGGTCGGAGAGACGGTGGAGAAGACGGTCGGCGAAACCGTCGAGGAGACGGTCGAAAAGACGGTCGGAGAGACGGTGGAGAAGACGGTGGAAGAGAAGGTCGGAGAGACGGTGGAGAAGACGGTCGACGAGACGGTCGACGAGACGGTGGAGGAGAAGGTCGGAGAGACGGTGGAGAAGACGGTCGAGGAGACAGTCGACGAAACGGTCGGTGAGACGGTGGAGAAGACCGTGGAGAAGACGATGGAGGAGAAGGTCGGAGAGACGGTTGAAGAGGCGGTCGAACGCTCCGTCGGCGAACAACTCGGCGAGGGTGGAGAGGGTACGGACCCCGACGCCGAATCCGATGGCAACGTCACCGCGGTGAGCGGCGACTTCGATCGCGACCCTGATGATGACTCCGAGGGCGATTCCGAGAGCGACTCCGAGGAAGACGAAGACGATCAGTCGGCCGACGCCTGACCACGAGAGAACAAGGTCTTAGGGGTGGGCACAGTAGTATAGATACCTATGGTCGAGCTACTCCTTCTCATCGGTGTGGTCGTTTCGATGTTCGTCGGCTACAATATCGGGGGGTCAACGACGGGCCCCGCATTCGGACCGGCGGTCGGCGCCGGCGCGGTGTCGAAGTCGACCGCGGCCGCGCTGATGACGACGTTCTTCTTCATTGGCGCGTGGACGATCGGCAGACGAGTCGTCGATACGCTCGGCTCCGACCTAGTCACGTCGTCGGGCGTGTTCACGTTGGAGACGAGTATCGGCGTCCTGTTTTTCATCGGATTGGCGCTGTTCGTAGGCAACGTCTTCGGGGTCCCCGCGTCGACATCGATGACCGCCGTGGGAGCGATCGCCGGGTTGGGCGTCGCGAACAACGCGCTCGACTGGGCGGTCATGGGCGGGATCGTGATCTGGTGGGTCGTTGCGCCGGTCATCGGCTTCTGGGTGTCGCTGATCATCGGCCGCTACTTCTACGCTCGACTCGACGGCATGCTGGCGATGGGCCAAACCGAGGGCGCGGTACTCGACGTCGACCGAACGGACGGAGTCATCCCGAGCGTGTCTATCAACGACGACGCGAGTCGCCGGGAAGCGATCGGGGTCGCGGCAGTCATCGTGATCGGCTGTCTGATGGCGTTCAGTTCGGGGACGAGCAACATTGCCAACGCCATCGCGCCGCTGGTCGGCGCAGGTGCGCTGGAAATGAACCCCGGTATCATCATCGGCGGGTTGGCCGTCGGGGTCGGCTCGTTCACGATCGCCCGCCGAACGCTCGACACGATGGGCAGCGACATCACCGAGCTCCCGCTGACGGCAGCCATCATCGTGGCGACGGTGTCGGCGGCGCTTGTCGTGTTCCTCTCGTTCATCGGCATTCCCGCGAGCTTCGTGGTCATCGCCACGATGTCGATCATCGGGCTGGGGTGGGGACGCGCGACCCGACCGATCACCGTCTCGGACGCCGTTAGGGGTGAGGCCGACGAGACGCCGCCGGTGTCCGTCCACGCCCTCGCTGCCGACGGCGACGGGGAGTCCGCCCCGCCGATCGGCGAGGAGGACCCGGCGGACATCCCGTCACCCGGCGAGCTATTCGATCCCGCGACGACCGCTCGCGTCGTCGTCATGCAGAACGTCGTCCCGCTCATCTCGACGGTCGGCGCCTTCCTCACCTTCCGGTACGCGCCGTTCTTCTGACCGGAACCGCCAGCTTTCGGCAAGCCTAAAAACCTCCGGCGATAGCGACTGGTATGGACCAACGGTCGTACGACTTGGACGACGTGAGTGTCGTCATGGGGGCGTACAACGAAGCGGAGGCGATCGGCCCGGTGCTCGACGACATCGAGGCGGCGACGGACGGCCGCGCCGAGGTCGTCGTGGTCGACAGTTCCGACGACGGAACCGGCGACATCGCCCGGGAGAGCGGCGCCCGTGTCGTCGACCAGCCCCCCAGCGGCTACGGTGCGGCGGTTCGGCGCGCGCTGTACGAGGCGAGCAACCCTGTCCGGATCACCACCGACTGCGACGGCACTTACCCGATGGATCGGATCCCGGACTTCCTCGCGCTCATCAACGACGGGTACGACGTAGTCAGCGGGGACCGCCTGTACCACGGCGCAGACACGATGCCGGCGATGAACCGGCTCGGCAACCGCGCGTTCGCCGCGGTCGCGAGCGCGCTCGGCGGCCACACCCTCCACGACGTGACGACCGGCATGCGCGCGTACCACGAGGACGTGATACAGTCGATCCAGTGGACGGAGAACACCGGCCTGTCCGCGGAACTGCTGATCCGCCCCGCGATGCGCGGCTACCGGATCCGTCAAGAGCCCATCGAGTACGACGAGCGACTCGGCGAGACGAAACTCGACCCCTTCTCCGGCGGCGCCGAGATCGGCAAGTCGATCCTGAAGTGTTGTCTCGAGGAGCGGGTCCGGAACCGTCGATAACGGGGAGGAACCTGACAGTCGGCTTCCTCACTCGCAGGTGGAACCGGGGCGGCCGTGTCGCCATCCGAGAGAAACGTTGTTGCCGCTGTGAATCCATAGTGCACGCAGCGATAGGTATCTTCGTGTTGTCGGCCCGATAGGTGAACCCGAGTGCCCCTGCACGCGGTCGAAGACGTGGACGACGCGTACCGAGCGACGAAGGCCCTGCTGTGGCCCGTCGATCGCAGCGTGTGGCTGAAACTCGCCGTCGTGGTCCTGTTCGCCGCCGGCCCCGGCGGTGGATTCTCCGGCGCACAAACGTCCGCACCGATCGAGGGCGGCGGATCGGGGGGGTCCCCGGGAATGGGGCTTCCCGGCGGGATCCAGTCGCCGGGGGCGATCGGCGGCGCGGAGTGGCTCGTCATCGCCGCGATCGTCGGCATCATCTCGATCATCGTGCTCGGATCGCTGTTCGTCGGGTCGGTCATGGAGTTCGTCCTCGTCGAGTCGATACGCACGGAGACGGTCTCCCTGCGCGAGTACTGGGGACGCCGGTGGCCACAGGGGGTACGGCTGTTCGGCTTCCGGCTGCTGCTCGGTCTGGTGGGACTCGGCGGCCTCGCGCTCGTCGCGGCGCTGATCGTCGTCCCGCTGGTCCTCGATGTCGGAGGCGGAATCGGAGCCCCGATCCTCTCGCTGCTTGCGGTGTTGCCACTCCTCGCGGTGTTGGCACTTCTCACCGGCCTGATCGACGGCTTCACGACCGTGTTCGTGGTCCCGATCATGATCCGCGAAGAGCGAACGCTGCTCGGCGCCTGGGGTCGACTCTGGCCGACGATCACCGCCGAGCCGTGGCAGTACCTCGCGTACGTCGCGGTGAGCGTCGTGTTGTCCGTCGTCGGCGGGATCGTCTCTGCGCTGGCCGTCGGCGTCGGCGCGGTGGCGCTGTTGGTCCCCTTCGGGCTGCTCGCGGCGGGTGGCGTGTTCGTCGCGACGGCGGTCGAGCCGCTGGGCATCGGGATCGTCGTGTTCGCCGCGCTGTTGTTCGGACTCGCCCTGATCGCGGTCGCGGCTCTCGTGCAAGTGCCGATCGTCGTCTATCTCAGATACTACGCGCTGTTCGTCCTCGGGGACATCGAGGGGTCGCTCGACCTGATCACCGACCGCCGCGCGGCCGTTCGAGTCGCCGACGGCGGCACTGCTGGCGAGCGCCCCGGGAATGCCGCCGCCGACACAGACGACGGAGGGGCTGACACAGACGAGACTGAGTAAGCGTCGCGGTCGGCGACGCCGAAGCGATCACTCACGCCTCCGACGACAGCGTCACCTCGGCACCGCGGTCGACCGGCTGCTCGCCGACGCCGACCGGGACACAGCGAGTGGGGACGGGACACCGCTCGACGGTCGCCGTCAGCGCACGCGCGGTCCCGTCGATCCGCTCGTACGGGAACGACAGGCGGTAGCTGTACCCGCTCGCGGGGCCGGTGGAGACGAACACCTCCACGTCTATCTCGTCGCCGTCGTCCAGCGACAGGACGGCGCCACCGCCGTCACCCTGCCCGCCGCCGACGGTGAGGTTCTCCCCGCGGACCCGGAGTTCACCGTCGTCGACGACCATCGACAGCGACAGCGGGCCGCCGGAGTCGGTCGCAACGAGGTACGTCGACCCGCGGTCCCCGGTCACGCGGACGGTCGTTGACTCGACGGACTCCGGACGTTCCAGCGTCGCGTTCAGATAGATCCGCTCGCCGGCGACCCGTTCGACGGGCCGCACCACTCCACGGACCGTGGAATCGTCCGTCGGCACCCACGATCCGGCGTACACGTAGCGGTACAGATCTCGGTCTGGGTACGTGCGTGCGACCTCCAGTTCCCGCGTGCCCGCCAGGGCGTACACCCGGGGGCCGTCGTGGCGGGGGTCGTTGCGAAGCGCCTGGAACGGGTGGTTGAGCCACGGGCCGTACGGCGTGGGGACGAACACGACCGAGCCCGGGGGCACCGCCGCGCCGGGGTCGCCGTCGGCGACGAGCGGCCCGTAGCCGGCGCGTAGTTCCTCCGTCACTGCCTCGTTGCGTTCGACGGTGTCACCGACGGCGCCGGTGGCGACGCCGCCCGCGGCCGCGCCGGCGACGAGGAGCGTGGCCGTCGCGACCGCACGCGCGTGGCGCGGGTCGATTTCGTCCGCGCGCTCCGCGAGGAGGCCGCGCCCCCGCGCAGTCCGTCCGCGAGCGCGACGCACGCGACCGCCGCGAACACCGCCGTCGGGACGATGAGATCGTAGTGGTAGTACGGACCGAGGTAGTAGATCAGGCCGTCGGTGCGCACCTCCAGCGCGCCGAGGACGTTGAAGTTCCCCCAGAAGGCGACGTTGCCGGCGGCGACCGTGAGGAACGTCCCCGCCAGCAGCCCGCGGCGGACGCGCCTGCCGTGGAGCGCGCCGGCTTCGCGATGCGTGTCGGCGTCGCCGCCCGCGTTGCGGGCGCCCGGGACTCCACGACCGACGAGCGCGAGCCCCACGCCGGCGGCGGCCACAGTCGCGCCAAGCGACCCCGCGACGACCCAGTCGGTGAACAGCGTCTCCAGCACCAGCCGGTTCGCCTCGATTCCCAGTTCCGGCGTGTAGTCGACCTCGTGTCCGAGAATCGCGCGCTCGCCGAAGCCGATTCCGTCCTCGGGAGCGAACGCGAGATACGGGAACACGAACGGGTCGCCGGTGACGAACGCGTTGTACCCGAGCGCGGCGAGCACGCCCGCGGTTCCCAGTGTTGCGGTGATCAGACGGCGGGCGAACAGTCGACGGGCGGGTTCGGCGGCCGGTCCGTTCACGAGTCCCGCGATCGCCGGCGGAACCCGCCACGCCCCGGACCGGCTGAGCGTGACGACCGCGTGCCCGACGAACGGGAGCGCGAACAACACCGCGGTGTACGGCCGAGAAAAGAAGGCGAGGCCGACGGCCGCGCCCGCGAGCGTCGCGTCGCGGCGGCTCTCGCGTCGCTCTCCCCGCAGATACCAGACGGCGAACGCGACGTTCAGCGCTGCCGTGAGCGCGTACGGGAGGAAGACGCCGCTGTGGACGACGAACAGCGGCGTCGCGAGCAGCAGCACCCCCGCGAGCGCCCCGACGCGCGCGTCGAACAGTTCGCGGCCCAGCGCGACGGTGCCAGCGACCAATCCGGCGGCGATCCCCGCGAGCGCGACCGTGTACCCGCCCAGCAGCTTCCCGAGCGCGAACACCGTCGACGGGACGGGCGCGTACTTCGAGTAGAGGCCGCGCTCGCTCTCGACGAAGAACCACGGTCGGAACGCGTCCTCGACCGGTGGCCGGAGGAAGACCTGCCCGGACAGGAGCATGTCAGCCTGCTGGAGGTAGACGCCCTCGTCGTGGTTGAGCGAGCGAAACGGGAACACGCCGGCTGCGACCGCGAACGCGACGGCGGCGCCGACGAACGCGAGGACGATCGCGGCGACGCGGCCGGCGTCGAATCGATCTCGGAGTGTCGGCGCGTCGGTCATCTACTCGGCGGGATACCACGCGAGCGCGTGGTCGGCGACGAGCGTCACCGCGACGGGTTCGCCCACGTCGAACTCCTCAGTGTGGTTGTGGAGGCAGCGCAGGACAGTCCCGTCGTTGAGCTTCACGTGGTACACGAACGATGGGCCGGTGTACTGTCGGCGGACCACCTCGCCGTCGGCGTCGCCGTCGGCGACCGGGGTGGCGCGGAGGTCGTCCGGTCGAACCAGCACGTCGACGTGGCTGCCGACGTAGCCGTCGCCCAGTCCCTTCAGCAGGTCGCTGTCGTACGATCCGACGGTCGTCTCGATCTGGCGTTCGCCGACCCGTGCGGGGAGGAAACTCGCCTGTCCGAGGAACGAGGCGACGAACCGGGAGGTCGGGTGTTCGAACACCTCGCCCGGGTCGCCGACCTGCTCGACCGTACCGTCGTTGACGACGGCGACGCGGTCGGAGATTGACAGCGCCTCCTCCTGATCGTGGGTGACCGAGACGGCGGTCACGCCCGTCTCGTCGAGGATCCGTTTCACCTCCTCGCGCATCCGAACCCGAAGGCTCACGTCGAGGTTCGAGAACGGTTCGTCGAGCAGCAACACGTCCGGCTCCGGGGCGAGCGACCGCGCGAGGGCAACCCGCTGGCGTTGCCCGCCCGACAGATCTGTCACCGAGCGATCGCCGTAGTCACCGAGCCCGACCAGATCCAGTAGGTCCGCCACCCGATCGTCGGCGGTCTCGGAGTCCGGGTCGTCGAGCCCGAACGCGATATTCTCGGCGACAGTGAGGTGCGGGAACAGCGCGAACTCTTGGAACACGAGTCCCACGTCGCGCTCCTCGGGCGGGGTCGCCGCCCCGTCGCCCGCCACCACGTCGCCGGCGACGGAGATTGTGCCGTCGGAGGGCGTCTCCAGCCCGGCGATCATTCGCAGCGTCGTCGTCTTGCCACAGCCGGACGGGCCAAGCAGGGTGACAAGTTCGCCCTCACGGACGGTCAGATCGAGGCCCGAGACCGCCGTCTCTGAGCCGTACCGCTTGACAACGTTCTCGAGTTCCAAGACCGGCTTTCCCGTCGGTCCGGCCGCGTCGCTGACGGCGTCACCGACGACGGGGTCTGACGATTCGTCGCCGCTCGAACTCGGTGCAGCGCCGTCGGGCGCGCCCACGGCCGTCCCGCCGTCGGCTCGCTCGGGTCGGCTGGCGTCTCGATCGGCGTCGTGTGTGTCGTCATGCATCGTCTGAACGGGTGAGCAGCGGTACCATCGAAAGGCCGGAGACGGCCACTAACACGAGCGCCGGCAGGGCGGCGCGACCGTAGTACCCGGCTTCCTGAACACGCCAGATGTAGGTCACTATCGTTGTAAACCCTGTCGGATGCAGAATGAGCGTCGTGTCCAACTCCTTCATCGTCGTGAGGAACACGAGCGCGGCCCCCGCGACCAGCCCCGGGGAGATGAGCGGCAGCGTCACCCGACGGAACGCGCCGCGGGGGTCCTCGCCCAGCAATCGGGCGGCGCCGACGAGGTCGCGGTCGACGCCGAGCACGGACGACCGCGTCGACCCGACCGCCTGCGGGAGGAACCGGACGACGTACGCGAACACTAACAGCGGCAGCGACTGGTACACCACCCGGGCCGCGTTGGCGCCGAACGTCTCCAGCAGCCACCGGCTGGAGAAGAACACGAGCGCCAGCCCGAGGACGACCCCGGGCATCGCGTACCCGAGGTACGTCGCGCGATCGACCGCCTTCGCCAACAGCGAGTTCGACCGCCCGGCGTAGTAGGCGACCGGAAGCGCGAGCACCACCGTAGCGGCCGCCGTCAGGACGGCGACGTACGCCGAGTTCGTCGCGAACTCGGGCCGGAACGCGAGGCCACCCCCGCTGTACCCCGGCCCGGAGCGCACGAGCCACATCGTGAGGATGCCTACCGGGAGCGCCAGCGTGAACAGACTCACGAACGCGGGGACGGCCGCCGCGAGCCAGCGGAACGGGCCCAGCGAGACGACCGTCTTCACCGACGAGGGCGTCCCGTACCCCGCGGCGGTGTCGCCGCTGACGCGCGATTCCAGCGAGAGGATCACCGCAGTGACGGCGAGGAGCTGTATCGACAGCATCGTCGCGTTCGACCGCCCGACGCCGAAACTGTTCAACTCGACGTAGATCACGCGGGTGAACACGTCGAGGCGCATGATCGCGGGCGTTCCGAAGTCCGAGAGCGTGTACAGCGCGACCAACAGCGCGCCCGCGGTCACCCCCGGCGCGATCTGCGGCAGGATCACCCGCCGGAACGCCTGCGGATAGCTGTGGTTGAGCGTGCGGGCCGCCTCCAGCTGCGTCGTGTCGAACGAGAGCAGCGACGCGCGCGTCGTGAGGAACACGTACGGGTACGTGAACAGCGTCAACACGAGCGTCGTGCCGCCGAGCCCGTACACCGTCGGGATGTAGGGATTCACGAACCCAAGTCCGTACTGAGCGAACAGATCCGGCAGCGCGCCGCTGGGGCCGAACGCCGAGACGTACGCGAACGCTCCGATGTAGCTGGGGACGACCAGCGGGAGCGCCGCGAGCACGGTCCAGAACCGCCTGAACGGGAGGTCGGTCTGAACCGTCAACACTGCCAGCGGCACGCCCAACGCGATCGAGGCGCCGGTCACCAGCCCGACGAGCGCGAGGCTGTTGACGAGCACCTCCGTGGTCGTCTCCGAGGTCAACAGTGAGAGGGCGTCGGCGAGGGCCAGCTCCGAGGCGCTGATGAACAGCCACAACAGCGGCGAGAGCACCGCGGCCGCGACGCCCGCAGCCAACAGGACGACCGCCACGCTGGGCTGATCGTCGTCGCTGGCGAACAGTCCGCGGACCCGACCGAAGCCCTCGCCGGGGGCCATCTCAGACCGCCTCCCGCATCACAGCACCCCGACGTCGCGCATCAGATCGAGGGTCGGCTGGATGTTCGACAGTTCGCGCAGGTCGATGCTCGGCGGGTCCAGCTCAGACACCGGCGGCAGTCCGCCCACGGGCGGGATCTCCCCGACCATCGGGTAGCCGTACGTCCGGGTGGCGAAGAACTCCTGGGCTTCGGCCGACAGCAGGTGGCGAACGAAGTTGAACGCGAGCTCCTGGTTCTGGCTCGCCGACAGCACCGACGCGCCCGCGACGTTGATCAGCCCGCCGGCGTCACCGCTCGTGAACGCGAGGTCGATCGGCGCGTTCGGCCGGGCGGCCTGCACGCGCAGCGCGTAGTAGTGGTTCGCGAACCCGCCGTTGAGCGCGCCGTCGGCGACGGCGTTCGACACGAGGAACTCGTTGTTGAACTCGGTGACGCCCGCATCGAGCATCCCCTGGAGCCACTCGCGGGTGGCCTCCTCGCCCTCGATCAGCCGCATCGCGGTGATGAACGACTGGAAGGCGCCGTAGGTGGGCGCCCACCCGATCGCGTCCTGGAACCCCTCGAACTCCGGGAACTCCATCACGTCGTCGGGAATGTCGTCCTCGGACAGTTCGTCGGTGTTGTACGGGACCGCCCGGGCACGCCCGGCAGTGCCGACCCACGTGTCGTCGGGGTGGAACTCCTCGGGGACGGGGTCGACAACCTCCGAGGGCAGTTCCGCCGCGAGCCCCTCGGCGGAGACGGCCGCCAGCGACCCCGCGTCGACCGACCAGAACACGTCCGCCGGCGTCGCCGGCCCCTCGCTGATGATCGTGTTCGCCGCGTCGGCGGTTCCCGACTCCCGCGGCGTCGCGGTGAAGTCGGGGTAGATGTTCTCGAACTTCGCGAGCAGGTCGCGGTAGAGTCCCCCCTCGCCGCCGCCGAGGTAAATCGTCAACTCGCCGCTGAGGTTCGGAAGGTCGCCGATACGGGTGCCACCGATGTCGGAGCGCCCCTGCGCCAGCGGACCGGAGCCCCGGAAGTCGTCGAACGCGGCGTTGATCCGGTCGTCGCCGCCGCCCGTTGCGCCCCCACCGCCGCCGCCACTGTCGTCGCCGCCACCGTCGCCGGCGTCACTTTCGCTGTCGCCGCCGAGGCCGCCACAGCCCGCAAGTCCGGCCGCGCCGGCCGCACCCAGCCCCGCGAGTACCTTTCGCCGCCGATACGTCCGCCGTGCGTCCGTGGTGTCGTCGTTGGTCATGTTGTCAGTCATCCGCGGGTACCTCCGGTGCCTCCGTCACAGCCCCACGTGTCGCCGCGCCCTCGACGCGGTTGAGGCACTCGATCCAGTCGCGCATGTACGCTCCGCAGTGGTTCAGGAACGCCCCGTTGTTCCATTCGTCGAAGTCGCCCTCTGCGAGGGCGTCAGCCATCTCGGCGAACGCCGCTTCGAAGGAGCCGGCGTCCTCGGCGACGCCGTCGAGCACCTCCCAGACGTGTTCGTTCAACTCCAGCCCCGCGACCTCGTTCGCCAGGTCGTCGAACGTCGACCGGGGCGCCTTGTTGTGCTCGCACAGCGGGCCGCCGTTGTACACCTGCTTGCCGAGTTCGTCCGCGGCGCGCTTGAGGAACAGCCCCGACCAGATGTCGTCGAAGCGGCCGACCTCCCACTCGTTGTCGTCCATCGGGAGCTGGTAGAACGCCGGGATCACTTCGCGCCTGAACGCGAGGTTCATCGAACAGACGGTGAGGTACTGCCCCTCGGCGGCGACGAAGTCGCGCTCGAAGTCGCTCGTCTCGGTCAGCGTCTGGGCCTGCCCCTGTAAGTCGCCGTCCATGAGGATGCGGACGGCGTCGAGGTCGGGCACGTTCGTCCACAGCCCCTGGGAGGCGACCACCTCGTCTACGTGCTCGGTGTCGGTCTCGACCGACTCGTCCATCGCGGCGTACGGGTAGCCGCGCGGGTACAGGTCGGTGTCCGACTGGTAGAGGACGTTCACCCACGACTCGTCCGAGCGGACGGACTCGATCTCTCCCTCGTGCGCGAGGTTGCGCATGTGGGTGCCGAAGAAGTCCGCCTCGGCGTGCGGGAGCGTATCGTCGTCGATGAAGACGCCGTACTCGAAGCGCTCGTGCGCCCACATGTACAGCAGCCCGAAGGATGTCTGCGCGTGGCTGGCTGCGGGGATCAGGTGCGAGAACTCCGCGGCGTCGTGCTCGGCGAACCACTTCCCGCGCTCGGTGCCGTCGAAGACGACGCCCTCGACGCCCTCCTCGTCGAGCATCGATTCCATCGCGTCGGTGTCACAGAAGTCCTCGGTGACGAGGACGAAGAACAGCCTATCCGTGTCGAAGCCGTGGTTGCGGGCGTTCGCGACGTACTCGCGGACGCACTCGTACTCCCGAATTGTCGGGATGACGACACAGATGTCCTGTGGTGAACTCATTCACTACATCGATCTGATTAGGGCGGCCTAAAGAGTGTCGATATTTCGGCCGGCCAAAAACGACGGTCGGAGAGCGCGGCGTGTCCGCTTCCGGATCGACACAACCCGCGGGTCGAGGCCGCGGGGCAGCTTGCGACGGCCTCCGGCTACGAGCCGACCCGGTCCTCGATTTGATCCTCGTGTTCTCGAAGCAGTTCCTCGCCGGCCCGTGTGGTGTAGTATCCCTTGTCGGTCTGCTGAAGGAATCCGTTGCGCGTCAACTGCCGGAGAGCGGGATCGACTCCCGCCTCGGCCGTCGGGTCGTCGTGGAGTTCGACGATTCGTTCTTTGATCTCGACCCCCGTGTTTCCCTCCCCTCGATCGATGCTGTACAGCAGAGTGAGCTGGAAGTCGTTCGGTTCGTTCGTCTGCCCGTTCGCCGTCCGCGATTGCGTGGATTCGCGAGACTGCGACGGTTCGCGTGACCGTGTCGACCCCGGGGGCTCACTCGCCCCACGTGAGTCGGTCGACCGGGATCCCGGGGCCTCGGTGTCGGGATCCAGATCTGCCTCGGGGTCGCTCTCGATGACCTTCCCGAGGGCGAGTACCGAGAGGGACGCGGTCGCGAGGAGCGCGGTCGCCGCGGGTACCACCAGCACCGTCTCGAACCCGACGTACGCGAGGAGGAGGTTCTCGTCGCCGACGGCACCCAGCACCAGCAGACTCGCGAGCCAGACGTTCGCGCCCAGTCCGACGGTCACTACGACGCCGCCCACGCGACCGAGCAGATCGCTACTCGGGACGGGTTCGGGACTCGGAAGCAGGTCGGCGAGTCCGAGCGAGGCAACCTCGGACGGTCTCCCGTCGAGGGTATTCTCCAAGAACAGCCTCCGCTGCCGGACTCGGTGATCGACGCGGGCTCCCTCGAACGCCAGTCGGCCGGCCACCCGCCTGCTCCAGAGCCCGGCCACAAGTGCGATGACGAGGAGCCCCGAGGCGGGGTCGACAGCGCCTTGGATCGTCGCTCCGACAGCCGCGACACCGAGCAGCGCCGGCGCGATGAGACCGCCGCCGTTGGACGCGGTCGAGATCCCGTCCTCGCTCGCCCCGATCCAGCGGGCGTACCACAGCGCGGCCACGGCGGTCCCCCCGACGCCGATCGCGTCTTGGAGCCCGTCCCCGATCGGGAGCAACGTCGTTGCCAGCGCAACGCCGAGAAGCACGACCGAGGCGAACAACACGCCCGCAGTGATGCGTGTGGCATCCCCCACGAGTGCCCCCGGCGCAGCGCGCACAGTCTCACCGAACGAGCGGCCGGAGTCGTACTCGAACGTCCCCGTGTCGACTGCGTGTTCGATCTGTGCGTGAATGTTCTCCGCCGGCTTCGGGGCGTCGTCATAGCGAAGGGTTCCGTCGACGATTGCGGCGTCGTACTCGCCGCCGGCGTGCCTGTAGGTGACCGTTACCGCGGGGATCTCTTCCTCCTCGATGACACGCCGGTACACACCACCGTCGGTCTCCGGGTTCTCCCGCTCTCGCTCGCTTACAGTGCCGTCCTGACTAGATATCCAGTCGCGAGGAACGCGCTCGGTGTCGACTTCGACGGCCGTGTCCACGTCGAACACGAGCTCGCCGCTCACCGCGTGAACGACCTCGCCGACGCCCTTGCACTGGTCACATGTCACCGTTCCGTGCTCGTTGCAGTCGGTACAGTGGACAACGCCGGTTTCCTCACAGGCGTCGCAGGGTTCCGTGCCCGAACCGGTACACGCGTCACACGAGAGCGTCGCGGTCCCACCGCACGCGTCGCAGCGTTCGGTTCCGGTTCCGTCGCAACTGCTACAGCCGAGCGACTCCCGGCCGCCACACCTCGAACAGTCGATCCACCTGTCGTCGACGCCGTCCCCGTCACAGCGCGGGCAGTCCACGGTCGACTCGCCACCACAGGTGTCGCATTCGCCGCCCTCGCCGTCGCAGTCCTTGCAGTTGATCCAGCCGTCGCCCTCACAGCGCGGACACTGCGCGGTTTCGGTGTGGCCGCCCGTCCCCTCACACTCCGGGCAGTCCTCGGACGCGCTTCCGCCACACGAGGAACACGGCTGTGTCCCGTCCTCGCAGGCGTCACACTCGCTGACCGGGTCACCGTCACAGACCGAACACGTCGTCTTCCCGTCGCCGTGGCACGTTCGACAGTCGGCCTCCTTGTCGCCCCCGCATCTGGTGCAGGTCGTGCGTTCGGTTCCGTCACAACCGGGACAGGTCTGGACCGGTCGACCCGTCTCGACATACGGGACACGCTTCGTCCCCATGCCCTCCGGCGCGGCGTCGTACCGGTCGGCGTACGCGACCCGCTCGTCGCACTGTCGCTTGTACGTCCCGGGCAGAATCCAGCGCCGCTTCGCGTTCCCATCGCTGGCCGTGAGAATCCGCTCTGTCCGACGCCGCGCACGTTCCCGGTGTGTCTCGACTACTGTCGCGTCCACGACGCCGTCGTCCACGCTGGTCTTGGCGGCCAACTGCTCCAGCACGTCGTCGGCATCGGGCCGCTGGTCGGCTCCCCAGTCGGCGCTGGCGGGGTCGCTAGCCATCCGAGATCACCCGACCCGACAGGGCTCTGCACAGATACATGTTGACTGTTCGCAAATTCATCAGGAAGGTAATAAAGCTACCACTCGGTGACTAACCTGTATAGAACTGATCGACAACAGGGTTGGGTAGGGGTACTTTCGCCGGCCTACAACCGCTCGGCGATGTGCTCGGCCGCCTTCAGCGACAGCGCGGCGATTGTGAGCGTCGGGTTCATCGCGCCGGCGGTGACGAACACCGAACTCCCCGCGATCGTGAGGTTCCCGAGGTCGTGGGTCCGAAGCTGCGGGTCGACGACGCTCTCGTCGGGGTCCGTCCCCATCCGGGTCGTCCCCATGTGGTGATATGCGGGCCCGGTCTCGTCGGGGCCGACGGTCCACCCGACGTCGACGCCGAGCTCCTCCAGCACCTCCCGCTGGATCTCGTTGGCGCGCTCGATAGTCCGTCGGGTCCTCGCGTCCAGACTCCACACCACGTCAGGGACGGGATTCCCGTGGTCGTCCGTGCGTGTGGGGTCGAGTCGGATCCGATTCTCCTTGCGGGGCAACTGTTCGACGAGCGCGCCCATCGCGACGTGTTGGCCGTACCCGTCTCGGATCTCCGCGAGCAACTCGTCGCCGAAGCTGTCCGCGGTGAGGGCCACGTCCGCCGGCGCCGGCCCGGCGTAGTTGAGGAACTCCAGCTTGATCGCCGTCCGGGAGTCGTCGGGTCGGTCGTAGAACTGGTGGCTCTCGGTGGTGTTGAACCCGACGTGCTTCTGGCGCGTCGGCTCGTCGAGCGTCCCGCCCATCCCCGCGAACAGGTGGTCCATGAAGTACCGCCCCACGAGTCCCGAGGAGTTGGCGAGGCCGTCCGGGTACGTCTCACTCTCTGAGAGGAGGAGCAGCCGCGGGGTCTCCACGCCGCCGGCGGCGACGACGAACTCGCGGGCCTCCTGTTTGTGTTCCTCGCCCTCGGGCGTCGCGTACACCGCGGCCGTCACCCGGTCGCCGGCATCGTCGTGTTCGAGTCGCTGAACGGGCACCCGATCCAGGACGCGCGCCCTGTTCGCCTCCGCGACGTCGACGTGGCGGGTCGCGTCGTACTTCGCGCCGGACGGACAGACGGGCTTGCAGGTGCCGTAGCCGACGCAGGCGCTCGCCTCCTCGGTCGGCTCGGAGTTGCGCGCGTTTGGAACCGAGTGGGTCGCGAGCCCGACCTCCTCGCACGCCTCCGCGAACAGCGAGTCCGAGTACGACGGCGGGAACGCCGGCAGCGGGTGCGGTTCCTCCCGCGGCGGCGCGAAGGGGTTGTCCGAGGCGCCCGAGACCGACAGCTCCTCCTCTGCGGTGGCGTAGTACGGCCGGAGGTCGTCGTAAGCGATGGGCCAGTCGTCGCCGAGTCCGACCGACGAACCCAACTCGAAGTCCTGTTCGTGCATTCGCATCACCATCCCCTGCCAGTGGAGCGTGCTCCCGCCGATCCCCTTCACGCGGGCGGCGTTGAGCGGGTAGTACCGCTCGCCGGTGCTGCTGTAGGCGTCGCGCTCGGGGTCGGTGTCCCACACCGGAGCGTCGGCACCCGGTCGGAGGTGTCGCTCCATCCGTTCGGTGCGGTCGTCGGGATCGAACCGCTCCCCGGCGTCGAGGACGACGACGTCGTGGCCGGCCGCCGACAGTTCCGCGGCGACGAGCGCGCCCGCCGGTCCCGCGCCGACGACGCACACATCGACACGAGGCGACGGGGTCCGGTCGACGTCTGCGGTCTCGGCGTCGTCAACGCGATCCGTCCCGCCCGCTCCGCCCGCGGTCATCGGTTGGGTCCCTCCCGATACGACTCGATGCCGCCGGGATGGCCCGGCGGGTTTTCCAGTCCCGCCAGCGACGCGCCGGTCGGCGAGGTGTACAGCGCGTACAGCAGTTCGTTGACGAGGAAGTGGCGCACCCGCTGGGGCGCAGTGCCAGCGGGGTCGGGGTCGACCACGTCGACGCTCATCACGTCCAACGCTTCGGCTCGGTCCGTGCCCCCGAGATCGACGTACTGTGCATCGTACAGGCCCTCCGTGTAGTCGTCGAGGGTCGCCACCGCCTCGGCGACACCGCGGGCGTACGCGTCGTCGCCGTCGACGCGGCCGCCGGTGTAGGTACGGACGAACTCAGCGATCCCGTCGACCTCGGACGGGTACACGACGTGCGCCACCGCGATCAGCGTCGACAGCTCGTGATCACCGACGGCGTCGTCGTCAGGATTCTCACTCGCAGCTTCCTCGTCTGTCATGCCGTCGTCGTCGCTGGCGGCCGGTGCCTCACAGCCGGCCAGCGCTCCGACGCCCGCAGCCGACAACGCGGCCAACGCGTCGCGACGGGAGAGATCCATTCGGAATTCGATTAGGCAAACCTAAACAAGAGCGTTGCGCTCTCGCACCGTGAGCGGCGCTCGGTCGTCTGGAGGGGACGAGCGGCAGTCGCGTGAGTCTGACGGGCGACGACTCCGCCGACTCACGGCGTTGACGTTGACAGACCGACAGCGAGTGAGACCGCGGTACCCTTCCCGTTGTAGCGGGCCCCCTGGCTCACTCGTCGACCAGCACGTCGACGAGCGACTCCGTGGAATACGACGACAACGCGCGCGCATCGTCGTACAGCGTCTCGATGACGTACGTGGAGTTCGTCCGCTCGACCGCGGGAATGCCCTCGAACTCGCGCAGCAGGCGTCCGACCGCCTTGTCATCGGGGAGGTGCGCGACGGCGACGAAGTCCGTTTCGCCCATCGTCGACAGCAGGGTCGTCACGCCCTCGATCTCGGTGATCGTTGACGCAACGTCCGCGTGCTCCCCGGCGTAGTCGGCGAGCACCTCGACGAGCACGGTCACGCCCAACCCGAGCGCGTCGAGGTCCAGGTCGTACAGGTCGTTCGTGATCACGCCGGCCTCTCGGAGGTTGTTCAGGCGGTAGTGGATGGTCGAGACGGGAATTCCGGTCTCCTCGTTGATCCGTTCCGGGCTGCCGGTCCCTAGGTCGCCGATCGCCTTGAGGATGCGAACGTCGCGCTCATCCATACGCGACTTCCCGGGGGCCGGCCTGAAAGTTCCAACTGCTCCGACTCTCGGTTATCGATCCGATCCTCGTTCGAAATTGGCGACAGTTCGTGAGAGACAACTATCGACAAAGCCGATCCGAGTAGAAGTGCTTATCAATTCTAATCCATTAACCCGGAATAGATTCAATGAACTTCAGCTCTATTTGGAGACGTGCGCCGACGACCGGCGCGTTATTCGTTCTCCTTGCGACGCTGTGGGGCGGGTCGTTCGTCGCCATCGAGGCCGGCGTGAAGGAGTGGCCGCCGTTACTGTTCGCGGCGATCAGATACGACCTCGCCGGGGTGCTCGTGCTGGCAGTCGCCGTTGTGGGTGGCGGGCGATCGCTCCCGCGGACCCGCGGTGATCTCGGGGCCGTCGCTAGCGTCGCGGTGTTCGTTATCTTCGCTCATCACGCGCTGTTGTACGTCGGACAGGAGACGGTTCCCGGCCCCGTCGCGTCGGCGGTCATCGCGCTCTCGCCGGTTGTGACCGCGCTGCTTGCCCCGTACGTGCTCGGCGCCGGCGAACTCGAACCCGTCCAGTATCTCGGCGTTGCGGTCGGGTTCCTGGGCGTCATCGCGGTGACCGATCCCGGGGGATCGGGCGGCATCCCGGTGACGGGGACGCTGTTGGTGTTCGGCGCGACAGTCGCGTTCGCGCTCGGGACGATCCTGCTGCGACGCGTCCAGACGACGGTTTCTGCCGCCGGGCTGCAGGGGTGGGGGATGGTTGCGGGCGCCGGCTTACTCCACCTGGGGAGCCGCGCGCTCGGCGAGCAGCAGGCGCTCGTCGTTTCCCCGGCCGGACTGGCGACGCTCGCGTTCCTGGTCGTGGGACCCGGTGTGATCGCGTTCGTCCTGTATTTCCGACTGCTCGATTCGGTGGGGGCAACACGCACGATGCTCGTGGGCTACCTCGAACCGATCGCCGCCGCCGGGCTCTCGTTCGCGGTATTCGGCTACGTGCCGACTGAGGGCGCCGTGCTCGGATTCCTCCTCGTGCTCGGGGGATTCACGCTCGTCGAGGGACACACCCTGCGCGCCGCCGCCGGGGATGTCCTCGGGCGGCTCCGAACTGCGCTTCCGTGATGGGTGTCCTTCGCCGGACTCCGTGGTAGGGCGACCGACGTTTTCGGCCGTCGCCACGAAACGCGTTTATAACTTTGCGTCCGCCCTGCGGGAACACGGTATGAACACTCCTGACAGCCCCACCGAGTTCGCAGACGAACCCACGGGGCTGCCGCAGCTGGAGCGATCACTCCGGCGCGCACTCGCGACTGCGGCGTCTGTCGAGGCTCGCTACCATCTTCGGACCGCGCTTCAGTACCTCGCCGTAGGTCGCGGGACGATGGGGGAGGCCACCTCGTCGGCTCGACCGTCCGAGCAACGGTAACGTTCGCCGGCGATCGAGTATGACCGACGAAACCACTGTGGTACCTCCGAGCGTGCATCAACGCACACCGGATGCTGTCGACCCGCGGAGTCGGTGGCTTCTCGTGTCCGAACAGGTACTGTTGTTGCTCGAGCGCCTCGACGTCGATTCCGAGGACCAGCTGTCCTCACTGTATGATTCGGTCGACCCGGACGCGCTAAACGCGCTCACGTCGACGGGGACCACGACGGTGTCGTTCGAGTTGTGGCGCCACTGGGTCCGAGTCACACCGGACGTTATCGAAGTGTACACACCGCCTCGCCCGTAGCGCGGTCTCGGGCGTCGTCTGCCACGACAGCGGTGTCACGGCGCAGTGAGACGTGAGGAGGTGTCCGACGTCGGTGGCAGCTGAACTGGTGCTCACCGGTCCGGCTCAGATCTGTGCCCGTGCCACCACAGCAAGAACGGTTCGCGGATGATCGGTGCAGTCGTGTCGCTGTACAGACGGCGCGGTGAGAAGTGCGCAGAAGGGTCGAGCGACGGGACTCCGTCCCGAGAACCCGACGCTGATCCGATCTATCGGTGCGACGTGACGACGAGTTCCCCGTCGGACGATGCTCGGACGGTCACGGAGTCGTACGCGAATGAGACTTCTACGCCGGCGTCAGACTCCCGCAGGAGCGTATCGAGAGCGTCTCCGTCGACATACTCGTTGAGCACCGGCAACTGATCTGTGTCGACGTCGATCGCTTCCGCGACGGCGACCACGACAGCGGTACTCGGTCGTTCGAACTCGGTCCAATCTGATCGGGTTCGCTGGGCTTCTACTTCCGTCCCCCCGGAAGCGGTATTATCAACCGTCATAGATACACAACTACTCTATGCACGGTAACTTGGTCCGGTTCATAAGTACACCGATATGCTCGCACGGTATATCAGTATAAAATCACGTTCTCGCACGCTCGGACTGGACTAATTACCGGGTAATACTCCCGGATTTCACCGCTTCCAGATTCGTCGGCGAATTCGTGGCAATAGTATTACAACCCAAATGACGACGGTGCTGACTATATAAATAAGCCGTGGATACTCTTCACTACCGCTCACAGTGTGTTCGTGTTATTTCACGGATCGCACAACGGTGGACGCTTGGATTTACCCTCGTGTGTCCGGCGTGGGCACAGGTCCTCCTTCCCGAGTAGTGAACGAGGATATCCGGACAGAGTAGATCGATCGCTGAGACGTAATAACCGACGAACCGGAAACGACCAGAGTGAGAGCGGCAATCGCTGCGCGGTACCACACTCGATTGCTAACCGCTGGCATGGTCCTGATCGTTGACCATCGATCAGCCGTGAGACGGTCTCTCTGTGAACGTTTGTCCAGCGTTGACTACCCCCAGGTCGTCAGCGTCCGTTCCGCTGTCGCGTGGGCGCGCTCATCGGTCTCGCCGCTCTTGTCCAGATCCGCAGCCCGCGAGCACTCGATGCACCGGCGGACCACGTTCCTGTTGTCTCCGAACACTCGTGTGAATTGTTCCGTGACGTGATTCCCACAGGTGGTACATTCTGGCATACACCGGCGAGGAAACGGGGAGGTCTATTGTTATGTAGTCTTGAACGAGCGGACACTCGACATCTCGTACCGTATTCCTCGCATACTCGGGGGGCGTCCGCGGGTCTCCCGTCTAACTCGCTTCGTTGACCGATCAGACCGATTGGCGCGTACGGCGTCCGAATTCCTCGCCCTACTCGCTCACCGCTGCTGCGGTTCGCCCCATGCGCGCGGGACTTCCTGGTTTCGGCGACGTGCTTTACCGAGACAGATCTATCGTCGGGGGGAGCGCGACCTCCACAGGCGTTCACCTGGATCCTCTCTGTGACTGAACGCCCCGAATGCGACAAGATCAGGTTGAGACAGAAGGCACTGTATGGGCTCGCTTGTGCATGTGTCTCTCGAACCTCCCCAACGGTTCGGCGACCTGACCATCCGAACCGGTTTGGTTCACGGGTTCACTGCTTCGACTCCACCAGATCTTGTTCTCCCGAACTCGATACCCCCGGTTCCGAGACGATAGAAAATAGCCAAAATTTATACAATAGTTGAAATAGGTAAAATAGGCATTTTAATGGCCGGCGACCCGCCCCGTCGAAGCGGAGGAGTCGACAGGCACCCACGCGAGCCGGTGACTCGGCCCCAAATAGCTGGGACGCAGTCGAGATTCTGGAGTTGTCCTCGGATATCGGCACAGTCGGTAAACGAGCGCGTCCCTCTGCGGCTGTCAGGTCTCTCTCGAGGTTCGGACGAGTAGCCGACTGATACCCAGCTAGTCGGGGTGTAACAAATTCGGCCCGTCACGGGTACCGAACGTATGTTCGGAACGAGCGGGATCAGGGGAACCGTCGGCGAGGAAGTCACGGCGGCGGTCGCGCTCGCCGTCGGCCGAGCTGTCGCCTCCGAGGGGGCCCAGCGGGTCGTCGTCGGCCGGGACCCGCGCTCGACCGGGTCGGCGCTCGTCGACGCGGCGACCGCGGGCTTGCGCGAGTGCGGCGCAGACGCCGTCTCGCTTGGGGAAGTGCCGACGCCGACGGTCGCGCGGGCGGTCGAGTGGTACGGCGCTGACGCGGGAATCGCGGTCACCGCTTCGCACAATCCAGCGAGCGACAACGGCCTGAAGCTCTGGACGGCCGACGGCGCCGCCTACGTCGGCACCGCACAGGAGGCAGTCGCCGACCGGATCCGCGAAGACGACTTCGACCTCGTCTCATGGGAGGAGTACGGACGTCGCATGCGAAGTCGACGCGCGCGGTCGCGTCACGTCGACGCGGTGGTCGACGCCGTGGACGGCGATCTGGACCTCGACGTGGTTCTCGACGTGGGTAACGGGAGCGGCCGGGTCACCGCCGACGTCCTCCGGCGACTCGGCTGCACCGTCCAGACGCTGGCGGCCGAGCCAGACGGCTCGTTTCCGACCCGGCCGAGCGAGCCGACCGCCGATAACTGCGAGACGCTGCGAAACGTTGTCGCCGCGACCGACGCCGACCTCGGAATCGCACACGACGGCGACGCAGACCGGATGCGGGCGGCGACCGCGTCGGGCGCGTTCCCCTCGGGAGACGTGCTCCTCGCGTTGTTCGCCCGCGACGTCGCCTCCGCCGGCGACCGGGTCGCAGTTCCGATCGACACGAGTATCGCGGTCGATACGACGCTGGAGGCGATCGGCGCCTCGACGTTTCACACGAAGGTCGGCGACGGCTACGTCGCCGAGCGCACCCGTGAGACGGACGTCGTCTTCGGTGGCGAACCGAGCGGCGCGTGGATCTGGCCCGACCTCGCTCGCTGTCCGGACGGGCCGCTCGCAGCCGCGAAGTTGGCGGAACTGGTCGCTCGGCGCGGACCGCTCGACGACCTCGTCGCGCAGATCGAGACCGTTCCCCTGCGGCGTGCGAACATCGAGACGACCGCGAAACACGACCTCGTCGAGCACGTCGCAGACCGCGTCGTCGATCGCTATGCGAACGTCTCTACCATCGACGGGGTCCGCGTCGACGTCGACGCCGGGTGGTTCCTTGTGCGCGCGAGCGGGACGCAGCCGCTCGTCCGCATCACTGCCGAGGCGGGCGTCGAGTCCGAGATGGCGTCGCTGTTCGAAACGGCGACCGATCTCGTTGCGGAGGCAAAACAGGTCGTCACCGTTCCGGCGACGGATTGAGTGTCGGTCTGTCTCCATACGGTGCGCCACAGCGAACGTCCGCCCGTTTGCTCGAGATCGACAACTTCGGCGCACTCGTCTACGGATTCGCAATACGAGTGGCTCGGGGGTTGACACCGAGGCGGTTGCCATAGAAGTCTCAGCGAACTGTCACCGACGCCGTCTGTAGACTACGACGAACGGGGACGTGAACGACGATGCGGACGCTCCGCAGACCGGTTTGTCAAATCCGTCAGGCGAGCTGGGCACCGGCAGGTCACGGCCGTCAACGTACCAATTCGACGTAGGGTGTGGATGCGTCCCGCTGCGAGAACGGGGTATCGTCGTAAATCGTACAGTCCCAACGCTGATCCAAACCCTTCGCGATCAGGGTATGGACGACCTCAATCGTCCGCTGTACTGGTGACGGTTCCATCTGTCAGTTCTTGCCGACCGAGATAGAACACCGCGGTGAGGAACCCGAACACCAGCAGACTCGCCAGGAGATGATACCCCATGAACTGGGTGATCCCGAAGAGCGCTCCGACTCCGATCGTCGCCGCGGCGTACGGACGCAAGTTGGCGGTCTCGTGTTCGGTCTGGTCGTCCTCCTCGACCAGGTACTCGTACAACGGTTCGGACTCTGGTGCGAGTTCGATGCGGCCCCGGCTCTGATTGAACTCGATAACTCCCGCGTCGTCCATCTTCGGGAGGTGACACTGGTACAGTCCGATGTACACGCGCTTGCGCTGTTGGGCGCCCAACGCCTTCACGTCGCAGTCGTTCTCTATCGCGGCGATGTGTTCGGCGAGCTCGCCGATCGTCGTCTCGCCGTCGACCGTCTTGAGGTGACTCAACACGAGTCGCCGCCGCTGGTTCTTCAGTATCTCGAACGTCAGATCCAGCGGCAACGGCTCCGGCTCCGCTGGTGTGGCGTCCTCCTCGGTGCTTTCGTGCTGCGTGGTTTCCTCCCGCTGCGTCTCCGGTTCGGTGGTCATCGTCGGCTCCACTGCCGTCGATGTCGCGTGGGTTGCTTTGACCATCTTTGGCGTGTTTCTGTTCCGTCCTCGTTTCGATTCGGTTCCAGTTCGTACGCGGTCGCGGAATCCGACCGCATGACTACGGCACCGCGGGTGTGACGTCCCTGCGGACGATCTCACCGGTCCCCGTCGCCGCGCTCGGCCCGGCGACGGTTTCCAGGTTCAGGCGAGTCCCGGCCCCCAGTTTCGCTCCCCCGCTGACCACCGGTCCGAACCCTCGCCTCTCGGTTCGAACGCGGCGGTCGGCGTGCGTCAGCGTCACCGCGTGCTCGTCGTGGCGGCGGTTCGCCACGACCGATCCGGCGTCCGCGTTCGCGCGCGGAAAGACGACGCTCTCGGCCCTCTCGCTCCGGTACGGATGGATCGCGCCGTCTATGATGACACTGTTCTCGGTTTCCACGGACGCTCCTAGCTTTGTGTCATTTGGAATAAAGCTATGTGTTCGCACCCCTCCAGCCGGTCGAACCGTCGCACCGGGCGTCACGGGCGCTGGACGCTCGACGAGCTCGCCAGAGCCAACGGTCGCGCCCTCACGAACCGCGGCCTGTCCGGCGGCCTCCGCGTCGGGACGTCCGTCACCGACGAAGTCGGCTCCGATACCGGCGACTCCGTTCGCCTCACGGCTGTGTGCGGGCGGTGGGTCTGTTCGCTCCGCGGTCGTCGCGAACTCCGGGTACCGCTCGAGTAAGCGTCGCCGAACCGAAGGTTTGACGCCCGCTACGCGGAGTTCGCCGACGCCGGCGCTGATCATCGATTCGGCGACGCGGACGGCGACCGATCTGCCGGCGACCGACGCCTGCGGCGTTGGCGTCGACTGCGCGTGTGCGGTCCCGACCTTCGTTCTCGATGCGAGTACCCCGACCATACCCGGGTGTTACTGTCACACCTACTGGTATTGTTATGAAGATTATACGTGTGGTTAGGTACCACAACACGCGGTCTCACGCGCAGCCATCGGGACAACCATCGGGCTTCAGCAGTTCCGATGTGCGAGGAGGCCGGGAAATTGCGTCTAACTTCCTGCAGTCGATTGTAACAGCCTAATAACAATAGATGAATGCCGGGATTAGCGCATGTTACCCCGGACACTATCCGTTCGGCCTGAACATGATCTGTACACGCAACCGCGCCGGACTGACGGCACGAAACCGGGAGAAGCACGCGCCGAGTAATCACGGTAAAACCCGAGTACACAGCCGGGCGGAACGGGATCGCTGATGTGCGGGATAACGGCCTGTGTCGGCGACGGAGATGTCGTCGACACAGTGCTTACCGGACTAAAGAACCTGGAATACCGCGGGTACGACTCCGCGGGGATCGCCACGCTCACCGACGCCGGGGTCCAGTCCCACAAGTGCGAGGGACGGATCGATGACCTCGTTGATGAGCTCGGTGGCGTCGATCTGTGCGGGACGTTCGGAGTCGGGCACACCCGCTGGAGCACCCACGGGAAGCCCACCGACGAGAACGCCCACCCGCACACTGATTGTACCGCCTCGGTCGCGGTCGTCCACAACGGGATCATCGAGAACCACGCCGAGCTCCGCGGCGAGCTCTCGGCGGCCGGTCACCTGTTCACCAGCGAGACCGACACGGAGGTTGTCCCCCACCTCATCGAGGAGGAACTGGCGGCGGGGAAGTCGCCCGAGGCGGCCTTTCGGGCGGCAATCGACCGAATCGAGGGGAGCTACGCCATCGCAGCGCTGATCGAGGGAACCGACGCGATACTCGCGACGCGTCAGGGCTCCCCGCTCGTGCTCGGCGTCGACGACGACCGTCGATTCCTCGCCAGTGACGTCCCGTCGTTCATGGAGTTCACGTCCCGCGTGGTGTACCTCCACGACGGGGACGTTGTCCGGCTCACGCTCGGGGAACACGAGATCACCGACGCGGAGGGAGAGCCCGTGTCACGGTCGATCGACACCGTCGAGTGGGAGTCCGAGGACGCCGAACGCGGCGGGTACGACCACTACATGCTCAAGGAGATCAACGAGCAACCGGAGGCGCTTGAACGCACGATCAACGGACGGATCACCGACGACGGGCGCGTCGCGCTCGCGGACTTCCCTCCGGGAACGTTCGACGAGGTGTCGGAAGTCCACTTCCTCTCGTGTGGCACCTCACACCACGCGTCGATGTACGCACAGCAACTCCTCCGCGATCGCGGCGTCCCCGCGTACGCCTTCACCGCGGGGGAGTACGCGACGACGCCGGCGCCGGTCTCTGAGGACACCCTCGTCATCGCTGTCACCCAAAGCGGCGAAACGGCGGACACGCTCGCGTCACTGCGAAGCGCGAACGAGCGCGGGGCGCGGACGCTCACCGTGACGAACGTCGTCGGCTCGACGGCGGCCCGCGAGGCCGACGAGGCGCTGTTCATCCGGGCGGGGCCCGAGATCGGCGTCGCCGCAACAAAGACGTTCACCTCCCAGGTCGCAGCGCTGTTGCTCGTCGTCGAGCGCCTCACGGTCGACATCACCGGAACGCCGAGCGAGGACAGCGAGGCGGTGCTGACGGCGCTTCGCGAGCTCCCGGACGCGGTCGATCGGCTGATCGGGTCCTCGATAGCGTCGTCGCTGGCACCCAGATACGCCGGCAGCGAGCAGCACTTCTTCATCGGTCGGGGCGTCGCCTACCCGGTTGCATGCGAAGGGGCGCTGAAGCTCAAGGAGATCTCCTACGAGCAGGCGGAGGGATTCTCCGCGGGCGAACTCAAACACGGCCCGCTCGCGCTGGTGACCCCGGAGACGCCGATCGTCGCGGTGTTCACCGGGAAACACGACACCAAGACGCTCAACAACGTCGAGGAAGTGCGTTCTCGCGGAGCGTCCGTCATCGGGGTCGCGCCGGAGTCGGCGGATCACGTCGCGGCCGCGGTCGACGAGTTCCTCCCCATTCCGGACACGAACCCGGACGTCGCGGGCGTGCTCGCGAACGTCCAACTCCAACTCGTCTCCTACCACGTAGCGAACGTCCTGAACCGCTCGATCGACAAACCTCGCAACCTGGCAAAGAGCGTGACAGTAGAGTGACGCGAGGAGAGTGTAGATGTCTGACCCCGACACGAATCGCCCCCCACGAGCGACGTCGGACGCGACTCCGTTCGCCGCACACCGACGGACGTGGCCGGCACGATCGACCGCGACTCCCGGGCAGTATCGGCTCGCCCGGGCAGGGGTGGTGAACCGCGGAGATACCCGAGTAGATGTCGAGCACAAACACAGACGCGCTAAACAGGGACGAGGTTTACGACATCCTGAGCAACGGCAGACGGCGGTTCGTCATCTACTTGCTTCGAGAGCGTGGCGAGCCGATTCCGCTCAACGACCTCTCGGACCGGGTCGCCGCTTGGGAGAACGACCTGCCCGTGGAAGAACTGACAGACCAACAGGTAAAGCGGGTGTACGTCTCGCTGTACCAGACGCACATCCCGAAACTCGAGGAATCCGGCATCGTCGAGTACGACGCCGACTCCGGGCTGGTATCGCTCACGTCGAACGTCTCGTCGCTCGACGCCTATATGCCGGAGGAAGAGCGGCGCGAGATACCCTGGCAGGCGATATACCTCGGGCTCGCCATCGTCGGCCTCGTGGTCTACGGCGTCGCAACCATGGCGAGCGGTACGATCGCGCAGCCGACGCTCAACCTCATCGGATTACTCGTGTTCGTGTCCTTCGCCGCCGCCGTCACTGCACAGTACTTGTACGAACGCTCTCGCGGATAATCCCAACCAACCAACCGTGAACACACACACCATCGCCGTCGACGCGCGCCAGGTGACTGCCCTGCGCGCGTCGCGGCCGGCTGCCGACGAACCGAACTCGGGTGACCACCGGTGACTACCGACTGGGACGTGATCGGCTACGTCATCAGCTCAGATCACCGGGTGGTCGTTCTGGGCCGTCTCGCTGAGGGACCGGCGACGCCGACCCGGATCGCCGAGGACGTGCAGTTGTCCGTGTCGCACGTCTCTCGCGCGCTCGGATCGCTCCGGGAGAAAGGACTCATCGAACTGCTCGTTCCAGAGGAGCGGCGGAAGGGACGCGTCTACGGCATCACCACTGCGGGAGAGCAGGTCTGGGAGGACATCAGTGCGAAGGACCTCACCGAGTGACGCGACCGTCGGATTTCTCGGCTCGCTATCGTGCGCTGCGTTCTGAAAAAACGAGGGAGGAGATGAGCAGGTGTTGGATTTCAGGGGATGGGGGCCGTGCTGTGTCTCCCCCGGATGTGCAAACGAACTGGGGTGACTTTGTTAGTCTATCATGTCACGCAACGGTACTGGGGGCCCGATATCCCTAGCTGAACGCTACACGCACGACGACAGCGGCGTTGTACGAGGCGATCACGAGGTTACAGCTGCAGCCGACGGCGTAGCAGAGTCCCCGCCCGGTCGTCGCGGCCGATCCGCCGAGCTCCTGGACGCTCGGCGAACCTATTCGGAACCCACCCTCGATGAGCACGATCATAGCCGCTACCGTGAGCACGCTCCCGACGACCAAGCCGGGTACGACGCCGTACTGCGCGATCATAGCGGCCGCGAGGGGGTTCCGTTCGCTGACGACCGGTGACAGCCTCAGTCCGATCACCGTCGTCGTCAGGTCGACGCCCTTCGTCACGGCGAGCCCGAGTGCGCCAACAAGCGCGATCGTAGTGATTCTCTGGCCGATCTCGGGACGCGCTTCCGCGTCATCAGATCCGGACGTGACCGGGCTGGCCTCGTCGACTTGACCCATTTAGCGACACTGTGCGTCCGTGTCAGTTCGTTATGCGGACGGATCCTCCTCCTCTCGCTCAGGCTGTCGCGCCGACTCCGTTCCGAGAGAGGTCGCCTGTGAGTGCCAGTTCCGATCGGAGTGACCCTCCACGTTTGTTGGGCGATTTGAGCGACGGCTCAGCATACGTGTCCCCGCGGCACTGGTCTGATCGTATCGCGGACGCAGCCGACCAGCGACCGACACGAGCGGTGGCCGCTCCCGGGTGTGAGCCGACCGATTACGATGACAGTGTCCACATGGAGTGACTGATCTCCAGCGCTCACGCGTCAGGAACGGTCGACGCGAACGAACTGATCACCGCGGTACAACGGGAACTATCCTTCCAAAATCGATACTCGGAATATAACCATATGGCTCGCCGCCGTGGAACCCACTGCAATGCGAAAGAAACTCCTCGCGTTTACCGTCCTGGTATCGATCACCCTGGCGATGGTTGCCATCGCAAAACGACGCACCCGCCCGGAGCCGACCGACGAGCAGAGCTGAGCGGGCGGTGTCGGGCGTTCTCGCCGCTCTGTCTCGATAAATAAGGATTGTCTTAGGAGGTGAAACGATGAGTTACTTCCTGACGATCTCGAACGATATCGCTACGAAGTGAGAATTGTTCCTGCGGTGGTGGAAAACCCATAAAACGGCGCTTTCGGCGCTCTGCAATCTGTTTAACGCCTCTATACTTCTCGGATATTCAGACTATTACTATATGAACGATGGTGCTACTACGCGTCGTGCCGAACTGGATCACAGACGAAGAGCAGGAACGGATTCGTAAGTTCGCCTCGACGCCGCGCCACCGGCGGGGGCCGCACTTTCTCGAGCCGGAGCCGGAGGAGGACGGAGACGAGGACGGGGGATCTCCATCGGAACGGTGACGACCTGAACAGGGACGATACCGCCGACTCCGCATCGCGTGTCACGACCGAATCGGCGGCGGAGCCGTCTGAGACGGTCTCTCATCGTTTTTCACCACGTCAGGGGTTGGGCCGGTTACAACTGAACGCACGCTCCACCGCAGGTGACCGCGCACTCGTGACAGCTAGTGTTCAGTTAGTCCTCGAGATCTCGCCATCGGATCGGTCGTTTTCGATCGACGAGCACAATACCCGGGGGCTGACAGTGTCAGCCCCCGGGTATGGAACGCCGATCGCTATCGGTTCTGGCCCCAACACTCCCGAAACGTCACAATACCACGGTTGTACGGGTGAATAACTAACGGGGCGCTTGGTTGATTCGGTTGTATGTGGCGTGTCACCCAGGTCACGACTCACCGTCGACCGACACTGGCCCGACGCACCGGCTCCGAGTTCGCGCTCCAGCGGGGTTCGCCGTGACCCGTTCGACCACGTCAGATCCGGCGGCAGGAATCGAGACACCGGTGGTTCACGCGTCCCCTGCGGAGACAGCGCGACTGTTCGACGCCCTCGACAGCGAGGCGTGTCGCACGGTCGTTCAAGCGCTGGAGGACGGCCCGTTGACTGCGAAGGAACTGCAGGCGGCCGGAGACATCCCGCTCTCGACGGTGTACCGGTGCGTGAACGAGTTGGTCGACACTCCGCTGGTTGAGGAGACGACCCGCGTCAGCGAGGGGGGGCACCACGCAAGCGAGTACTCACGGCCGGTCGAGACGTTAATCGTCAGCTTCGGGGCGGACCCGACGATGCACGGCGTCGACACGCCGGTGCTCAAGCTGACGTTGTGAGGTCGTGAATCGGTGACGGAGTCTGTTGGTGTGACACGCGAACCGGCTGTATCCGGTCAGTCGTCGGCCCGAGCGCGCTCGAATCGGTCGGCCGGGAGCCGGAGATCGTCGAGGCCCGGGAGGTGCTTCACGTTGTAGACCACTTGGAGCGTTTCGCTCACGGGACGACCGATGCACGAGAGGCGGAAGCCGCGGTCGACTAAGTCGTCTGTGAGGACGTTGTCGACGGTGCTGTCGAGCTCGCCTTCCACGACCGCGACGGCGCAGTTCGCGCACGCGCCACCTCGGCAGGCGAACGGCCACGCGAACCCGCGCTCTTCGGCCGCTTCGAGCAGCGTTTCTCCCGGCTCCGCGAGAAACATCCCGTAGTCGTCCGGATCGAGATCAGCATCTGACGCCCGCTCGAAGAGCGCCGGATCGTCGAACTCCCACTGGTGGTCGGCCACGACATCGTAGTTGAGGTACTCGACGCGAGTGGGTGTCGGCGGCCGGTCGCCCGCGGAGTCGGCGCTGTGTTCCTGGCTGTCCCGGTCATCAGTGTTCGCAGCCGAGTCGGCGGCCGTGGGTGAGGACGCCGTGTTCCCCCCAGCAGTGGCTGTCGCGTCGTCCTCGGCTGTGGCGTCGGCGGGCGGTGCGGCCGTCCCCGATAGCACGGCCTCGTACGCCTTGCGGACGCGCTGAAACTCCGCGGCGGACCCACCGCGGTCCGGGTGGGACTCCTTTACTCGTCGCCGATAGGCCTGCTCGATCTCCGTATCGTCGGCGTCGGCATCGAGCCCCAGTACGTCGTACGGAGAATCCACAGCGGGTTGTAGGGGCGAGCGGGTTATTTCGCTTTCGTCGCGGCGACTGGTGGTGTCGCGTGGCTGATACACTACCGCGACGGAGGTATGTCAGTCAAACGGCTACAGATGACGGGAGTAGGAGCGGAACGGATGAAATGTCAGAGGGTTCCGCTAGTTCCTCCCGTCCTGGGACGGCGTCTCGGGGACGATTCTTGCTCGACGTCGGTTAGGTGTCTGGCGTTCCTGTCGGTGTCCCCGTGTCGTTTGGCGTTCCAGTCGGCGTCCCTGTGCCCGTTTCCGTTCCGTTGGGCGCTCCTGTAGCCGTTCCGTTGGGTGTACCAGTGGCAGTTCCGTTTGGAGATCCAGTGGGCGCTCCCTCGGGTGTCCCGTCAGGGGTCGCTGTCCCGTCGCCGTCGTCTCCATCGTCATCGCCGGGTTCCCCGTCACCGCCATCGCCTCCGTCCGCTTCGTCGACCAACACCGACTGCGCCCCTTCGTAGGTGTGCGTGTAGGCGCTCTCCATCCCGCGGCGCCGGTACTCCTCCGAGAGGATCTCGTTGCCCCACGGGCCCGAGTAGCCGGCTTCACGGCAGGCGTCGACGAACCCCTGCACGTCGAAGTCGCCGTAGCCCGGGACGCGTCGCATGTTCACCGTGTTCTCGACGAAGCCGCCGCGCCCGGTGTCGGTAAACCCGTCGTCGATCTCAACGGCTGTGATGTCCTCCGGCTGCAGCGAGGCGATGTCGTCATACGAGATCGTCTCGATAGTGTTGACGTGCCAGGTGTCGAGGAACAGGCCCCCGTTCTCGGGCGGGGACACCCACTCGAGCACCTCGTCGATCGTCTCCGCGTTCGGATCCGGCGGGAGGATCTCCATCCCGACTTGCGTGTCGACCGCGGCCGCCTCGTCGCAGATCTCCGCGAACCGGTTGGCCAGCGCATCCGTCCCCACCGGGTACCCGTTGATGTTCCCGATCTTGATGTGGCGCGCGTCCATCGCATCAGCGGCATCGAGAAGGAGCTGTCTGGTCTCCTGTTCGTCCTCGCGTCGCGGGTCGTATTCCGGGAGGAGCCAGTTCACGAGAAACTCCAACTCGATGGTGTCGATCCCGGCCGCGCGGATCGTCTCGCCGATCCCCTCGAGGGTTCGGCCCTCCTCCTCGACCATATGCTTGATATCGTCGTGAAACAGGCCGATGCCGGTGAATCCGACCGCCGCCAGCATCTCCACGCGGTCCTCCAGGTCCCAGGGACTCCACTGGCGTCCCGTGAACGGTTTCACGTCGCCCGCGTGCGCCCAGTAGGAGGCGAGCACGTCGACGTCCGTCTGTTGCTGCTGTTGCTGTAGTACCTCCTGCGCCCGGTCGGTGTCCTCCTCCAGCGCGCCGTTCACTCCTGCGGCGCCCGCGCCGAGCGCGACTGTTCCCCCCGTCGCCTTGAGTACGTCTCGTCGTTTTGGTGGCATGGTGTTGTCACTCCGTGACCTCGATCGCATCGCATCACACGACGGCCGTGTGACATATCATCCACCGCGGTGAACGCGCAAAAGGGTAGTTGGCCGTTTAGTTCGTTCACTACTCGGATCGATTCCGGCCAGCTACGGCTTGTTGTCCGTCGGAAGACCGAGCTCCCAGCGAATGCAGTTCACTCGGGGCTGACAATATCTGGCTCGCGTCCGGCCATAAATGACAATATGGGATCAATTTGATATGGTGACACGTGGATAGTTGACGCGGAGCATGACATCAGCAAGCCCAGACCAACTGCGACGGATGTACGAGGACATGGTGACGGCGCGCCTGTACGAGGAGCGGCTCCAGGACGAGTACATGGAGGGGAAACGACCGGGATTCGACATCAGCGCGGGCGACATCCCCGGCGAACTCCACCTCGCGGCAGGCCAGGAGGCGGCTGCAGTAGGCGTGTGTTATCATCTCCGCGACGACGACACCGTGACCGCGCCTCACCGCCCCCACCACGTCGCCATCGCGAAGGGGGTCGACCTGAAGCGAATGACGGCGGAGATATTCGGTCGAGAAACGGGGCTGTGCCACGGGAAAGGCGGGCACATGCACCTGTTCGATCCGGACGTGAACTTCGCGTGTAGTGGAATCATCGCCGAGGGCTGTCCGCCGGCGCTGGGCGCGGCGATGGCCGCGAAGAAGCGCAACACCGATAGCGTCGCCGTCGCGTATCTCGGCGAGGGCGCCATCGATCAGGGTGGGTTCCTGGAATCGCTCAACATGGCGAGCGTCCACGACCTCCCGGTCGTGTTCGTCGTCGAGGACAACGATTGGGCGATCAGCATGCCAAAGGACCGCGTGACGCGCCCGGACGACGGCTCGAAGCGCGCCGACGGGTTCGACATGCGCGGCGTTCGCGTCGACAGCGATGACGCCCGCGCGATCTACGAGGCCGGCGGCGAGGCGGTCGCCCGCGCCCGCGACGGCAACGGGCCGACCGTGTTGGAGGTGCAGGTCCACCGGCGCATGGGTCACTTCATGGGCGACCCGGAGACGTACCGCCCTGAGGAGGACCAACAGCGTGCGGCCGACCGCGACTCGATCGAGCGGCTCGCGGCCGACATGCGGGAGTTCGGCATCGACGAGGCGGAGCTGGAGGAGATCCGCGACCGGGCGGCTGAGCGCGTCGACGAGGCGGTCACGTGGGCGAAACAGCAGCCGCTGCCCGAGCCGGAGGCGGCCCACGACCACGTGTTCACGAACCCGCCGTCCGGCGTGACCGACGAGGAGCCGGAGTTCCCGGGATCGGGTGCGGCCGCAGGAGGTGACGACTGATGAGCACCCCCACGCAGGAGGCGGTCGGCCGAACGGCCACGATGAGCGACGCGATGGTCGAGGCGGTCGCTCACGAGATGCGCGCCGACGAGGAGGTGTTCTACATGGGCGAGGACGTCGCCGATTACGGCGGCATCTTCGACTCCACGACGGGGCTGCTCGACGAGTTCGGCCGCGACCGCGTGATGGACGTGCCGATCAGCGAAACGGCGTACCTGGGTGCGGCCGTTGGGGCCGCACAGGCGGGGATGCGGCCGATCGCGGAGCTGATGTTCGTCGACTTCTTCGGCGTCGCGATGGACCAAATTTACAACCAGATGGCGAAGAACACCTACATGAGCGGGGGGTCGTTCAGCGTCCCGATGGTGCTCACCACCGCGGTCGGCGGCACGTACAACGACGCCGCCCAGCACTCCCAGACGCTGTACGGAACGTTCGCGCACCTCCCGGGCATGAAGGTGGTCGTCCCGTCGACGGCGTACGACGCCAAGGGGCTGATGCACAACGCCATCCGCGACGACGATCCGGTCGTCTACATGTTCCACAAGCGGCTGATGGGCATCGGCTGGATGCCCGCCCCCGACGGGCCGAAGACGCCGGTTCCGGAGGAGGACTACACGATCCCGTTCGGCAAGGCGGACGTGAAGCGCCAGGGCGACGACGTGACGGTCGTCACGCTCGGTCTGCACGTCCACCGGGCGCTCGATGCCGCCGAGACGCTCGCCGACGAGGGAGTCGACGCGGAAGTGATCGACCTCCGGACGCTGAAGCCACTCGACCGCGAGACGGTACTGGAGTCGGTCCGAAAGACCGGTCGGCTCGTCGTCGTCGACGAGGACTACCAGTCCTACGGTCTCACCGGCGAGATCATCTCCAGCGTGGCAGAGGCGGACCTCGACGCGCTCGAGGCGGTCGAACGCGTCGCCGTCCCAGACGTACCGATCCCGTACTCGCGGCCGATGGAGGACGCAGTGATCCCTGGCGCCGAGGATGTGGCTGAAGCGGTGCGGTCGGTCGGCAAATGAGCGGGAGCGATCCCGCCTCCGATAGCGGTGGTGAAACCGAGGGAGGCGGGGACGACAGCATCGAGAGAGCCGGCGGCGGCAGTAATGGAACAGACGGCGGGACCGACACCATCGAGACGGACGGGGGTGCCGACCGCGTTCCCGTCGACAGCGGGGCGCTGTGGCCGGGTGACACCGACGACGATGTCGGGCTGTTGCTCAACTGGTTCGTCGCCGAGGGCAGCCGCGTCACCGAGGGGAACCGGATCGCCGAATTCCAGGTCGAGAAAGTCGACGTGGACGTGCCGGCGCCAGCGACGGGCACGCTCGCGGAAATCGCCGTCGACGAGGACGGCGAGTTCGACCGCGGCGACGTGCTCGCGTACGTCGAGACAGAGGGGTGATCGAGGGTGACGCCCGATCCCCTCTCGCCGCCCGACGCTCGGCCGCAGTCCGTCTGTCGAACCGACGGCGGCAGCCGGAGCGACACCGATGGTGAGCGTCGACGTGAACCGGCTGTCCGCACGGTCACAAAAGAGGAAACGCCGGGCCCGATGCGTCGGACGATCGCCCGCCGGCTCCACGAGAGCTACAGCGAGGCCGTTCACGTCACGGCGACGCGGGTTGTCGACGCCGAGGAGCTATTCGCGGCGGTGGACGAAGCGAGCGACCGTCACGGCCTCGACCTCTCGCTGTCTGATGCGATCCTGCTGGCGGTCTCGGAGACGCTCGCTCGCCATCCGTCGTTCAACGCCACGTTCGAGGACGGCACTCACCGCGTGTACGAGGAGCACAACCTCGGCTACGGCGTCGACATCGAGGCGGGACTCGTCGCGCCGGTCCTCGCCGACGTCGGATCGCTGTCGATCGCCGAGGTCCACCGTCGGCGGACGTCCCTCGTCGACCGCGTGCTCGCCGGCGACTACGACACCGCTGACCTCCGGGGCGGAACGTTCACCGTCTCGAACCTCGGTCCGCTCGGCGTCGACTCGTTCACCCCGGTGATCAACCCGCCAGAGGTCGCAATCTTGGGCGTGAACAGCGTTCGCGAGCGGGCGGTCCGTGCCGAGGAGGGGAGCGACGACGTCGCGTTTCGACGCCACCTTCCGCTGGACCTCAGCTTCGATCACCGCGTCGTCGACGGCGCGGACGCCGGTCGGTTTCTCCGGACGCTCGCGGGCCTGATCCAAGCGCCCGAGGATCTGTTCGAGGTGTGAGGGTCGGTGGCAGCGGGGGTGTCTCCGGGGTACTGATCACCGTTCCGCCGCCGCCTTCGTCTCCACCGCCGTTCAATCGCTGTACAGCGATCGGACGCGGGCGACGCCGTCGATATCGTCGACCACGGCGGCGACGGGATCCGGAACGGCCCCCCGCCACCCACTGTCTGCTCCGTCACCCCGTTCGTGGTCTGCGGCCATCGCTTCGCGGATCGCGGTCCCGCTCACTGTCCGCTCCGCCTCGATCGTGTGCACCGCGCGCCCGTGGTCGCGGAGTCGGGCCGCTTTCACCTCGTGCCACTCCTCCAGCACCCGCAGGAGGTGCACCGCGTTCGCAGGCGCGTACTGCACCCACAGCGACGGCCGATTGATGGGGAACGGGAGCACGCGCACGGGAACACCGAGATCCGCCGACGACAGCGCCGCCGTGACCATCCGGTGTCGCTCGTGGTAGCGGAAGGGGTTGTTCCGCGGGTCGTCGCGGTCGGGGTCCGCGGCTTCGGCGGCGACGTGGGAGGGATCGGCGTTCGTGATCCCGACGATCAGCTCGTCGCACTCGCCGGCGGCCCACTCGCAGTACGCGAGGTGGCCGTCGTGAAACGGCTGAAAACGGCCGTGGACGTGGCCGATAAGCGGGTCGGCATCGTCTCTCTCCCCGGTCACCGAGCATCACCGGCCCGCGGCCACCGCGCGGCCGCCTCGACGAACCGAGAGAGGTCTGCGCCCGTTGCATCGAGAATCGGTTCGTCGGCCCGGTCGAGCGTCCCGATGCGAACCGGGTTCGCACCCGCGACGTCGCGGAGGCGTTCCGTGACGCGCGCCAGCGCGCTCGGGGTCGCGATCACCGCGAACGGGCCGTTCGTCTCGACGGTCGCGTCCGGAATCGCCCACCTGTCGGCGGTTGTCGACGCGACGGCATCGTGAAGTGGGAGTCTATCGAGCCGGAGCGATCGCCCGTCCCGAGCGGCGAGGCGTCCGACGCCGGCGATTCCCTCGCCCGACACGTCGGTGACTCGGGCGACGTGGCGCGCGGGGTCGAACGGTTCCTTGGGGTCCGGCCGGCACGCCGCAAGCGCCGCTGCGACTGGGAGAGCGTCGCGACCGAGCCTGTCGCGACCGAGCGCGCGAAGGCCGCTGTCGCCGCTCAGCGTCCCGAGGGCGAACGCGGCTAATCCACCCAGCGGTCGCGTCACGAGCACGTCACAGTCCGTCGGGAGCGACGGTTCGTCCCTGGAGGTCCGCCCGCCAGCGACGACGCTCGCGCCGAGGACCCAGCTCTCGCCCTCGTGCGTGAGGACTGACCCCGACAGTACCGTCGCGTCGGCCGGAAGCCCCGCGCGGAACCAGTCGGTCACCCGCCCCGGCGACGGACGAGCGTCCGCGGGCGCGGCGACGACCGGGCGGATGATGCGGTCTGCAGTCGCTCCGGACGCGTACACGTCGTTACAGGCGTTCAACGCGGCGATCCGCGCCTGCTCGGGCGGCGGGAGGTCTGGGAACGCGTGGACGGCGTCGAGGTTAGCTGCGACGCCGCGCGCGCCGGCATCCGTGCTGTGCGTCTCGTCTGTGGACCCCGTCGGTTCGGTCGCGCGGAGGTGTTCCAGCCAGAGGAACCCGCCGTCGATGTCGGGAATCTGCACGGCGTGACCCTTTCCGATCGTCACCTCCGGGCCGTCGAGCCCGGCGTAGGCGGTCGCGAGTGCGTCGCCGAGCCGGTCCGGGTCCGCGAAGTCGTCGCCCACGAACGCGCACGCGAGCGTCACGACCTGTCGGCCGTCCGCGTCGCCGTCGAACGGAACCGCGGGGCGCTCGTCGCCGAGCGCGACTCCCTCGACCGCGCGCTCGACCTCGGCCGGGGCGACTCCGCTGTCGAGCACCGCGGCGTCGGAGTCGGGGCCGAGACGGACGCTCGTCCCCTCGAGCGCGCTCGCGACGCGTTCGCGGGCCGGCAGCACGACCCTGTCGAGCGGCGTCTTCCCGGCACAGCCGCACCGTCGAGCGTCGGCGGCGGCGCCCGGGCCGGCGACGACTGACTCGGCCGATCGGTCGTCTTCGACGCCACCGTCCGCGACGAGGCGCCCGCGGATCACTCCCCCTGGGGCCACAGCGGTCTCACCTCCCCTGTCGGATAGTCGCGGACCGCCGGCGTCCGCCGGAGGCCGTCGAGCATGACGCGGTCGGCGGCCGCACGGGCGGCTTTCAACAACTCTCGACCACGAACGTCCCGAAATCCGCCTCGGGCTGCCGGCCGCTCGCCCACCGCCTCCACGTCGTCGACCCGGACGGGGTCGGCGACCATCGTCACCGGGACCGGTTCGCCCGAGTGAACCACGTCCTCGGTGCTCGGGGTGGTGTGATCGGCGGTGACGACCGTGACCAGGTCGGGATCGTCTCTGACGCGCTCGACAACCGGTGACAGCGACGCGTCGATCGCCGACAGCTCGTCGCGCTTCTCTGTCGGGCCGGCGGCGTGGGACACCTCGTCCGGCTCTGGGTAGTGGACGTGGACGAACTGGTGGTCCGCGAGCGCGTCGAGCGCTCGATCCGCTCGCGCGTCGTACCCCTCGGGCGGCTCGACGTGGGTCATCCCGAGTGTGCGCGCGAGCCCGGTCAACACCGGTTTGGGCGTCACGCTCGCCGCGTCGAGCCCGTGGCGCGCACGGAACGACTCGACGCGCGTCGGCGTCGCTGCCCACTTCGAGAGCACCGCGTCGGCCGGCCCTGGTACGTTCGCCAGCGCCGACCGCGTCGAACGCGTGTACGCCTGCAGCGCGTCGGCCGTCCGCCGTGCGGCCGCCGGATCGGCCGCCTCGCGCGTGGGCTCGCTCGCGACCACCGGTAGCCCCGCCTCGAAGGGGTCCACGTCGGTGACCGCCGGGGACACCACCGTGTCCGCAGTAATCGTCACCAGTCCCCGGTTCTTCCACGTGTATTCGAACTCGACCGTACATCCCTCGACGACGGGAACGTCGACCGAGGCGACGCCGGACCGCTCGGCGAGCGCGGGAAACTCCTCGGCGTCGACCGCGAGGTGACGGTCCGCGACGCGGCTCCCGGTGGCGGCGTCGAGCGACGCAAACGACGCCGAGCAGACGACGCTCCCGGCCGGCGGTTCCCGGCCGAAGCCGCGCGCCTCCAGCACGCCGCGGCCCGGAACCTCGGCTGGGTCGTAGCCGAACAGCCGGGTGTGCGCGAGATCACTCGATAGCGGCACGCCCGGGTCGGCGACGTGCATCGTGCCGTTGATCCCCGCCGCCGCGAGCCGGTCCAGGTTCGGGGTCTCGGCCGCCTCAAGCGGTGTGCTCCCGTCCAGTTCCGACGCGGGTCGGTCCGCCGCGCCGTCGAGCAGCAACAGGAGGATCGATCGGTCTCTCCCGCGCATCACTCCAGCCCGAGCGTCTTCGCGATGGTTCGTTTCTGTACCTCCGTCGTCCCTGCGGGGATCCGGAGGTTGCGGGCCACCCGGAAGACGCGCTCGACGCCGCCGGCGCGCATGAGGCCGTAGCCGCCCAGCACCTGTATCGCGCGGTCGGCCCAGTCGAACAGGCGGTCCTCGGGGTAATACTTCAGCATCGAGAGCTTCCGACGGGCGGTCGCCGACTGCTGGAGGTCGTGGAGGTTCGCCTCCGCGTCGTAGGCGCCCAGCAGTGCCGTCCCGAACTCGCGGAGAGCGTGGATCTCCGTGGCCGTCTCGACGATGGGCCACTGCACGGCCTGATTGCTCCCGATGGGCTCGCCGAACGTCTCGCGATCTTTCGCGTAGGTGAGCATCCTGTCGAGGAGGTACCGGCCCATCCCGGCGCACATCCCGGCCCGGCCGGCGCGTCGCCAGTTCACCCATGACAGCGCCAGCGGGAGGCCGTCGCCCACGTCCCCGACCAACTGGTCGCCGTCGACCCGGCAATCGCGCAGGTGGACGTCGGAGGTGATGCCGTCCATCATGATGTTCAGGTTCGGTTCGCCCACCTCGTACCCGGGGTTGTCGGTGTCGACGAGGAACATCCCCATCGTCTCGTGAGCCGAGCCGTCAGCTCCCGCGACCTTCGCGAGGATCTGCGCCGTGTCGGCGAACGGACCGTTGGTGATGTAGCGCTTGTCGCCGTTGAGCACCCAGCCGTCGCCGTCGCGCTCGGCGGTCGTCGAGATGGCCGTCACGTCAGAGCCGGCACCCGGCTCGGTGATGCCGATGCAGGCCGTCTTCCGGCCCTCGACGAGCGGCCTGAGCCACTCCTCGCGCTGGTCGTCGTCGAGGTGCAACAGCGCGGGCGATGGCCCCTCGGTCCACGCCATCATCGCCCGCGCGACACTCGACCCGTGGCCCGTCCCGTAGCGGAACACCGCCTCCTGCACGTAGAAGTGCTCGCGGTTCGAGAGGCCGCCGCCGCCAACTTCCTCAGGGAGATGGAGCGCGTACAGCCCCTCGTCGGCGCTCCGTTTGCGGATCTCCGCTTGCATCGCCCGCGTCTCGGGCTTCATCAGGCCGTCGTCGTCGAGGTAGTCCAGCGGCCCGCCGATGTGGTCGGCGTGTTCCTCCTCGTACGGCAGCACCTCCTCCTCGATGAACTCGATCACTCGGTCGACGACCGGTCGTACGTCGTCCGGAACCGCAAACTCGCCGGCGAGCGCGTCGTCCTCGGGGAACGTCGTCATACGCTATCGATTCACAGACCGACGAATAAGTGTTGGCTCGCCCGGACTCGTTCGCCGGGTCTCGGGTTCCATGGCCGCGACCCGGGGGCGGCCTCATCCCGCGCCGGCGACGAAGCGGATCAGCGCTCGGACCACTCCAGCACGGTCGCCGCCCAGGTGTAGCCGGTGCCGGCCGCGAGGAACAGCACCACGTCGCCGTCGGCGACGCGGTCGCGGTCGAGCCCCTCGCGAAGCGCGAGCGCTTGGTCGGCGCTCTGGACGTGACCGTAGTCGTCGAGGTAGTAGGCCTCCCGCTCGTCGACGCTGAGCTCGGCGCAGAGATACTCGTGGAACGACCGCTTCATGTGAGTCAGCGCCAGGAAGTCGATGTCGTCGCGATCGTACCCGGAGTCGGCGAGCGCGTCGTCGGCGACCGACAGGAACGACGGCGCCGACACGTCCGCCAGTCGTTCCTTCATGTCGTCCGGATCGGGAACCGTCAGCGTGTGTTCGCCCCCGTCGACCGTCTCGCGGCTCGGCGGCCTCGCCGACCCGCCCGCGGGCATCACCACGTCGCGGGAGAAGCTGCCGTCGGTCGTCGCCGCCGACTCGCGGACGACGGCGCGGGTGCGGTCGTCGACGGGGTCGGCCTCCAGCACTGTTGCGGCGGCGCCCGAGCCGAAGTTGAACATGAAGCTCGCGTCCTCGTCGGCGTAGTCGACGAGGTCCTCCTCGCGACTCGCCGTGACGAGCAGCGCGCAATCCACGTCGCCGACGCGGAGCTGAGCCGCGGTGTGGCGAATCGCGATAGGCGCGCCCGCACACAGCGCGTACGACTCGTGTGCGTAGGCGTCGTCCGCGCCGAGGCGTTCTGCCACGTCGGCGGCGGCAGACCAGACGACGTGGTCCTTGTACTCGCTGCCGTGGTACAAGATCAGATCGAGGTCGCCGGCGTCGAGGCCGGCGTCCGACAGCGCCTCCCGCCCCGCCGCGAGACACATGTCCGTGACGTGGTCGTCGTCCGGGGGGCAGACGCGCTTCTCGCGCATGCCCATCTTCTCGACGACGACCTCGTCGGGGATCCCGCTGATCCCGGCGATCTCCTCGCCGGTCAACACCTCGTCGGGCACGTACGTCCCGAGGCCGGTGAGGCCGACGGGTCGGCTGTCAGCCATCGAACCACCGCCGGAGCCGGCGCGGGACGGCCTTCGCGAGCGTGCCGCCCATGCGGTCGCGGGCGGTACCGAGCAGTCCGTTCGGCACGTACAACACGAACAGCACGAACAGCAGGCCGACGTACAGCGCGGCGTGGCCGTTCAGGAACGTGTCGATGGCCTCGGCGACGGTGAGTCCGTTGTAGATCTCGGTCGCCAGCGTCGCGTCGCCGACGTTCGCGCGGAGGTACGGCAGCAGGCCGCCCCCGCCGCCCTCCTTCGAGAGGAACTCGCGGACGGTCGCGTCGAACAGTTCGCCGTACAACGGGCCGGCGAGCGTGCCGAAGCCGCCGATGATTGACACCAGCAGCGCGTCGCCGGCGACGAGGAAGTAGAAGCCGTTCTCGGGCGTCACCGACCGCCGGAACCCCACGAACAGCGCGCCGGCGATCCCGGCGAAGAAGCCCGAGGCGACGAACGCCCCGAGCTTGTACGCGTAGGTGTTGTAGCCGATCGCTCTGGCGCGCTCCTCGTTCTCGCGGATCGCGATCAGCGTCCGCCCGAACGGCGAGTGGACGAGCCGCTGGAGCGCGAGATAACAGACGAGCACGACGGCGCCGACCGCGTAGAACGACACCTCCGTCGGCGAGAGGGTGATGAACCCGAACAGCCCCTCGACCGAGTCGCCGGTGAGCTGTCCGATCGCGACCGAAAGGCCGTCGACCCACGGGACGCCGATCCGGAATCCCTCCAGCGTCCCGGTGACGGCGACGCCGTCCCGGGGCGCCGAACTCACGAAGTCCCAGTCGCGGACGAACACGTACAGCACCTGCGAGAATCCGAGGGTGATCATCGCGAAGTAGACGCCCGACAGCCGGAACGACACGCTGCCGATCGCGACCGCGAGCGCCGCGGCGGCGACACCCGCGAGGACGAGCAGCAGCATGAACGGCGTCTCCGGCCCCAGCAGCGGGATCTTCCCGTTGGCCGCGAGCGCGACGAGGTAGGCGCCGGTGCCGTAGAACGCCGCGTGGCCAAAGGAGAGGTAGCCGGTGTAGCCGCTGATGAAGTCGAACGACATCGCGAACAGCGCGAAGAACAACACGACGACGAGCGTCTCGATCCGCGGCAGCACCGCGGTAACCTCCGCGGACAGCCCGGAGTTCACGAGCAGCGTGTACACGCCGGGGTACGCGGCGAACGCCAACACGACGACCAGGTGAACGAGGTGCTCCTCGGCGTACCGCCGGTACCAGGCGGTCTCGCTGCCGACGGCGCTTGCGACGTGGTCGGTCGCCGTCGGGCCGTCGTCTGTGACGGCCTCGGCAGATTCGCCGCCGTCGGTCACGTTCGTGTCGTCGGGCGCGGTCGCATCGCCGGTCGAACGGCCCTCGGAATCGTCGGCGGAATCGGGATCGCTAATGGCCCCCCACCTCCGAGACGCCGTACAGTCCCTGCGGCTTCACAATCAGCGTGAGCACGAGCACGAGAAACACCACCATCTCCGGCAGGCCGGTGAAGTCGACGAAGTTCTGGAACCACCACGTCATCGACGAGTCGACGAGGCCGACGATCAGCGCCGCGACGACGGTGCCGCGGAACGTCCCGAGCCCGCCGACGATCACGACGACGAACGCCGGGAGCAGCGTCTCGGCCGCCAGCGGCACCGATGCGCCCCACGAAGGGTCCCACGCGAGCAACACGCCGGCGGCGCCGGCGATGCCCGTTCCGAGCGCGAACACGACGGTGAAGACGCGGTTCACGTCGACACCCAGCGCCGACAACATCTCGCTGTCCTCGCCGCCGGCGCGCACGAACAGCCCGTACCGCGTCCGGGTGAGAAACAGGTACACGCCGGTGACGGTCAGCACGCCGAAGAGGATCTGGAACAGCTCCAATCCGCTCGCGGAGACGCCGGCGACCCCGACAGAGTTCGCGAGGAACGCCGGCTTCGTCCCGAGCACGTCCTGCCACACGGTCGTCGGCTGTAGCCCGTAGAAGAGCACGAGGATGCGCGCGAGCTCGTCGAGTACCAGCGTCACGCCGAAGGTGAGCAGGATCTGATACAGCGGCGGTCGATCGTATATCGGCCGAACGAGTCCGATCTCCAGCCCGCCGCCGAGCGCCGCCAGCGCGCCGAAGGCGACGACCACGGCGACCCCGAACGCGAGCAGCCGTCCGACCCCGCCGGTCGACTGCGCGACCGTCGCGACGAGCACGAGCCCGCCGAGGTACGCGCCGAGCATCGTCAGCGAGCCGTGGGCGAAGTTGAGCACGCCCATCAGCCCGAACACGAGCGTCAGCCCGGCGGCGATCATCACGTAGAGGCTCGCCTCAGCGATCCCGCGGACGATCACGTCGGCGAGCGTCGCCGGCGAGAGGAACTCGATCAACGCGTCCGCGAACTGCAGCGGGAGCGCCGCCCCGACGGGCGCGACCGGCGCCAGCGACGCGGTCGCCTGTGCGATCGCGCTCATGCCGAGAGGTACCTCCGGAGTCGCTCGCCCTCGGCGCTGACGGCGTCGGTGTCGCCCTCGTCGACGACGGTGCCGTGATCCAGCACGTAGAACCGATCCGCCACGTCGAGCGCGAGCGGGAGGTTCTGTTCGACTAACAGCATCGTCGTGTCCGCGGCCGCCTCGGTCAGCGCGTCCGCGACCGCTTCGACGATGAGCGGCGCCAGCCCCTCGCTGGGCTCGTCGACCAGCAGCAGGTCGTTGTCGCCGACGAGTCCGCGGGCGATGGCCAGCATCTGCTGTTGGCCGCCGGAGAGGTCACCCGCCTTCGCGCCCTTTCGGTCTCGGAGGTCGGGGAACGTCTCGAAAGCCAGGTCCAGCGCCGCGTCGGCGTCGTCGGAATCGGGGACCGCGACACGGACGTTTTCTTCGACCGTGAGCTGTCCGAACATCCGCCGGTCCTCGGGGATCCAGCCGAGTCCGCGGGCGGCGACCTCGTGGGTCTCCCGGCCGACGAGCTCCTCGCCGCGATACTCGATCGACCCCTCGCGGGGAGGCGTCAGTTGCAGCACCGAGCGCAGCGTCGTCGTCTTGCCGACGCCGTTGCGCCCCATCAGCGCGACGACCTCGCCCTCGTACACCTCGAGGTCGACCCCCTCGAGCACGTGGCTGTCGCCGTAGTACGTCTCGACGCCCGACAACGAGAGGAGCGGGTCACCGCGCTCCGCCGTCTGCGACGCAGTGTCGTCGTGAGCGTCTGTGTCTGCATCCGTACTCACGTCCGCGTTCGCTCCTGTACTCACGCCGCTTCACCTCCGTCCCCGGCGCTACCGGGCTCGTAACCGCCCAGATAGGCCCGTTGGACTGCGGGGTCGTCCCTGACGGCCGCGGGCTCGTCGTCCGCGATCACCGCGCCTTGGTTGAGCACGACGACGCGGTCGGACACCTCCATCACGATGTCCATGTTGTGCTCGACGAGCAGCACGGCGTGGTCGGTCGCGACGTCCTCGATCAGGTCGACGACGCGGTCGACGCTCTCGGAGGAGACGCCGGCGTTGGGCTCGTCGAGGAGGAGCACGTCCGGGTCGCCCGCGAGCGCGACGCCGACCTCTAGTTGGCGCTTGGCCCCGTGCGAGAGCGCACTGGCCGGCTCCTCGGCGCGGTCCGCCAAGTCGACGCGGTCGAGAATCCCGTACGCCTCCTCGATGTACCGGTCGAGCTGTCGGGCGTTGCGCCAGAAGTTCGCTCCGTCGCCGCCGGCGGCCTGCGCGGCGACGCGGACGTTCTCCAGCACGGTCGAGTTCGGAAACACGTTCGTCACTTGATACGACCGGTGGACGCCGAGCGACGCGATTTCGTGTGGTGCGGCGCCGGTGATGTCGCGCCAGCTGTCTGCGTCGCCCTCGTCGGATTCGTTCCTCGCGTCCGCCCCGTCGTCGGCGGTGTTGACGGGGCTGTCCTCCGCCCGGAGTTCGACGGTACCCGCTGTTGGGGTGAGGACCCCCGTGAGGAGGTTGAAGAACGTCGTCTTACCGGCGCCGTTGGGACCGATGAGCGAGCACAGTTCGTTGCTGTCGAGCGCGAAGTCCACGTCGTCGACGGCGGTGAGTCCGCCGAACCGCTTCGTGAGACCGCTCGTTCGGAGCATCTACAGCGAGCAGCCCATGTCGTCGCTGTCGGCCGGGATCGTCGTCTCGTCGGCCGAGATACGCGCGACGGGATCGCTCGGCTGAACGGCCGCCCCCCAGGCGTCGCTCCACTCGTCGGCGGTGGGGACCACGTCCGCGACAGTCATTTGCGAACGGGCCTGGTTATTGTACTCTTGGAAGGTGTACGCGTCCGTTCCCTTCGGCGTGTCGGCGACGGTCATGCCGCGCAGCGCCTCTGCAATGTCCGCGCCGTCGGTCGATCCGCTCGCCTCCACCCCCTGCACGATCGCGGAGGCGGCAGTGAACGTCCCGGACGTGAACAGGTCGGGAACCCGTCCGTACGCGTTCACGTAGCCGTCGACGAACGTCGAGTTGATCTCGTTGTCGTACTGATTCCAGTGGTAGCGGGTGGTGAAGGGTCCGACGCCGAGCCCGTCGAGCTTCTCCTGGGTGAGCGGTTCCCCTAGCTGGTTCTGGAGTAGCCCGCCGATGACGTTGTTCGTGATGGCCGTCGCGAATCCGCCGAACACCGTGAAGTCGTAGTCGCCCTGCAGGTACGTCGTGAACAGCGACGGAAGCGTCGCGACGGTGAACCCGCCGACGATTCCCTCGGCGCCCGCTTCGACGGCGTTGTCGAGCAGCCCCTCCCACTCGCTGTACCCCTGCGGGACGAAGCGCTTGCCGACGATCTCGACGCCCTCGTTCGTGAGCACCTGCTCGTAGTTGTTGACGACGGCGCGACCGAACGAGTAGTCGGCGCCGAAGAGGTACACCCGCGACACGTCCGACTCTTGGGCGACGTACTTTCCGCCCGAGCGGGCGTCCATCGCCGTGTTCTCGGACGCGCGAAACACCATGTCGCTGCAGGTTTCAGAATCGCCGGTGATCGACGCCGACGCCGCCGGCCCCGCCATGTACGGAACACCGGCCTGTTGGGCGACGGTCGTGCTCACGCGGCTAGCGGCGCCCGACGAGGCGCAGCCGAACAGCATGTCGACCTCCTCGTCCGTGACGAGGTTCGTCGCGAGCGTCTGGGACGTATCCGCAGAGAACTGGGTGTCGCGGATGTACAGCTCGTAGTCGACGTCGCCGACGGTGACGGTCTGGCTTCCGGTCTCAGCCGTCACCGACGGCTCGGCGCCGGCCTTGTACCCGAGCCCGGAGGAGAACCCCCACAGCGCCTGTTGACCGTAGTACTGAAGATCGCCCGAGATGGGCTGGAGCACGCCGATCTTCACCGTTCCCGACGCCCCGCCCGAACTCCCCGTCGTTGTCCCGTCCATGTCGTCGCTTGCCTCCGTGTCTGCCGCAGTAGTATCAGCACTGGTCTCGGTCTCGTCGCCGCCGTTGCCGCCGGCACAGCCGGCCAATCCGGCGATGCCCGTCGCACCCAGCGCGGCCAGCGTCCGCCGTCGTGTGATACGATCGCTCATACACTGCGGGACTGTGCGGTATCCGGCAAGAACTGCGTGGTTAATATGTGAACGAGCCCGGGGTCGCCGGGGTTTACGGGGAGCCTGTCACACGGGTCCTGCACGCTGTTCCGTTGCAACGTACTCGCGGGCGGCCTCCCGGATCACGTCCTCGGGGCCTTCGACGCACTCGCGACGGATGTCGGGGTACTGGCCGTCGAGTTCGCTGGCGACGTAGCCGTCGAGCTCCGCGACCTCGGCGACCGGCATCCCTTCGAGGTGCTCCGAGAGGAGGCTGGCGACGGCGCGGCTGACCGCACAGCTTTGGCTCTCGAAGGCGATCTCCTCGATGCGGTCGTCGGTGATCGTGACGTGGAACTCGCCGTCGTCGCCGCAGGTGGTCTCCTCGGAGGACTTCACGAACGTCGGGTCGGTGAGGCCGCCTTGGTTCTGCGGGTCGTAATGGTGCTCGCTGATGAGATCGTGGTAGCGGTCGGACGTGAGGTAGTCGTCGAGATCGTCGCGGGCGGTGTCCACGACGTCGAGAAGGCGGTCGATTTCCGCGCGAGTGTTGTAGACGTAGAACGAAGCGCGGGCGGATCCTGGGATATCGAGGCGATCGTGCAGCGGTTGGGTGCAGTGATCGCCGGCGCGGATGGCGATCCCGCGATCGTTGAGGAGGCTGGAGAGGTCGTGCCCGTGGACGCCCTTGACGTTGAACGAGACGAGCCCGGCGCGTTCCTCGCCGACGTCGGGGCCGTACGTCCGGACGAACTCGCGGTCGGCGAGTTCCCGCAGGAGGTACTGGGCGAGGTCGTTCTCGTGGGCGCGAACGGCTTCCATGCCGAGGTCTTCGAGGTAGTCGACGGCGGCGCCGAGTGCGATTCCCTCCGCGATGGGCGGGGTGCCGGCCTCGAACTTCCATGGGAGTTCGTTCCACGTCGAGTCGGAGAGGGTGACGTTCCGGATCATCTCCCCGCCGAACAGGAACGGGTCGAAGTCCTCCAAGATCGCTCTTTTCCCGTACAGCCCGCCGATACCGGTGGGGCCGGCGAACTTGTGGCCACTGAACGCGAAGAAGTCCGCGTCCATCGCCCCCACGTCGACGGGACGCGTCGGCGCGGACTGTGCGCCGTCGACGACCGCGTACGCGTCGTGGTCGTGCGCGAGCGCCACGAGATCTTCGATGGGATTGATCGTGCCGAGGACGTTCGAGACGTGGGGCGCACACACGACCGCGGTGTCGTCGGTGATGAGGTCACGGGCGGCGTCCATGTCGAGGTGCCCGTCGGCCGTGACGGGGATGTGGCGGACGGTCGCGCCCGTCCGCTTCGCGATCTGCTGCCAGGTGACCAGCGAAGCGTGGTGGTCCATCTCGGTGGCGACGATCTCGTCGTCGGCGTCGAGGCGCTGGCTGAGCCCGTACGCGACGAGGTTGATGCTCTCGGTGGTGTTCTTTGTAAAGACGATCTCCTCGCGACCGTCGGCGCCGAGGAACTCGGCGACCCGGTCGTGAGCCTGCTCGTACGCCACCGAGGCCTCGTAACTGAGCTCGTGGATCCCGCGATGGATGTTCGCGTTGTAGCCCGCGTAGAACTCCTCGAACACGTCGTACACCTGTCTGGGCGTGTGCGTGGTGGCGGCGTTGTCGAGATAGGTGAGAGGATGCCCGTTCACCCGACGCTCGAGGACGGGGAAATCGTCGCGTATCTTCGACGCGTCGAAGGTCATATCTCCGTCCAGACAGCATGACCTCATAAATGACGCGCACATGATCTTGGTACTCGATAACGCGGTCGACGGCGGCTACATGGCCGACGAGATCGCGCACTTCCTCCCCGACGCTCACGTGTACAACTATCCGAACGAGGACGGCGACCCGAGCCTCGCGGACGTGGACGGCGTCGTCATCGGCGGGAGCGAGGTCGGCGTGTACGACGAACCGGACCAACCGTGGATCACCGATCAAAAGCGGTTCGCGCGCCGCCTCGTTGAGGAGGGCGTGCCGACGCTCGGCATCTGCTTCGGCCACCAGATCCTGAACGCAGCGCTCGGCGGGTCAGTCGTGGACAGCGGGACGGCTCGCCTCCACCTCAGGGACGCCGAATTCGACGACGACGACCCCCTGTTCGACGGTGTCGAACCGACCGTCCCCGTTCTCCACTCCGACGTGGTCACGGAACTGGGGGAGGGCATGGAGCTCATCGGGCGCGCGGACTACTACGAGTACTTCGCTACCCGACACCGCGACAGTCCCGTGTGGTCCGTGCAGTATCACCCCGAGTTCACGCCTCGGATCGTCGACGAGTACGACGGCTGGGAGGAGACCGACCGCTCCTTCGAAGAGTCCACCGCTACTCGAACGCTCAGGAACTTCGCGGACCTCGTGGAGTCGCACGGGAGCGATTGAGCCCGACCCGTAGACTGACTCGCCGCGCCACGTCACCGGATCCCCAGCGTCGCCCCGGATGTCGACGACCGCCCGCTACTCCTCCAGTTCGCCCATCGCGTCGACCACCCGTTGGAGCATCTTCCGTTGGCCGCGCCGGAGGTTCTTCGACACGGCCGGCTTGGACACGTCGAACTCCTCGGCGAGCGTTCCGAGGGTCGCCGAGCGCGGACTCTCGAAGTACCCCTCGGAGGCGGCGGTCTCGAGCGTTTGGCGTTCCACGTCCGAGAGGTCCTTACACCCCTCGATGAGCGTCATCGCGGCGCCGGCGTTCTGGATGAAGCCCTGCAGTTCGGGGAGGTCGGGCTCGTCGCGTTCGAGCACCTGGTACTCGTTGTCGCGGTCGAGCCGCGAGAGCGTTCCGTCCGCCTCGCCGCGGTCGTCGAACCCCACGTGCCACAGCTCCGATCCGTCGGCGATGTAGAACGGCCCGGTGATGTAGCCGCCGCCGTCGCGGACGGTCGACATCGCGGCCGTCTCGTCGATGACGGTCCGAATGTGACCGACGCCGCCGGTTTTCGAGAGGAGGGTGTACTCGCGGAGCCCCTCGTGTTCCCGCAGTTCGGTCAACCCCCGTCCGAGCGTCTCGCGGTCGTCACCCTCGACGACCATCCGGGTCTCCAGCGAGTCTGTCGCGGTGTCGAACTCCCAGTGCACCGCCGAGAACGCCAGATCGTGCTCCTCTGTGGCGTGGATGAACGGACAGTCGTACTGCTCCATGTCCAGGGTGACGTCGATCATGGTACTCTCTCCGGTCGCTAGGACATTCGGGAAGATCTACATAATTGTTTATGTTGTCAGGGTCGGTGACGCTGACGAATCGAACTGGGCGGTTACCGCAGTCGGTCCACCGATCACCGTTCACCGCCGAACCGCTCGCGAACCGCCTCGCGGTCTATCTTCGAGGGGCCCGAGTACGGGACGTCCTCGACGAATGCGAGGTGTTTCGGGTGCTTGAACCGCGCGAGTCGGTCGTCGAGGAACTCGTCCAGATCCGATCGCGTCAGCGACTCGTCGCCGACGAGGACCGCCTTTCCGACGGTCCCCCACGTCTCGTCGGGGACGCCGATGACGACCGCCTCTCGGATCCCTGGATGGTCGGTGAGGGCGTCCTCGACCTCGGCGGGGAAGACGTTCTCGCCGCCGCTGACGTACATGTTCTTCTTTCGCCCTTCGATGTGGTAGTAGCCGTCGGCGTCGGCGCGCGCCAGATCGCCGGTCGACACCCACCCGCCCCCGAACGTCTCGGCGGACTCCTCGGGGGCGTTCCAGTATCGCTCCGCGGCGGCCGGACTCGACAGCTCCAACTCCCCGATCCCGCCGTCCTCGACCCGGTTCCCGTCGCCGTCGACGATCCGCGCGGAGACGTGGGGCGCCGGCACGCCGACGGCGTCGGCCTTCTCGCGGGGCCAGTCGTCCGGCATCGCGAAGTTGTTCGGACCGCACTCTGTGAGCCCGTACCCCTGCGAGAGGTCGACGCCGCGGTCCCACCACGCCTCCAGTACCGACCGGCGACACGGTCCGCCGCCGGACTTGGCGAACCGCAGCGACGACAGGTCGGTGTCGGCCCAGTCGTCGTGTTCGCTCATCATTCGCAGCACCGCCGGCACCGCGACGAGGACCGACGCCTCCCGGGACTCGACGGTGTCGAGCACCTGCCCGGGGTCGAACTCCCGGGCTATCACGACGGTCCCCCCCGTGTGGAACAACGGGACGGTGAGCACGTTCCACCCGCCGGTGTGAAACAGCGGGAACGGCATCGGCGTCACGTCGTCGCCCCGGAGGTTCCACGCTGCGATCGTCGTCATCGAGTTCCAGTACACCGCGCGGTGGGTGATCACCGTCTGCTTCGGCGTTCCAGTCGACCCGCCCGTGTGGAGGAACAGGTGTGGGTCCGACAGCGACACCGACGACTCGGTCGGATCGACCGATCCCTCGGCGACGGTTCCGTCTTCCCGGTCTCCGCTGTCGTCCGCGTTGGCGGGTCTCGCCGACTCGAACGACTCGCCTCCGAGATCGGCGGCGGCGGTCGCGACGTCGTCCGCGTCGTCGCCGACTGTGTATACCGGCGCGTCATCGAGGCCGGCCGTCCTCAGCGCGTCGCCGGCGAGGTCGGCGAACTCGCTCTCGACGACGACTGCCGACGGGTCGGTGTCGCCGACGAGTTCCGCGAGCTCAGGAGGCGCCAATCGGTGCGACAGCGGCGCGAGCACGGCTCCGATCTTCCCGGTCGCGAAGAACAGATCCACGAGCGCGGGTCGGTTTCGCGAGAGCGTCACGACCCGGTCGCCCGCACCGAGGCCGGCGTCGCGGAGCAGTCGAGCGGTTCGGATCGCCCGGCCGTCGAGGTCGGCGTACGTGTACGACCGGCCGGTCGAGGCGTCGACGAGCCCCACGCGGTCAGGGGACAGCGATGCGCGCCGACCGGCCCAGTCGCCGATCCAGTCTGGACCGTCTGTGGGCGGGCGCGTCGGCTGCTCGTCTTCGGCCGCCACGTCGGCGGAGCCCTCTCCCTCAGACATCGGCGAGGAACTCGCGGAGGCGGTCATTCACCCGTTCGGCGTCTTCGATGAAGAACAGATGCGACCCGCCCTCGACGAACTCGGCGGCCGCCTCCGGGATCGCAGCGGCCAGCAGCTCGCCGTTCTCAACGGGAAGCACGCGGTCGTCGGTGCCGTGCATGACCAGCGTCGACACGTCGATCGCGTCGAGTTCGTCGCTCGCGTCGAACGCTTGCACAGCCGCTGCCTGTGCCTCCCTCGCGCTCGGTGGCGCGTCCGACGCGAGCCGCCAGTCGACGATCCGTTCGACGAGATCCCCGTTCTCCTCGATGAAGCCGTCGGTGACGGCGGGCGCCATCTTGTACCGGATCGCCTCGCGCTCGTTCGCGTCGTCGGGCACCGAGAACATCCGCCCCAGCGTCGACTCCGGCGTCGGCACCGCCTCCGGTCCCCCGGGCGAGGTACAAAGCAGCGTGAGGGACTCTGCCCTGTCGTAGTCGATCGCGTATCGCTGGGCGACCATGCCGCCCATCGACGCCCCGACGACGTGGGCTGCGTCGACGCCGGCGTCGTCGAGCACGCTCTCGAGATCGCCAGCGAGTTGGTCGATCGTGTACGGTCCCGCCGGAACGTCGGAGTCGCCGGTCCCCCGGTTGTCCCACACCAGCAGGTGATACGACTCGGCGAGGGCGTCTGTCTGCCAGTTCCACATCCAGCGACCGTAGCCGAGCCCCTCACACAGGACGACCGTCTCCGCCTCGGCCGGGTCGCGGCCGCGCTCCTCGTAGGCGATTTCGACGCCGTCGTGGTCCGCACGTTGCACGAAGTGAGACTGTCCGCGCCCCCCCTTCAAGCGGGCGCTTTACATGTTAACCCCCGACGCTTTCGGGCATCGTCCCGGAGCACCGATATGCCAGTCGCAACCGTCGGCGACGATGCGACCGCGAGTATCGACGTGACGACTGAAACGATCGACGCGTACGCGGAGATCACCGGCGACGAGAATCCGATTCACCTCGACGACGCCTACGCGAGCGAGACGATGTTCGGCAGCCGGATCGCCCACGGAATGCTCGGCGCAGGCGTCGTCAGCGCCGCGCTCGCGTCGCTCCCCGGCGATATTATCTATCTCGACCAGGACTGCTCGTTCGAAGCACCGGTCCGTCCGGGTGACACGGTTGAGGCGCGCGCGACCGTCCGGGAGGAACTCGGCGGCGACCGGATCCGCGTTGAGACGGTCGCCGCCGTCGACGGTGAGACCGTCATCGAGGGACTGGCGACGGTGCTGTCGGTCCCCCACGAGCCTTGAGGGGCGTGTAGCGACTACCGAATGTCGTACAGCACGCGCTCGCTGACTCTGGTTTTCAACTCGTTGAAGTGTCGGATAGCTTTTCCCGCCAGCATAAAAATAATCATGCGAGTGTCATTTGAGGGAGCGACAGCAGACCGCCCACGCCCGCAACGCAGTCTGGGCCGGTGACAGAGCCAAGCACGACTGAGGCGGCCAATTCATCCGGTCAACCAGCGTCGGGTAGCGACCACTCGTGGCACGCGGTGTCTGTCGACCGCGCACTGGAGCGCCTCGACACTGATACTACGGGACTTTCGTCGTCGGAGGTGGAGCGACGGACCGGCGAGTACGGACCGAACACACTGCCGAAGGCGTCTCCTCCGTCAGCGCTGCGAGTGTTTGCTCGACAGTTCCGTAGCCCGCTGATCTACGTCCTCGCCGCCGCGGCACTCGTCTCGATCAGCGTCGGCGAGCGCACGGACGCGGGGTTCATCGTCGTCGTCCTTCTGGCGAACGCGCTGGTCGGCGGGGTCCAGGAGTGGCGTGCAGCACAGAGCACTCACGCGCTCCAACGCCTGCTCCGAACCCGAGCGACTGTCGTGCGCGACGACCGGACGGTCGAGGTCGACAGCGAAGTTGTCGTTCCGGGTGACATCGTTGTACTGGAGTCGGGGAGCGCCGTCCCGGCGGACGTACGGCTGATCGCGACGACCGGGTTGGAGACCGACGAGTCGACGCTCACCGGTGAGTCGACGACGGTCGAAAAGGAAGCCACCTGGACGGGCGCCCCGTCGACGCCGCTTGCGGACCGACGGAATCTCGCGTTCGCGGGTACGACTGTGGTTCGAGGTCGGGCGCGCGGTGTCGTCGTGGCAACGGGCGAGGACACGGCGGTCGGATCGCTGGCCGAGGACGTGTCCGCCCTCGGGGAGGGCCGCCCGCCGTTAGTACAGCGGATGCAGCGATTCACGCGCGCACTGGGCGCGGCTGTCGTGGGCGTTTCGCTGTTGGCGATCGGCTTCGGCGTCGTCGTCCGCGGGTTCGAGATCTCGACGATGGTCTTGTTCGGCGTCGCGCTCGCGGTCGCCGCCATCCCCGAGGGGCTCCCGGTCTCGATGACGGTCGCGCTCGGGGTGGCAACCAGACGAATGGCGGCGCTCGGCGTCATCGTCCGCCGCCTCGTCGCAGTCGAAGGGCTCGGAAGCTGTACCTATATCGCTACCGATAAGACCGGAACGATCACCGAGAATCGGCTCTCAGTGCGCCGGGTACGTCTACCCGGTGGCCAAACGCTGTCGATCGGTGAAGACGGTGAGACGGCCGATACCAGATCCAAGCGCAGCGATGAGTTGTCCCGACTCGCGGTCGCCGTGTCGTTGTGCAACGAGGGGAGCCTCGTAGCCGACGGTGAGGAGGTCACTCGGCGTGGTGACCCAACTGACACCGCCTTGCTCGCGTTTGCCCGCCGGTTCGACGTAACGGCAGATAGCGCGTCGGCGCGATATCCCCAGGTCGGCACGATCCCGTTCGAATCCGAGCGCGGGTACGCCGCTACGTACCACCGCGTCCCCGATGAGGAGACGGACGGAGACGGCGAGACTCTGGTGTTCGTCAAGGGAGCCCCTGAGCGGATCATCGACATGTGCGAGTGGAACGACGACGGAGCGACCACCGGGACAGTGGGGACCGAGTCAGCGGCTCGCCGACGCGCGCTCGACGAGGCAACGGAACTCGCGGCAGACGGCTACCGCGTGCTCGCCGTCGCCGAGGGGCGTGTACACGGTCGGGTTCCGGACGATCCCTCGCTGGAACCACCGTCAGGGCTTCGGCTGCTCGGCTTCGTCGGGATGACCGATCCGCTTCGCTCGGGGGCCCGCGCCGCCGTCGAGTCTGCCCGTGCCGCGGGCATTCAGGTCGCGATGATCACCGGCGACCACCCGGAGACTGCGCTGGCGATCGCTCGCGAACTCGGAATGGCGACGAGCCTCGACGAGGTCGTCACCGGCGCTGAGCTAGCTGCGATGGACGATGGCGAGGTCGCCGAAACCGTTCGGGTGACGTCTGTGTTCGCGCGGGTCGCTCCAGACCAGAAGTTGCGCATCGTCGCCGCCGCGAAAACGGCCGGACACTTCGTCGCAGTCACTGGCGACGGCGTGAACGACGCGCCGGCACTCCAGGCGGCGAACATCGGCATTGCGATGGGTAAAGACGGCACGGATGTCGCCCGCGATGCCGCCGAACTAGTACTCAGTGACGACAACTTCGCCACTATCGTCTCGGGGATCGAACAGGGACGCGTCGCCTACGACAACGTTCGAAAGGTGATCTACTTGCTCGTCTCGACGAACGCCGCTGAGGTCGTGCTCGTCCTACTCTCGCTGGCAGCCGGGCTCCCGCTCGCGCTTACAGCCGTCCAACTGCTGTGGCTCAATCTCGTCACCGAGGGGATGCAAGACGTCGCACTCGGATTCGAGCCGAAGGAAGACGACGTGCTCGAGCGTCCGCCACGCTCGCCCAGTGAACCGATATTCGACAGACTCATGATCGAACGCACGGCCGTCAGCACGGGGTACATCGGGCTTGTCGGCTTTGCGACGTTCTCGTGGTTGCTCGCATCGGGCGCCAGCGCCCCCGAGGCTCGAAACGGGCTCCTCCTCTTGATGGTGCTGTTCGAGAACGCACAGGTCGGCAACAGCCGGTCTGAAACGCGTTCGGTGTTCCGGATCTCGCCGCTGTCGAACCCGTTTCTGCTCGCGGCCGCAGTCGGCGCACTCGTCGTCCACGCTGCGGCGTTGTACGTTCCGATCGCGCAGTCGGTGCTGGAGACGGCGCCCGTTTCTCTTGCTCACCTCTTGATGTATTTCGCGCTCGCCGGTGGGCTCCTCGTTGTGACAGAACTCCACAAGCACTGGTGGCAGTACAGACATTAAGCACCGACCTGCCTGAGTATCGTCCCGATTTCGCGATCGTGGTGTTGGACGAACAATTCAATATGTCGGGAGTCAATAGAGTAGCGTCTCGAATTGTGCACCATAGCTATGTTTGACAACCGAACCGATGCTGGCGAGCGGTTGGCCGCCCTCCTCACCGAGCGCGAGATCGAAGCCGACATCGTGCTTGCGGTGCCGAGGGGTGGACTCCCGGCCGGTCGGGCGGTCGCCGACAGGCTCGCGGTCCCGCTCGATATCGTCTCCGCACGGAAGATCGGCGCGCCGTGGAACGCTGAACTGGCGGTCGGCGCCGTCGCCAGCGACGGCAGCGTCTGGCTCAACGACGCGCTCATCGACCAAGCCGGCATCGACGACGACTACATCGACGACCAGCGCGAACGCGAGCGGGCGGCTGCCCGCCAGCGCGTCGACAGCTACCGCGGCGACCGACCGCCGCTGGACCTGGACGGCAAGCGAGTCGTCGTCGTCGACGACGGCATCGCCACGGGCGCCACGATGCGAGCCTGCCTCAGGCAGATCGCCGCCGCCGGTGCCGACCGGATCGTGCTGGCGGTTCCGGTCGCCCCGCCGGACACGCTGGAACAACTCGAAGCGTGCGTCGACGAACTCGTCTGCGTGGAGGCGCCCGCAGACTTCGGCGCTGTCGGCCGGTTCTACCGCGCCTTCGATCAAGTCACCGACGAACAAGCCCGTTCGTACCTCACCACCGATGACACCTGACGCACCTCACCACCGATGACACCCGACGCACCTCACCACCGATGACACCCGACGCACCTCACCACCGATGACACCCGACGCACCTCACCACCGATGACATCTCCCACGGATCGCGATCGACACAGCGCTCAGATCGCCGCCCAGCCGACGACCGCTCGCGAAGCGACCGCTGGGGAGTCTTCCAGACTGACCAGACGCGACGTCCTCGTCGGTGCGTTCGCGGGCGCTGGTGCCGTCGCAACCGGTGCAGCGACGACGCCGGCGAGCGCACAGGACGGATCAACTCGAACGATCGAGATGACTGATAACCTTGTGTTCGATCCCGACGAGGCAGCGGTCACCCCGGGAACGACCGTCGTCTGGGAGAACGTGGGTAACGTCGGTCACTCGGTGACAGCGTACGAGGAAGACCTCCCGGCGGACGCAGCGTACTTCGCCTCCGGCGGGTTCGAGTCGGAGGAAGCGGCGCGTTCGGCATACTCCTCGGGCGACCCGGAGAGCGGCGACGTTCCGGGCGGTGAGGCGTACGAGTACACGTTCGAGACGGAGGGAACGTACCCGTACTTCTGTATCCCACACGAGAGCGTCGGAATGCTCGGCACGATCGAGGTGAGCGAAGACGCGGGTCAGACGGACGCACCGTCCGGTCCAGTGATCCCTGATGTCCCCGACGTCGCGAAGACGCTCAGCTTGGTGATCTCGGCCACGCTGGTCGCGACGGTCGGCTTCGCGTACCTCTTCCTCAAATACGGCGGAGACTACGGAATCGATGAAGAGAGTGAGTGACCCAGGGATCGAGAACGCACCGGCCCGCAGGGAGGCGGCCGCCCCGGCTAGCCGACCTCGGCTCTGTACGATTCCTCGGTTTCGATCGCTGTCGGTTACTCGATCTCGATCTCTCGCGATTCCTCAACGTCGGTTCGCGGGAGTGTGACGGTCAACACGCCATTTCGTATCTTCGCGGTCACGGCGTCCTTCTCGACCTCGGCCGGGAGGGTGATCGACCGCCGAACCGACTCGTGTCGGCGCTCGCGTCGCAGGACTCGCTCGTCGTCCTCGCGGGCTTCGGTCGATTCGTCGCGCTCGGCGGTGATCCGAAGGGTGTTGTCGGTGACGCTCACCGACACGTCCTCGCGGTCGAACCCCGGGAGGTCGACGGTCGCGACGAATTCGTCGTCGTACTCCACGAGGTCGATGGGGGCATGCTCCTCCTCGTCGACGAACTTCTCCCCGGACCACGAGCTCGTTGCCGCCTCGATCTGGCGGTTCATGCGCTCGATGAGCTGTTCCACGTCCTCGAATGGGTCGTTTCGCGATGACATCTGGGATTCGTCTGTGCGTTCGTTGACCGTCGCAAAATACGCTCCGTCGATCGGACTGGCGTGACAACGACTGCGCTGCGGGTCTTGGCCGGCGCCGCACGGCGGGAAGCGTCGATACATACACGTCGCCGTGGCGCGTTTCTGTTGTACCTGCGGCGGATCTCGCCGCGAGGGACCGACTGCCCATGTACGACTGCGATGCGATCGCCGCCGAGCTCAACGCCGCGGACGCAGACCCCAGGCTCGCCCCGGCGCACGTGCGGTGTCTCCCGAGCTCGGATGGCATGAGTGCCGTCCTCCTCATGGGTGTCGTCCACGATCACCCCGCAAGCGTGTTCCGGGTGTCATACCTCCTCGAGGCGTTCCCGCCGGACGTCCTCGCGGTCGAACTCCCGCCGCTGTCGGTGCCGTTGTTCCACCGCTACGCCCGCGACACACACACGCCGCCGCGCCTCGGCGGCGAGATGAGCGCGGCAATTCGGGCCGCTGGTGACGCGCGCGTGGTCGGCGTCGACGCCCCGACCCGGCGGTACGTCCGCGCGCTGGTCGAGCGCCTCCGCGACGACCCGGATGCGCGGTCGATCGCGCGGACCGTTTTCGCGGATCTCGGTCGCGGACTCGTACAGGCAGGGGCGTGTCGGATCGGCGCCGTCGTCGCCGCAGTCACCCCCTACACGCCTCGGGTCTACACACATATCGCCTACGAGGCGACGCTCCTCGACGACCCCGACACGCAGGCCGACCACGAGTCGACCCACCTCGCACAGCACCGCGCGTTCGTGGGCGCGGTCGATCCCCCGCCAGAAACCGCGCTTGTCGACGACACGCGCGAGGAGGTGATGGCCGCCCGCGTCGCCACGCTTCGACAATCTGGGGATGTCGCAGTCATCGTCGGGATGAGTCACCTCGACGGGCTCGAACGGCGCCTCAAGCGAGGCGACCCGGCCCCCAATAAACGGTAGCACAGTCAATGGCCCGCGGCTATGTGGTGAGCGATCGATCCTTTGGTCGACATGTCGACCAGTAACTGGTGGCACGGACGCGGTCGGCGGCACCACTCCGGGGGGCCACACCAGCAACACACCGGAAGCCCACACCGATGACCACGCAACACGGGAATACCGACGGATGGAAACGACTGGTGACGACCAACGGGCTCCCGATCGGGTGGGCCCGCCGGGGCAGCGACGACGAGTGGTACGTCAGGCCGAAGCCTGGACTGTTGCGGGGATGCGACTCGTGGATTGCCCCTTCGTGGCGCGATCGGGGACGGCTCACGATCGACCCGTCTGTGATCGTCGGGGAGGGTGAGGGAACTGTCGTGCTCGCAACCGGCTCGGAGCCGGAATCGCTGCTCGGAGGTGATACGGACGATGACGACTCTGTCGACGATACGACTGAGCGACCGCCGGATATTCAGCCCTGACCTGTCGGCAGAACC